>NZ_RCOC01000095.1:16066-195346 GCF_004307515.1 Pseudomonas sp. Sample_14 | reverse complement strand
TTTCGGGAGGGCTGGGGTGAGGGGGTAAGATCTCACAGACACCACAAAATCCAGCGCCTGTCCCCTGCCCCCCGACCAATCCACCTCAAGGATTGGTCACCTGAATAAACACCGCATACACCCCCAACATCACCCAGAACGTGGCAAAAATCCAAGGCGTGCGCACCGAGAACAGCAGCGACTTGCGATAGCCCTTGTGGCTGGATTCCATCTCACTGAACAGCGGTGACTCGTCATACGCCGCGCCCATTACCGGCTCGCTGTGCAGCAACTGGCTCTGTTTGAAGTGCCAGTGATCGATGATGTCGTATGCCGCACGAATCCCCGGCCAGGCATTCAATGAACTGAGCACCCCGAGCAGCGCGAGAAACGGCGGCACGACGAGGGTGAACATCTTGCCCCACTCCGGATTGAGGTTGGCCATGCACGAGGCGAAAGCGATCACCAGGAACGACTGCGCCGCGAGGTAGGCGTCGGTGCGGTTGGCGAGGATGCTGGTTTCGTATTGGATTTCCCGGCGATAGAAATCCAGCCGCTCCTTGGGTGAGCCAAACATCTTGGCGTCGTGTTCGGCCAAGGCTTCTTCAACAGCGCTTGGCTGGGTCAATATGCGAGACAAGAGACGTGCCCTCCAAAAGTGAACAAGACTTTTGGAAAGGCACGCGTCAGCACTAGTTCAGCCGGATCGACCAGCGCGTCACTTCATCGATTGAGCGATGATCTGCACCAGACTCGCTTGGGTGAACGGTTTCGGCAGACGCGGCAGTTGAGCGGCAAAACCCTCCAGGCGTTCGGCATATCCAGTGGCGAGAATGATCGGCAGATCCGGCTTGAGCATACGCAGGGCGTGAGCCAGTTGCGCGCCGCTCATTTTTGGCATGGCCATGTCGGTGATCACCAGATCGATGACTTCGCCCTGATCGAACAGCGCCAGCGCCTGGGCGCCGGAGGTCGCGCCGATAACGCGGTGGCCGAGGTCTTCGAGCAACAGACTGGTGCTGGTCAGCACCAGCGAATCGTCATCGACCACCAGCACACTGAGCCTCGGCACCGCAATGGGCGCGGCGTTGCTGTACGCCGGGCGACTGGCCGATTGCTCTAGTGCCACCGGAATCCACAGCTCGGCCGCCGTACCCTGGCCCTTCTCGCTTTTCAGAATAAAGCGCCCGCCCAACTGCTCGATGAAGCCGTGCACCATCGACAAGCCCAGCCCGGTGCCTTTGCCCAGGCCTTTGGTGGTGAAGAACGGATCACGGGCGCAGGCCAGCGTGGCTTCGTCCATGCCTTCGCCGCTATCGATCAGGCTCAGGCACACGTAACGCCCCGCCGCGAGGGTCGAATGAGTTTGTTCCAGCACCACTTCGGCTTGCGCCTGAATGATCACCGTGCCGCCGTCGGGCATGGCATCGCGGGCATTGGTGGCGAGATTGAGGATCGCCAGTTCCAATTGGTTGCTGTCGGCCAGCACTGGCTGCAGGTCGTCGGGAAAGCGTGTTTCGATACGAATACCCGGTCCGAGCGAACTGCGCAGCAGCCCGGTGATGCCTTGCACCAATTGCGGGATATCCACCGATTCGGTCTTCAGTTCCTGACGCCGGGCGAAGGCCAGCATGCGCTGGGTCAGCGAAACACCACGCAAGGCTCCTTGGGTGGCGTTTTCCAGCAGTCGGGCGATTTTCGGCGCATCGCCGATGCGTTTCTGCACGATCTCGAGGTTGCCGAGAATGACCGTCAGCAGGTTGTTGAAGTCATGGGCGATGCCGCCGCTGAGTTGGCCGATCGCCTGCATCTTCTGCGCCTGGAACAACGCCTCGCGGGTCTTTTCCAGGGCCTGCTGCGCTTCGTGGGCCTCGGTGACATCGCGGGTGATCTTGGCGAAGCCGAGCAACGCGCCGGTGTCGCCGCGAATCGCATCGACCACTACGTGGGCAAGAAAGCGCGTGCCGTCCTTGCGCATCCGCCAACTGCGGTTCTCGAAGCGGCCTTCGCGGGTGGCAATCTCCAGCGAACGCTGCGGCTCGCCGAGTTCGCGGTCTTCGGGGGTGTAGAAAATCGAAAAATGCTGGCCGATGATCTCTTCCGGCAAATAGCCCTTGATGCGCTGCGCGCCCTGGTTCCAGTTGCTGACGCAGCCTTCGGGGCTGAGCATGTAGATCGCGTAATCGGTGACGCCCTGCACCAGCAGGCGGAACTGCTGTTCGCTTTGTTTGAGGGTTTCCTCGGCCATTTTGCGGTCGGTGAGGTCACGGGTGATCTTGGCGAAACCGAGCAGCTTGCCGTCGGGGTCGATGATCGGATCGATCACCACGTGCGACCAGAAGTGCGTGCCGTCCTTGCGCACGCGCCAGCCCTCGCCTTCGAAGCGACCTTCACGGATCGCTGTGTCCAGCGCCCGTTGCGGCATGCCGTTGGCGCGGTCTTCCGGGGTATAGAAGCGCGAGAAGTGCTCGCCGATGATTTCCGCTTCTTCATAACCTTTGAAGCGTTTGGCGCCGGAGTTCCAACTGGTGATGGTACCGTCGGGGTCGATCATGTAGATCGCATAGTCGACAACCGCGTCGATCAGCAGCCGGAAACGGCTGTCTTCGATCGCTGCGGTTCTGTTGTTCTCACTCATCACACTCACCAGCCACTGTCATGGGCTGAAGTATGCGTGAATCCGTCGATTTGAAAAGCGCCGGTTCGCTTTTGATCGCCCACCAGCGTGGCAGCAGTTGCTGGATGCGGCTTTCGGCAAAGCGGTCGTCGATGAGCATGACCGTGCCGCGATCCTCACGGGTGCGAATCACCCGCCCGGCGGCTTGTACGACTTTTTGCATGCCCGGGTACAGATAGGTGTAATCGTAGCCGGCGCCAAAAATGGCGGCCATGCGCCGTTTCATCTGCTCGTTGACCGGGTTGAGCTGCGCCAGCCCCAGCGTGGCGATGAACGCTCCGATCAGCCGCGCGCCGGGCAAATCGATGCCCTCGCCAAACGCGCCGCCCAACACCGCAAACCCGACGCCCTGGCTGTCGGCGCTGAACTGGTCGAGAAACGCCTGCCGCGCGCCCTCGGCCATGCCCCGCGATTGCAGCCACTGAGTGATGCGCGGATGGCGCTCGGCCAATAAGGTCGCGACCTGTTGCAGGTAATCGAAACTGCTGAAGAACGCCAGATAATTGCCCGGGCGCTCGCTGAACTGACGGGCGATCAGCTCGACGATCGGCTCCAGCGAGGCCTGGCGATGGTTAAAACGCGTGGAGATCTGGCTGACGATGTGCACCTGCAACTGCTCGGCGCTGAACGGCGATTCGACGTCGATGCACACCGTGTCGGCGGGCGTGCCGAGCAGGTCGGCGTAGTAGTTGCGCGGGCTCAGCGTGGCCGAGAACAGCACACTGCTGCGCGCCGCTGTCAGGCGCGGGCCGATGAACGCCGCCGGCACCACATTGCGCAGGCACAGTTGCGAGAGTGGACGCTTGCGGTCGAGGTCGCGTTTGCTGATATCGAACAGGTAATGCTCGTCGTACAGCTCGGCGACCCGGGCAAATTGCAGCAAGTCGAAATAGAAGTTCTGCAGACCGCTGTCGAGGCCTTGCGGATGTTCGTTGAGGTAATCGCCAATGGCCGCGCAACACAGCGAGATGGCGTGCAGGAGCTTGTCCGGCGCCTTGTCGTAGGCCTGATAGGCCGCCAGTTGCGGCGCATGCAGCGCGTTCCATTCGCGGTTGACCCGTTGCAGGGAATTTTTCAACGCTGCGGGCGCGGTTTTGCGCACGCTGGCGAGGGTGAACTGGTCGAGGCTGGCGCTGTACATCTGCCGGCCGCGCTCGACCAGGTTGTGCGCCTCGTCGGCGAGCACCGCGACTCTCCACTGATTGAGCTGGGCCAGACCGAACAGCAGCGCGCTGAAGTCGAAGTAATAGTTGTAGTCGGCAACCACCACATCCGCCCAACGGGCCATTTCCTGACTCAGGTAGTACGGGCACACGCTGTGCTGCGCGGCGACTTCACGCATCGCTGCCTGATCGAGCAGGTTGATGCGGCTGGCGGCTTCGCGGGCGGCCGGCAAGCGATCGTAAAAACCCTGGGCCAGCGGGCAGGATTCGCCATGGCAGGCCTTGTCCGGGTGTTCGCAGGCCTTGTCGCGAGCAACCATTTCCATCACCCGCAGCGGCAAGTCCGGCGTTTGCCTGAACAACACCTGGCTGGCATCCAGCGCCAGCTTGCGTCCGGGAGTCTTGGCGGTGAGAAAGAACACCTTGTCCAGTTGCTGCGGCGCCAAGGCCTTGAGCATCGGAAACAGCGTGCCAAGGGTTTTACCGATGCCGGTCGGCGCCTGGGCCATGAGGCAGCGGCCGGTGCTGACGGCTTTGAACACTGATTCGGCCAGATGCCGTTGGCCGGGACGAAAATCCGCGTGCGGGAACGCCAGTTGCTGCGCGGCCAGATTGCGCGCTTCGCGATGTGCCATTTCCTGCTCGGCCCATTGCAGGAACAAAGCGCACTGCTGCGCGAAAAACCCCTGAAGCGACTCGGCGCTGTGGGATTCAACCAGGCAGGTTTCCTTTTCGCTGACGACGTCGAAATACACCAGCGCCAGATTGATCTGCTGCAATTGCAGTTTCTGGCACATCAACCAGCCGTAGATTTTCGCCTGCGCCCAGTGCAACTGGCGGTGATTGGCCGGTTGCTTGCTCAGGTCGCCGCGATAGGTTTTGACTTCTTCCAGGCAGTTTTGCGCCGGGTCGTAACCGTCCGCCCTGCCCTTGACCTTCAGTTCGCCGAATTCGCCTTGCAGCGCCACTTCGCTCTGGTACTGCTCGCTGCGCCGCGAGGCCACGGTGCGATGGCCGACGATGCCTTCCAGCGCGGTCGGTGACGGGGTGAAGCGCAGGTCGAGGTCGCCGGTCTTGGCGGTGAACTCGCACAGTGCACGCACGGCAACGCTGTAACTCAAGCGCTCTGCTCCGCCCATTGCACGTAACACACGGCCACCGGCATTTGATGCTCGTGGCAGAACTCCAGCCAGCGCAGCTGATTGTCCTGCAAGCGGTCGCCGGGGCCTTTGACTTCGATCATCCGGTAGGTCTTGTGCTGCGGCCAGAACTGGATCAGGTCCGGCATGCCGGCGCGGTTGGCCTTGATGTCGAGCAACAGGCGATTGAACCAGTGTTTCAGGTGTTCGGAGGGCAGACAGGCCAGCGCCTGCTCCAGCAAGTCTTCATTGAGCGCGCCCCAGAACACGAAAGGCGACTGTATGCCCCACTTGTCGACGAAGCGCTGGCGGATGGTCTCGACGTAGCGGCCGTCGTCGAGTTCGCCCAGGCAGGCCTGGAACAGCTCGGCGCGGCGCTCGAGGAAGTCTTCGCTGAGCAGATCCACCGGGCCGCGCTGGAACGGGTGAAAGAACGCACCCGGCAACGGCGCGAAGATCGCCGGCCAGCACAACAGCCCGAACAGTGAATTGATCAGGCTGTTCTCGACGTAATGCACCGGGCCGTCATCGGCGTGCAAGTGCGCTTGTACGTGAAATTCCACCGACCGCGCCGGATCGATGCGCGGCAAGTGCAAGTCGAGGCGCTCGACCTCTCTGGCCTTGGCACGTTTGAGCGGCGGGCCACCGAGTTTGCGCCGCAGACGCGGGACGATGCGCTGCAAGCCTTGCTGCTCGGCCGCACTTTGCGGTGCCTGTTCGGCCAGCGTGCCGAGTTCCAGCGCCAATGCATATTCGCCGCAGCGTTCGAGCACACGGATCATCCGCAGCCGTGCGCCCGGATAAGCGCAGTCGCGGTAAACACTCAGGGCCAGGGCAAAGTCGCCGATGCGCTCGGCATACTGGCCGATCTGGAACAACGCCTTGGCTTGCCGGCGGCGCAGCCACGGGTTGTCGAATTGCACGGCGTTGATCTGTTCGACGATCTCGTCCAGCGCTTCACCGGCTTCGAAGCGCAACTGGCATTGATGCAGGAACAGGCAGGCGTCGACGTCTTCGCGACTGCGCAGGCCTCGGGAGTCGGCGCAGAACTCGACTTTTTCATAAGTGAAGATGCCCAGGTCGGCCAGCACGAACTCCGACCAGTCCTGATACAGATTGCCGAAGAACATCAGGCGCAGGCGATCGCACAGGTCCATCAGGGTCAGGCTGAACAGCCGCTCAGCCAGTTGCGGCGCCCAGACACGCAGGGGCTGCGCCTCGCTGAACTGTTCGGCCAGCACCGGCAGCCACTCGTCCTTGCGCCCTTTCGGCTGTTCTATAAAGGTGCCGAACGCTTGCTGCAGCTCGGCCTTGAGCAGGACATCAAACAGCTCTGCCAGGGTCAGCGCAGCGTGTTCGTCGAGCCAGCCGTGTTCGAGCAACGGCCGCGCCGCCTCGGCAATGTCGCCGATTTCCAGATAGTTGAGTTTGCTCGCGCGAAAGTGAATGCCCTTGCGCATGACCATGCGTACCAGCAATCCCTGCGAGGCTTGCGGCAGCGTATTGAAGTCGCGAATAAAGCCGTGCTCGCTTGTGCTCATCACATCGGCATAGCGAAGCCCAAGCCAATCAAGCACTTGTCGGAAGTTGTTGAGGTAATAGAACGGATCGTCGAGAGGGTTGGAGGTCACGGGAATTCAAAGCCACGGCAAGCGAACACTGGTTATGCGTACAGATAACAGCTCAGCCCCGCCCGGCGCAAACGGAAAAAGATCAATGGCATTTTTTCGCGCCGCCATCGAACTTTTCCGCCGCTGCTGGCACCAACCGCGTTACAGGGCCGACAATGCCCGCAATCACATTCAAGCAAGGAGTCAGAGGTGGGTATGAAAATCAAGATGCTGGGCATTCCTGTAGCGGTCGCCGCCCTGTTGGCGCTGGGCGGCTGTTCGACCCAGACCGTGGTGACGCTGCAGAACGGCACCCAGTACCTGACCGAGGACATGCCGAAGACCGAGACCGAGGACGGTTTCTATGAGTTCGAAGACATTTCCGGCGCCAAGGTCAAGGTTCGCGCGGATGAAGTCGCGACCGTGCGCAAGGAAGACTGACTTTGCTTGAATGATCGTTTTTCGCGAGCAGGCTCGCTCCCACACTGGATCTACGTCGTTCACAAATCCCCTGTGGGAGCGAGCCCGCTCGCGAAGGGGCCGGCACAGGCCCCGCATCAACGTCAGGCGATAACAACCCCGTCGGCGCTCAAACTTCCCAGCGCCACGCCCACCAACGTCACCGAATCCCCACCGAACGTCAGCAAGGTATCCTGTCCGACCGCCGAGGCATGGGCGCGCAAATCATCCCCCGGCAACACCCCCTGCACGCCAAGAAACACCAGTTTGTCATTAGCCGTATAGCCAACCACACGGTCCTGGCCAAACGTACCGTGGAACAGAAACGTATCCGCCCCGCCGCCCGATTCCATCAGGTCATTGCCAGCGCCACCGACAAACACATCATTGCCCGCACCGCCGAGCAAATGATCGTTGCCCTCCAGGCCAAACAGCCAGTCACCGCCGGCATGCGCCTTGAGCATGTCAGCAGCGGCCGTGCCTTTTACGCTCGATTCATAAGCGGTGAGGATACTGCCGACTTTCAATCCCGTGGCCGTGACGCTGTGCAGCACGTCATCCTTGAACACGCCCCAGAGAAACCCCGGCTCTTTGCTGACGATGCTGCCAATATCACGGGTGATGCTGATCCCGCCGTTGGCATCGCGGATGTACAGGTGGCCAGCGCTGTCGTTGGCGAAATCGAAGTTCTTCACCGTCTGCTGCAAGTCGAGGGTGTTGCTGCCCTGCCCGCCCAGAATGAAGTTGTAGCCGCCGCTGTCACGGAAGCTGTCATTGCCGGCGCGGCCTTCCAAATAGTCATTGCCGCTGCCGCCCTGGATCAGGTCGTTGCCGTCACTGCCAATAATAAACGTGCTGCCCTTGTGAGTTTCGGCGTTGCGGTTGAGGTCCTGCACCCACGTGTTGGCCCGCGTCGGCTCGGACAGGTTGGCGACGATGATCGTCGAGTCGCGGCTGGTCAGGTCGTAGAACTTCGATTCCAGCACGCGGGTCATGCCGTCGCCGTAGCCAGTGGGCAGGTGCGAAATCCACGTCGGGATATTCAGGATCGAATACGGCAGCACGTTCCAGGCGTTCGAGGCGTAGTGGTCGTTGAAGCTGACGATGTTGTCGGTGGTCGAGGCATGCGGCGCGTCGTGCACGCCCACTGAAGCGCTGCTGAAAGTCGAGCCGTCGAGGGCGCGAAACACCGGGTCGTTTTCGTAGCCGATATTCAGCACCTTGTCGGTGCTGCTCTGAGTCGGCGAGGCGTAGGCGATGTAGTTGGAGTCGGCGAAGAAACCGCCCCACTTGCCAGCGCTCAAGTCAGCCATGCTGTTCACCGCCAGGCCGCCCAGGCTATGACCGCTGACCAGCACGTCCTTGCCGCTGAGGCCGTTGGCCCGGGCAAATGCGACGACATCGTTGAGCAGATTGCCGAAGGCTTCGCCGACGTAGTTTTTTGCGTAATCGGCCGGGCCGAACGCCGCGAGCAGATCGTTGATCACGTCGCCAATCGAATCACCGATGAGGATTTCGCGCGGGCCGCTGGTGCCGCGAAAGGCGATCCCCAGTTCGGTGAGGTGACCCAGAGCGTCGTACTTGCCGAGGATTTCCACTTGCGCGCTGGTGTAGCCGGCCTTCTCGCCGAAGAACGTCCCGCGTGCATCGGTCTTGCCGTCGTAGCCCAATTGCGCGGCGCTGATCGGCGTCCAGCCGGCCTTTTGCACGGCCTCAAGGGCGAGTTTTTCCGAATCGGGATTCCACGGGATACCGGGGATCACCCCTTGCGAATCGGTGCCGCCAATCAGCGCGGTAACCAGCGTCGCCGGCAGGCCGAGGCCGAAGCCGTTGTGCTGGTAACCGGCGGCGAAGCCATTATCGAGGTTGTGATAGGAATACAGCGTGATCGCCATGGCATCGCTGAACAGCGCCGCGGAATCGGCTGTGCCGAAGTTCTTGTAGTCGTATACACCCATTGCCATTGCCTCTCTTGTTGTTGGAATTGTCAGAGATAGCTCACAGCCAGAGCGCGGGGCTCCGGAGCATTCATTACATCGTGCACAGCCTCTGTAGGAACTGCCGAAGGCTGCGATCTTGTGGGACGCAGAGCGTCCCCGGCTGCGTTCCCACGCAGAGCGTGGGAACGATCATGTGTACGCCGTACCTGTGGGAGCGAGCAGGCTCGCTCCCACATTTGGATCTTCTGCACATTTGGATTTTTGTACTCGAACAATCCCATGAGCAGCGCTCCCTTTTCTTGAAAAACCGGCAGCCCGAGAAGCGCTGCCGGTTACGCCTCAGAACTGCCAGTCGAGGGTCAGACCGACGCCGTGATCTTTCTCGTTCGAGCCGATCAGGCCGTTGTAGTCGAGGTTGACCCGCACGTCGCGATTGAGCGCCAGCCCGGCACGCACGCCGACCACGGCAGCGTCACGATCCATCGACACGCTCTGCACGGTGAACGCGCTATTGCCGTTGGCGAAGGCCAGATGGCTGTCGGCATCGACGCTGCTCAGGTTGTGCTGCCAGCCGAGGCTGGCGCCCAGTTCCAGCTGATGCTTGTCCGACACGGCAAAACTGCGCTTGGCGCGCACGCCGAGGGTCGACAGCACCACGTCGCGGTTGTCTTCACCACCCTTCAGCGCCGCAGCGTCACCCTTCTCGGTGAAGCTGTCAGTGTTGAGGTGCACGTAGGACAGATTGGCGAACGGCTCCAGGTTCATCGGTTGCAGGCCCAGATCGTAAGCGGCCTCGGTGAACACTTGCGCGGTGGTCGCGTCACGTTTGGTTTTCTGTTTGCCGCTGACGTCGCCGAACTGCAGATCACGCTTCACATCAATGCGATGCCAGCTGTAGGCGCCGCCGACCGTCAGGCGCAACGCGTCGATTTCATGGCCCAGATACGCACCCAAGTGGTAGCTGTCGACCGAGGCCGACGAATGCGTGCCGCTGCCCATGCTCAACGAGCTGTCGCTGTAACCAGTGACGAAACCGAGACGGGTATCTTCAGCAATCAGACCGTCGACGCCAGCCAGCAGCCCGCCGATGGAACTGTTGGAATCGGCATTGTCGTGTCCGCCATCGCTTTCACCCCACGACCCCAGCACCTTGACCCAGACGTTGCTGCGTTCATCAGTCGGCGCATCGGCGTTGAACAGATCACGCTCACGCAGGCGCTCGCCGACGGCTTCGCGCAGGTAGCGGCTGTCGTTGATCAGCAGCGTGCCAATGGCCGGGTGAATCTCGCCGGACAGCTGTTGAAAGGCCTGCTGCGCCGACGCCGCGTTGGGCGACAGCAACAGGGTTTCGAACAGCGCATTGCCCGAACCCAAACGCTCGGCAGCCGCACCAACGGCGCGCTGGTTCGGCGTCAGACCGACGCTGGCGAACGATGCCTCATTGCGCCCCACCGCCAGCTGAATGCCGCCCGCCGAGTAATCCAGAGTGCCGCCGAGGAAGGCGTAATTCGGCAAGACCTGACCGAAACGCCCTTCAATGCCACCCGCCGCTTGCAGAATGTTGTAGCGGGTGCCGAGCAGGCTTTGCGCTTCGCCGGTGCTGAGCAAGGTCGGGCTGTTTTCCAGCGACAGGCTCACCGTGGCGCCGTCGATGACGGCTTTGCCGCTCGCGACGATCTGGTCGCTACTGGTTGGCGACAGCTCTACGGCGTAGGTCGAACCCGGCGCGAAAGTCACGTCACCGGCGACGTTCAGGGTGCCGATGGAGTTGCCCGGCGCCACCGTACCGCCGCTGTTCACCGCCAGCGCGCCGAGGCGGCCATTGCCGCCGAGGATGCCGCCGTTGTTGACGGTGACCGCCGATTGCAGCGAACCGTTGATGGCCAGACGGCCCTGATTGACCAGGGTCGGGCCGCTGTAAGTGTTGTTGCCGGTCAGCACCAAGGTGCCGATGCCTTGCTTGGTCAGACCGCCGTGGCCGCCGATGTCGTTGCGCCAGGTGTCGAGGCCGCACGTGATGTCGCTGCACACCCGCTCGGTCGGTTTGCCTTGATCGATGATCGCGCCGATGCCCGGCAGATCGGCGACAAACTGGCCGGAGCCGTAAGCGCCCTGCACGCGGAACTCCTCGGGAATGTCCTGCTCGGTGACGAACATCGCCGGCCCATCGATGGCCTTGCGCAGGTTGATCATGCCCCAGCCGTACAAGGCGTCGATGCCCGGTGCGCCGAGGTCGGTCGCAGTGGTGCGCAACACGCTAGCGACCTGATCGCCGGACATATACGGGAAGCGCTCCATCAACACCGCGATGGAACCGGCCACATGTGGCGCGGCCATCGAGGTGCCGTTGTAGTTTTTGTAGCCGGTGGTCAAGTTGTCGGCGTTGGTGCCTTCGATGATCGAGCTGTAGATCTTGGTGCCCGGCGCCGACACGCAGTAACTGGCGGTGTAGCCGCAACGCGAGGAGAACGTGCTGATCACGTACGGATTGGCGCTGGCGGTGTCCGGGTTCTGCTGCAACGCGGCGACGGTGATCCAGTTCGGCGCGATGTCCGGAACGAAATAACCGAGGCCGGCAATGGCATCCGGGTTGTTCAGGTTGTAGTCGTTGCCGGCGGCAAAAATAGTGACGATGCCGCTGCGTGCGGCGGCAATCGCGCCGTCGTAGGCGCCGCCGGGTTTGGTGCCGAGCAAGGTGCGGATTTCGTTGAACTGCAACTGCGCGTCGTTGACGGTGAAGTGCGGATACGCCGGATCGCGGCCGCCGAGGTCGAAGCGGTCGGTGATGCCGATGCCCCAGCTGTTATTGATGATCCGCGCTCCGCTGGCGATCAGCGCATCCCAACCGGCCTTGTACACCGCGCCGTCGTTGCCACGCACGATGCCGTCTTCAGGCCCCGGGTCGCCGTTGTCGGCGCTGATGATCTGCGCCCCGAATGCGACGCCATGCATCACCCCGCCGTCGCGACTGCCCGCCGCGATACCGCCGACGTGGGTGCCATGGGCGCCGAGCTTGCCGTCGGAGCCGACCGAGGGCGAACCGTCATAGCGGAACGCGTCGCCGGCTTTCACCGGAATATACGGGTCGGTGTATTCGCGGATACCGCTGGTGACCAGGGTGACGACTTTGTTACTGCCAGAGAACTCCGGATGCGCGGCGTAGACCGGCTGATCGAAGATGCCCAGTTTCACGCCTTTGCCGGTGTAGCCGGCGGCGTAGGCGTAATCCGCGCCGATCGCGCCCAGGCCCCAGTCAGCCTTGAATTCATTGCTGCGCCAGCTCGACGGATCGCCGCTGCGGCCGTTCTCCACGTAAGGCGCTGCCTGCGCCATCGCACTGGCACAGAGCATGGCGACTGTCAGGGTTTTCAGGGCAAAGCGGCCACCCGATTGCGCGGGGGTATTGTTGTTATCCATCCACGACCTTCCTTAGTGATGTTGCGAAAAATCCGGTTGCCTGTGCTGCCGTTGATCGTTCCCACGCTCTGCGTGGGAATGCCTCTAGGGACGCTCCGCGTTCCAATGGGACGCAGAGCGTCCCGGGCTGCATTCCTTTGCTGCGCGTGGGAACGATCAACACAGGTTTTGCGACTGCTGCGCAGTCGGGGATAAATCCCCTCGCCACAGGGGCTCAAACACATGCAATCAGAACTGCCAGTTCAGGCTCAGCCCTACGCCATGCAGCTTCTCGCGGCTGGCCAGTTGGCCGTTGTAATCGAGGTTGACCCGCACGTCCTTGCTCAACGCCAGACTGGCCTGCACGCCGACCAGTGCGGCATCACGCACCAGCGCCGAGCTCTCCACTGAGTACGGCGTGCCGCCGCTGGCAAAACGCAAATGCTGCTCTGATTCGATATCGCTGAGGCTGTGCTGCCAGCCGAGACGCGCGCTGACGTCCAGCGCTTGCTGGCTGGAAAGGTGGAAGGTTTTGCTCGCCCGCACGCCCAAAGTGCTCAACACCGCATCGCGCTGATCGCCAGCGCTTTTCAGCGCAGCGGCATCGCCCTTCTCGGTAAAGCCCTCGGTGTCGAGATGCAGGTAGGTCAGGTTGGCGAACGGTTCCAGCGCCAACGGTTGCAGCTGCAAGCGATACGCCGCCTCGGCGAAGACTTGGGTGGTGGTCGCGTCGACTTTGGCTTTCTGCTTGGCGCTGACCTCGTCGTATTGCAGATCGCGCTTCACGTCGCCGCGATGCCAGCTGTACGCCGCACCGCTGCTCAAGCGCCAGGCGCCGAGATCGTGCCCGGCGTAAGCACCGAGGTGGTAGCTGTCGACTTTCGCCGAGGAATGCGTGCCCGAGCCCATGCTCAAGGAGCTGTCGCTGTAGCCGGTGACCAGACCGATGCGGGTCTGCTCGTCCAGCGCGCCGTCGACACCGGCCAGCAGACCGCCGATCGAAGTGTTGTAGCCGGCCGTGTCGTGACCCGAATCGGTGCTGCCCCAGGCGCCGAGGGCTTTGATCCAGCCGTTGCTGCGGGTCGCCGTTTCATCGTGCAGCCGCTCGCCGAGCGCATCACGCAACTGGCGGCTGTCGTTGATCAGCATTGTCCCCAGCGCTGGATAAATCTCGCCGCTCAGTTGCTGGAAGGCTTGCTGCGCCGAGGCTTGATTCGGTGCACGAAGCACACTTTCGTAAACCGAATTGCCGGCGCCCAGACCTTCGACTGCCGCCGCCACCGAGCGCTGGTTCGGCGTTTGCCCAACGCTGGCGAAACTGGTGGCGTTGCGCTGGATATTCAGCTGAATGCCGCTTGCGGCGTAGTCGAGGGCGCCGCCGATGAACAGGTAGTTCGGCACCACCGCAGCGAACTGTCCCTGCACGCCGCCTGCCGCTTGCAGGATGTTGTACTGGCGGCCGAGCAGGCTTTGCGCTTCGGCGCTGCTGAGCAAGGTCGGACTGTTTTCCAGCGCCAGGCTGACGCTGGCGCCGCTGACGGTTGCCGTGCCGCCGGCGACGATGCGGTCACTGCTGGTGGGTGACAGCTCAACGGCGTAGGTCGAGCCCGGGGCGAGTGTCACATCACCAGCGACGTTCAAGGTGCCGATGGAATTGCCCGGTGCAACCCGGCCGCCGCTGTTGGCGGTCAACGCACCGATGCGTCCGGAGCCGCCAAGGGTGCCGCTGTTGTTGACGGTGACCGCTGAGGTCAGCGAACCGTTCACGGTCAGCAGACCGCCGTTGACGGTGGTCGGGCCGCGATAGGTATTTGCGCCGCTGAGCAGCAATTGCCCGGCTCCAGACTTGACCAGGCTGCCCTCATACACACGGTTTGCCGCTGCCGCATCACGCAGCATGCCGACGGCGTAATCGGTCTGGTCCTGCTGACTGGCGCCGGCCGGCACACCGTTCTGCCAGCCTTTGTCCTGCAGGGTTTGCTGCCAGGCGCTGTGCTCGGCGAGGTCTTCGCGCTGGCGCTGGAGCAGCGCGTTGTCGGAGATGTCGTTGCTCCAGACGTCGCGCTGCCCTGCCCCCAGATTCGCGTCGAACGCACCGAGCAATTGCCCCGGCCCGCGCATTGCCCGGTTGAGGTTGGCGACGCCCCAGCCGACCCGCTCGTTCGGTGCGTCTGTGACCGAGCCATCGAGTTGCGTAGCGGTGGTCAGCAGCACCTCGAGCGCCTGCTGGTTGGTCATGTACGGATAACGCTCCATCACCAGCGCCAAGGCGCCAGTCGCATGCGGTGCCGCCATCGAGGTACCGGACTTGATCGCATAACCGCCGCCGGGGATGGTGCTGTCGATCTTCGCCCCCGGTGTGGTGATGCACCAGTATTTGGCGATGCCGCACTGGTTGTACTTCTGCTGATTGCTCTGATCGAGCCCGGACACCGCCAGCCAGTGGCCTTCCAGATCCGGCTGAAAGTACGGCAGCGCCGAACGTACGCTGGCATTCGGATAGCCGCTGTTGCCAGCGCTGAAGACGTTGATCACACCGCGCCGCGAAACGTCGGCAGCGGCGTCGAGCCAGGTGCCCTTGTTCCAGTGCTGCGCGTAGGCGGCGTGCAGATCCGCCAGGGTGCGATAGCTGACATCCGCCGGCTGACTGCCCCAACTGTTATTGATCGCCCGCACGCCGGCGTCGGCAAGGCTGTCGTAGACCGCTTTGAAATAACGCGGATCAGGGCTTGGACCGAAGAGGAAACTGTCGTTCTTGTTGGTGTTGCCGACGTAGATCTGCGCGTTGTACGCCACCCCGTGCATGCCGCTGCCGTCACGGGCGGCGCCCATGGTGCCGACCACGTGGGTGCCGTGGGAATCGTTGTTCGGGTTGAGCGTGCCGTCGACGTTGAACGCTGAGCCATCGACGTAGCTGCCGCTGGCCGTTACCGGGTGATAACGGTCGGCGGAGAATTCCGGGTGGGCGGCATCGAAACCGGAATCGAGCGCGCCGATTTTCACGCCCTTGCCGGTGATGCCGGCTGCGTAGGCCTGATCGGCCTGCATGCGTTGCAGACCCCAGTCACGCAAGAACTCGGCGCTGCGCCAACTGGATGGATCGCCGGGCTGGCCTGATTCCAGGTATTGGGCCTGCGTTGCCGAAGTCACCAGCAACAGCGTGCCGAGCGATATCGGCTTTATGCGTACGTCCATGGTCATCACTCTCGTTTTTGTTGTTTTGTTCAGGGCTGAATTGCGGTGTCGCCTGTTCCCCTCACCCCAGCCCTCTCCCCGAGGAGAGGGAGCCGATTTGTGTTGATGTCAAAACCTGCGTCCAGCTTGGTGGTTCAGGTCGATGCAGCTATCGCAGGCCACTCGGTCAGTCCCCTGTCCCTGTGGGAGAGGGAGACGATTTTTGTTGATGTCAAACCTGCGTCCAGCTCGGTGGTTCAGGTCGATGCAGCTATCGCAGGCCACTCGGTCAGTCCCCTCTCCCTCTGGGAGAGGGTTAGGGTGAGGGCTGTTGCGCGACCACAAATGCTTCGTCCACCCGCGCCAGATCCTGCTCATTCAGCGTCCCGGCGTAGTAATGCAATTTGGTCCAGGCCATCAGGTAGTCGTAGCGTGCCTGGGCCAGGTCGCGGCGGGTGGTGAACAGTTGCTGCTCGGCATTCAACGCATCGAGATTGGTGCGTTCGCCGCCCAGAATGCTTTGTCGGGTCGAGACCACCAGCGCCTCGGCCGACTTCAGGGCCTTCTGATAAGCGCGCAATTTGCTCACTCCGGACAGGCAGGCGCTGAACTGGCGGCGCAGTTCGATCAAGGTTTCGCGGGTTTTGCCATCCAGTTCGTATTCGGCCTGTTCCATGGTGCGGCTGGCCTGCCGTGTGGAGGCCGATACCCCGCCGCCGGCGTACAGCGGCACGCTGACTTCCAGGCCGATGGTGTTGGTTTCGTAGCGCTGGTTATAGGTGTTGCCGCTTTCGGACTCGTTGTCGCGCATCGAGGCATAAGCACTGACTTTCGGCAGATGCCCGGCGCGGTTGCGCTCGACTTCGTAGCGCGCCACTTCCACGGCCTGCCGCTGCGAAGCGAGGTTCGGGTTGTTGCTGATCGCCAGTTCATGCCAGGTGTCGAAGTTGGCCGGTTGCAGGGTGAAGGTCTGAAATTGCTGACCAAGCGGCGCCAGATCGCCGATGTCCACCGCCGGCACGCCCACCAGCGCGCCCAGCTCGCGCAAAGCGGCATCCTGCTCGTTGCGCGCCTCGATCTCCTCGGCAGTCGCCAGTTCATAGCGCGACTCGGCTTCGAGAATATCGGTGCGCGTGCCCTCGCCCTGCTTGAACATGTGTTCGTTCTGCTGGAACTGCTGTTCGTAGGCCTTCTTCTTCGCCTGGGCGATGTCGATCTGGTCCTGGGCGAACAAGGCTTTGGTGTAGTTATCCAGCACTCGCACCAACAGTTCCTGACTCTTGCCGCGAAAGGCTTCGTCGGCGAACAACGACTGCGCCACACCTTTGCGATACGCCGCATAAGCCTCGTAATCGAGCAGCGGTTGCTGCACCGTGAGCGCCGAGCCGTAACTGTTGTAGTTGCGCTCATCAGTTCGATTGCGCGCACGATCATCCAGAGACGTCGCCTTGGACGAGTTGCGGCCCTTGTTGTAGGTGTAGCCGATCCGAGGCAGCAGCCCGGCGCGGCCAATCACGCGGTTTTCCAGGCCGGCATCGCGCTCCTTGATCGCCCCCAGGAACACCGGATCATTGCGCAATGCCTGTTCGTAAATCTCAAATGGCCCCATGGCCGCGACTGCCGAGTGACTCGCGAGCAGCGTCATTGCGGCCCCCAGCATGCAAAGCTTTTTCATACAGCCGAACATCCTTATTCCTCGGTCAACGCAGAACCGGCGCGATCAAGCAGCGGTTTGAACAGGTAGTTGAGGAGTGAACGCTCACCGGTGCGCACGAACATTTCCGCCGGCATGCCGGGCTTGATCACCAGACCGTTGAGCTTTTCCATCGCCTGATCACTGACGCTGCTGCGCAACACGTAATACGGCACGCCGGTTTTCTCATCGACCATCTGGTCGGCGGAGATCAGGCTGACTTCGCCGGGCACGCGCGGGGTTTTGCTCTGGTTGAACGCGGTAAACAGAATGTCCACCGGCAAATGCGTGCCGACCTTGTCGATCAGGTTGATCGGCAAGTGCCCTTCCACTTCCAGGGTGGTGCCTTGGGGAACGATCTCCAGCAGGGTTTCGCCCTGACGCACCACGGCGCCTTCGGTGTGCACACCGAGGTTGACTGCCACGCCATCGGCGGTGGCGAGGATCTCGCTGTGTTGCAGGTCGAAACCGGCGGAGGTCAGCTGCTCGGACAGCGTCACGCTTTTCAGCTGCGCATCGGCCAGTTGCGTGCGCACTTCCTTCTGGTATTCCTCGCCGTGCTGCTGCAACTTCAGGCGCGATTCAAGGATGCCCTGCTCCACGCGGCCGCTTTCGCCGGTGTTTTCTGCCAGTTGTTGCTGCACTTGCGACAGTTGCCGCTGGTAGTCCATCAAGCGGTTGCGCGGGATATAGCCGTTGTCGGCCAGCGGTTGCAGATTGCTCAACTGTTGCTGCAGTGAGCTGGCCTGGGCATTGAGGTCGCTGCGCGCGCGGCGCATACCGGCCAGTTGTGCGGTGGCGCCTTCGATGTTGGCGCGCAGTGCCGCTTGCTCCCGGGAGAACGCTTCGCGGCGGCTGCTGAACAGTTGCCGCTGGCCTTCCAGCACCAGCGCCAGGCGCGGGTCCGGGTCGTTGCTCAATTCAGGCGGAAAGGTCACTTGTTTGAGGTTGTCGCGCTCGGCCTGCCAGCGCGCGAGGCTGGCCCAAGCCATGCGGTACTGCGCCTGCAGCGATTGCACGTCGGCAGCCACTTGCGTCTGATCAAGGCGGAACAACGGCTGGCCCTGCTTCACGATCTGGCCTTCGCGCACCAGAATCCGGCTGACCACGCCGCTGCTCATCGACTGCACAGCCTTGCGTTTGCCCGACACCACCACGGTGCCCTGCACTGGAATGCCCTGATCCAGCGGCGCCAGTGCGGCCCAAGTGAAGAAGCTGCCAGCGCCGACGATGGCCAGAATCCAGCCCAGGCGCGCGAAGAATTTCGCATCGCGTTCCGGGCGCTCGGTGAGGTAGGCGTGTTCCATGTTCGCTTCGTTTTCAGTGTTCATGCTGGCGCTGCTCATACACCCGAATTCCTTGTCGTGGGCTGATACTGCCGGCTCATGCTGAGCCCGCCCGGTGCTTGTGCGGCTTTTTCGCGTTGCTGTTCGTGCTGGCCGGAAAGTGCCTTGAGCACATCCTGACTCGGGCCGAACGCCTGCAAGCGGCCATCGTTGAGCACGAGCAATTTGTCAGCCTGAGCCAGCACCGAAGAACGGTGCGTCACCAGAATCACCGTCGTGCCTTGCGCCTTGAGTTGCGCAATGGCGCTGGCCAATGCCGCTTCGCCGACGGTGTCGAGGTTGGAATTGGGTTCATCGAGCACCACCAGACTTGGCGTGCCGTACAGCGCACGGGCCAGGGCCACGCGTTGCTTCTGGCCACCGGACAAGCCGCTGCCGTCCTCGCCCAGTTGCGTGTCGTAGCCTTGCGGCAAGCGCAGGATCATTTCGTGAACGCCGGCCTGTTGCGCGGCAGCTACGACTTTTTGCGGATCGGCTTCGCTGAATCGCGCAATGTTCTCGGCGATGGAACCGCTGAACAGCTCGATGTCTTGCGGCAGATAACCGATGTAAGGCCCGAGCTGATCGCGGTTCCAGCGATGAATATCAGCGCCGTCGAGGCGCACGGTGCCGCCGAGCACCGGCCACACGCCGACCAGCACTCGAGCCAGCGTCGATTTGCCGGAACCGGAAGCGCCGAGCACGCCCAGCACTTCACCAGCACTCAGATTGAAATTGACCATGTGCAAAGTGGCTGCACGCTGCCCGGGCGGGCCGGCGCTGACTTGTTCGAAGGTGATCTGGCCTTTCGGTGCCGGCAGTGCCATCGCCTCGTCGCTAGGCGGAAACGCCTGCAACAGCGCATCGAGACGGCGGTAAGCCAGCTTCGCCCCGCTCCACTGCTTCCAAACGGCGATCAGTTGATCAATCGGGCTCAGCACGCGGCCCATCAGGATCGAACCGGCGATCATCATCCCCGCCGTCATGTCGCCCTTGATCACCAGCAACGCGCCCAGGCCCAGCACCAACGATTGCAGGCACAGGCGCAGGGTCTTGCTCAGTGAACTGATCACCGCGCCGGTGTCGCTGGCCTGGTTCTGCAAGCCGAGGAAGCGCGAATGCACCCCGAACCAGCGCTTGCGCAGCGAGCCGAGCATGCCCATCGCCTGAATGGTTTCGGCGTTGTGCAAGTGGCTGGTGGCCAACTGGCTGGACTGCTGGGAAAAACCGGCGGCTTCGCCCAGCGGTTTTTTGGTCATGTATTCGTTGAGGCAGGCCAGTGCGATCAACAACAGCGCGCCCGCCGTGGCCAGCACGCCGAGCCAGACATTGAACAAGTAGATGACAAACAGATAGACCGGGAACCACGGTGCGTCGAAGAAGGCGAACAACGCCGGGCCGGTGACGAACTGGCGAATGTGGGTCAGGTCGCCAAGCGACTGCCCGGCGTTGCCTTCGCCCTTGAACAGGTTGCGCTCGAACGCGGCCTGATAGACGCGCAGATTGAAGCGACGCTCCAGCTGGCTGCCGATGCGGATGACGATAAAGCTGCGGATCACTTCCAGCAGGCCGATAAAGGCGAAGAAACCGACCACCATCAACGACAGCATTGCCAGGGTGGTTTCGTTCTGTGACGACAGCACCCGATCATAAACTTGCAGCATGTAGATCGACGGCACCAGCATCAACACGTTGATCAGCGCGGTGAAACAACCGACGCTGATCAGAATGCTTTTATAGTCGCCCAATGCCTTGATTAACGGAGCGGTGGCAGGAGACTTCGCCATCTTCATTGATTCTTCCTGAATTCTTGCCTCGTCATACCGGACGAGCATTCCATTGATATTCCGCCTGCCTGCCAAAGATGACTTGCAAGTAGCGCTTACAATTTCATAACAACTTGACCCGATGTCGCGCTTATAACGCACGACCACTGGCTTATATCAACTTTCCTTCACCCGCCAACCATCGCCTACTGCGCCGCGCGCTCTAACGTAATAAGCAGTTCGGCGCTCAAGGCCTTTGTATAAATGCCATCACGCTGGCGACTGAAGAAGGCGATCCTCGAACCTTCCTTGCCGGTGATGGAAATGCCATCGGGCTCTGGAAACCAGCCGATTGGCGCTTCGCCCAACCACGCGGCCAGACATTCAGTGCCCTCGCCCAAGGTCTGGTTCGGCGCAAGCTCGACCAGGCAAGTGTTCGAGGGCTTGTCTTGCAGCGACCGCGTTTCGGGTGTGTCGCTGTGACCGGTCAAAGTGGCCTGCCAGCGCCCGGCGAATGCCGAGGGTTCTTCGAGTCTGAGGCTGCTTGCCATGCTTGTCGCTCCGGTCATCATCAGCGTGACTGCCATCAGCCATGCCATCGTCGTGTCAGTTAAAACGTATCGAGTCATAGGAAACTTCACTTCCGCTCGTAGCCTTGCTCGGCGATCAGGCCGATGCAAGCGAAGAAAGCGACGCACGAGGCGCCGCTTTCCTTTCACATTACGCGACGATGTCGCTGGTCGCTGCCTGGCCCACGGTGCTGACGATGAAATCAGCCACGCCATGCCCGGAGAAATCCACCGACAACAGGCTGTTACCGCCCGACGAGGTCAGCACGGCATCACCGGCAGAACCGGTGAAGCTGTTGACGAAGTGCAGGCCCGCGCCGTTGGTGATGCCGGTCAGGTCGATTTTGTCCAGACCGCTGACGAAATCGAGAATCTGATCGATCGCACCCGGCTTGGAGTCCGAGCTGGCGGCGAACACGAAAGTGTCCGAACCAGAACCACCCCACAGTTTGTCAGCACCACCAGCGCCGTACAGGATGTCGTTGCCGGCACCGCCCTTCAGTTCGTTGGCCACGCTGTTGCCGATCAATAGATCGCTGCCCGAACCACCAATCGCGTTCTCGATGACCGCACCCTTGGCGATCGACACGTTGCCGACCATGCCGCCAACGTCGGAGAACGAAGCGCTGTTGAGGTTGATCTTCTGGTTTTGGGTGAAACCGGAGAAATCCAGGGTGTCCTTGCCGCCGGCATCCCAGACCGAGAACACCACTTTGTCGCTCGACGACGAAGCGCTGAGGAAGTCGCGACCGGTATTGGAGTTGAAGCCGTAGGTGGTGTCGCCGGTGCGGGTGGTGGTGTTGGCGCCGTAGAGCTTCTGGATCGCGGCGATGTCGTCCATCAGCGGGCCGGACGAGTAGGCTTCGACGCCGGCCTTGCTGAAGTTCTGGTTGGTGTTGCTCTCGCTCCAGTAACTCATGACGCTGTAGCCACGCGTGTCCTGGCCATAAGTCGCATCGTTGTAGGTCGGGTTGCCATTGCCGGCGTTGTAGTCACCGGGGTGCGCAAGGCCAAGGGTATGGCCGATTTCGTGGGTCAGGGTCTGACGACCGTAGTTGTTCAGATCCGGGTTCTTGTTCTGCGTGTAACCGCTGTTGATCAGGTACCACGAAGTACCGTCATAACCAGCGCCGGTCCCCGGCAGATAGGCAAACGCCGCAGCGCCATCCTGGCCACCGCTGTAGTTACCGAAGGTCATGTGCCCGTCGCCGCCCGAGGCTTTCTCGGTGAAGGTGACATTGGCCACGTCGGCCCAGGACTGCATGGCGAGCTTGGCCTGCGCCTGCTGCTGCGCGCTGAACTGACTGAACCCGCTGATGCCGTGCTTGTTCATCGTGCTGTTTGAGGCCGAGGTCAGGAACGTGTAGGTCAGTTCGATCTTGCCGCTGCCGTCCTTGTCCTGGTAGGCAGCGCCGTCACGCAGCAATTGCGTAGCCGCCTGGTCGACGGTGTACGAGGGTTTGCCATTGACCGTGAGGTTGCCGCCGCGGTCGTACTGATGGCTGAAGCTATTGATCTGGTTGTACGCCGAGCTGAACGCGGCCAGCTGGAAAGCCTGTTCGGCGGAATCAACAGCATTGGTTTTAACTTTCGACATAAACACACTTCCTTGTTTAGCAATGGAACAGTTTTTGTCCGACAGGACGATCTTTGGCGAGATCGTCCTATCACTCGCCCAATGAAGGCGTAACGAACCTGACACAATTGGAAATCTGTCGTAAAGAGTTTTTTTGCGATCCAATTTGGTGGTATCGGAAAACTGCCGTAAACAAAGCGTGCGGGGAGAAAAGATTGTTTTTAGTTGCGGCGAGGGTGGAAATTGTCTGACGATTTTCTATTTAAATATTAAATATCGCTAAGTTTGAATTTGTTGGGCAAGTCACACTTCAGTCAGCGGTGCCAGTGCTTTGATATCAACTATCCTGATTCATTGAATAACGAATGTGAGAGCGAGCCTGCTCGCGAAGGCGCCAAGCCAGTCAACATAAGTGTCGAATGACAAACCGCTTCGCGAGCAGGCTCGCTCCCACAGGGGGTCTTGTATGTTGGCCTGAAAAAACTCAGCTACCGGTGCGAATCTTGTTCCAAACCCGTGTCCGGATCCGGTCGATATTCAACGGCATCGCCTCCAGCGCAAACAGCTTGCCCATCATTTCCGCGCTCGGGTAAACCTTGGTGTCGTTCTTGATCGCCGGGTCGATCAGTTTGTCGGCTTGTTCGTTGCCATTGGCGTAATGCACGTAATTGGTGATGCCGGCCATGACATCGGGGCGCAGCAGGTAGTTCATGAAAGCATAGCCGGCCTTCTCGTCCGGTGCGTCGACGGGCATGGCGACCATGTCGAACCAGATCGCCGCGCCTTCCTTGGGAATCGCATAACCGATCTCGACGCCGTTCTTGGCTTCCTTGGCGCGGTTCTCCGCTTGCAGGATGTCGCCGGAAAAGCCCACCGCTACGCAGATGTCGCCGTTGGCCAGGTCACTTGTGTATTTGGAGGAATGGAAGTAGCTGACGTAGGGCCGCACTTTCATCAACAGCGCTTCGGCTTTTTTGTAGTCTTCGGGATTTTTGCTGTGGTGCGGCAAGCCCAGATAGTTGAGCGCCGCCGGGAGCAGTTCCGGGCCGTTGTCGAGGATCGCCACGCCGCACTTCTGCAGTTTTTCCATGTATTCGGGTTTGAAGATCAGATCCCAGGAATCCACCGGCGCGTTGTCGCCCAGCACCGCTTTGACCTTGGCAATGTTGTAGCCGATCCCGGTGCTGCCCCACAGATATGGGAAACCGTGTTCGTTGTTCGGGTCGTTGGTCTGCAGGGCCTTAAGCAGCGCTGGATTGAGGTTCTTCCAGTTCGGCAACTGACTCTTGTCGAGTTTCTTCAGCGCCCCACCCTGAACCTGCCGCGCCATGAAGTGGTTCGACGGAAAAACCACGTCGTAACCGGATTTGCCGGTCATCAACTTGCCGTCGAGGGTTTCGTTGCTGTCGTAGACGTCATAAGTGACGCCGATGCCCGTGTCTTTCTGGAAATTCTTTGTAGTGTCCGGGGCAATGTAGTCGGACCAGTTGTAGACCTTGACCGTCTCGGCTGCATGACTGACGGAAGCTGCCAGCAGCAGCGGCGCCAATGCGAGGGTTTTCTGGATCATGGGGCGATTCCTGTATGGGCTTTTTTTGTTGGCAGGCAATCAAAGGATCAAACAATCAGAAAATCAGCACGTAGCTCTTGCGCACGGTTTCCTGGATATCCCAGATCCCGAGCGTGTTGGCTGGCAACATCAGTGCGTCGCCGCCTTGTATGTGCAGGGTTTCGCCGCCACCGTCGGGGGTGAAGGTGCAGCGCCCGGAAATGAAATGGCAGAACTCCTGCGCGGTGATCTGCCGCCGCCAGCGGCCCGGGGTGCATTCCCAGACGCCGGTTTCGACACCGTCGTCGCGCTCGACACTGGTGGTCGAGGCAATTGCGACGGGTTCGCCGAGGGGCACGGCGACCGGGTTGGATTCTTCGAGCTCAAGCGTGGCGGTGTTCTTGAATTGGGTGATGCTCATGGCGTGACCTGTTTATTGAGGGAAACGGCGTTCAGTGCATGAAACCTTCCATGAACCCGGCAACCCGGCTGGCGAGCTTGCGCCGCCAGGGCGCGGTCGCGGGATTGGCCAGGGTCTGGTCTTCGTGCACGAAACTTTTGATGATCGCGTTGTAGCCGAGCCAGCGGCATGGCTCCGGTTCCCAGGCACGCAGCGCATGAATGCCGCCGTCGGGCAGGACCCACGGTTGTTGGGTCAGCTCGCTGTCGCGCTCAAGAATCAGATCGGCCAGCGTCCGGCCGCCGAGATTGCTGGCACCGACGCCCTCGCCGCCATAACCGCCAGACAACGCGATGCCGTTGGCGCGGTCGCAAAGCATGTGCGGCTTGAAATGCCGCGACATGCCAAGGTTGCCGCCCCAGGCGTGGGTGATCTGCACATTTTTCAGCTGCGGGAACAGTTCGCCGAACAGATAGCGGCGCAACTCGACTTCATCGCGGGTGAGGTTGAAGTCATGGCGCAGCTTGCCGGCGAACTGATAACCGCCACGGGCGCCGAAGATCAGACGATTGTCGGCACTGCGCTGGCCGTAGGTGACCTGGCGGCTGAATTCACTGAAGGCCTGGCCGCGATTGAGGCCGATTTCGTCCCAGGTCGCAGCGGACAGCGGCTCGGTGGCGACAATCAGGCTTTGCACCGGCAATTGATAACGGCCAAGTGGCGGCAAGGTCACCGAATAACCTTCCACCGCCGGGACGATCCAACGGCTGCGCACGCTGGCCTTGGCGGTACGCAGACTGCCAGGTTGCCAGTGGGTGACCGGGCTGTTTTCGTAGATTTTCACGCCCATGTTCTGCATGGTCCGCGCCAGACCACGGACCAGCTTCGCCGGGTGAATGGTCGCGACATGGGGGGCGAAGATGCCGCCGTAGGGCTTGGCCACGCGGATCTGCTGGGCCAGTTGCTCGGGGCTGAGCCAGCGATAGTCGTTATCGGTAAGGCCTTGGGCGTGCAGCTTGCTCAGGTAATCGCGCAGAACGGTTTCCTGCTCTGGGTAGCGCGCCGCACAATAAAGCACCCCGCCCTTACGGTAATCGCAGTCGATGCCTTCGCGTTCGAGGACGATCTCCACTTCATCGGGGATGCTGTGCAGCAGATCGAACGACGCCCTGCGCTGCTGCGGCGATAAGCCTGCGAGCAAACGATCCTCGCCCAGCAAATTACCCATCAGCCAGCCGCCATTGCGTCCGGACGCACCGAACCCGGCGGTTTGCGCCTCGACGATGGCGATATCCAGGCCGGGCGCCTGTTTTTTCAGGTAGTACGCCGTCCACAGTCCGCTGTAACCGGCGCCGATGATGGCCACGTCGACATCCAGGTCACGCTCCAACGCGGGCCGCGCCAATAGCGGCTCATCGAGCTGATCCATCCACAAACTGATCGTGCGCCACGCCGACATGCCAGACTCCGCCACTGAAAACTTTCGATGGCGTCGATCCTAGTGGCTGCCTTCAGTGGATGTCTTGCGCGCGTGCCCGCAGAGAAATTTGTTTGGCATAGGCCTTGGGCGACTGGCCGGTGTGTTCGCGAAAGCATTTGTAGAACGCTGACAGCGAATTGAAGCCGGCGGCAAACGCCAGCTCGTCGACACGCAACGGCGGCGTGGCGCTGTCCAGCGCACGCAGCAAATGCTGCAGGCGCGCCTGATTGACGTAGCGATAAAAGCTTTGCCCGAGCACCTGATTGAGCAGATAGGAAATCTGATTGCGGCTGTACCCGCACTCCTTCGCCACCCGTTGCAGGTCAAGCTCAGGGTCCAGATAGGGCTGCTGCTTTTCGAAATACTGCTGCAGGTCTTCGGCCATGAAACTCAGTTGCCGCGGTGACAGACCTAGCCTGCTGACCGCCGGACGGCTTGGCGCGGAGCTACCGTCGGCTTGACTACGCACCAGCGAGGCATACTCGTTGACGCGCCAGATCAAGCCGTCCTTGACCGTGATCGCTTCGCTGGAGCGAAACGACACCAGGCCGTCGCCGCCGCGCAAGGTCACCTCGTATTGAATGAACGCGGTGTTGCCATCCACCCGGATTCGGTCGCAATGTTCGAGCAGTTCGTCGGATTCTCGCGGCATGCTCACGCGCACGTATTCGCGTAACTCATCCAGACCGAGCACCCGGTTCTGAAAGAAATCGTTGTACTGGATCTCGGCGTGATAAAGCGCCATGACGCTGTCCAGATCCCGGTGTTTCCAGCTCAGGTGATAGCGCATGACCGTGGCGGCCGTGGCCTGGGTCTGTTCTGGGCCGTCGTCATCGGCGTGCATAAGAGGCTCGGCGAAAAAGAACCGAGCTTGCCCAACTTCCTCTGCCGCTTCAATGAAAAATCCATGGTGGCGTTTTGGCGATAATCGATGAGCCAGTGACTTACATCAAAAAATGCGAATCAATCGCTAAACGGACTGAAAAAACTCACAGTTTTTTCACACACGGATGCTACTTTTAAAGCTCAAGCACTGGTTGAGCCAATGAAGGCTCTTCCCACCTAACATGAGCAAAAGGAAGCGCTCGATGAAGCAGGCGGGCAACACCATGAATAAAGGGTTCAGCAAAGTCACCTTTCCAAACGCTTGCCAGCTGATGCGCTGGCATTTTCATCCCATGGGTTTCGAGGCGACGATGGATGCGCCGGGCAGCATGATCGCCCGTCTGTTCGACCGTGCCAGCGGCGAAACCATGATCGCCATCGCCGGCATTCCCTGCGCAACGGTGATGAACGCGGCGGACGTCGAGCGCATGATCGAAGCCATCGAGGATGAACTGGAAGCCTTCACTCCTCCGGAATCTCTCAAGAACTACGCATAACCACCTGATTTGAAACAAAAAGCCCGCAGCGATGCGGGCTTTTTATGGGTCAGGCGCTGGTCTTTTCCTTTTCGCGTCGATGGTCGACGAAGAAGGGTTTGCCCTTGGCGACTCGATCCGACGCCCTCGGCATGTTTACCGCCTGGCTGTCCTGCGGTTCGACGTACCAATAGCAATGGCTGACGGCGCGTGTGATACCGACGTAGGCAAGGCGCAGGATTTCGTCCTTTTGCGCAGTGTCATAAGGCTCGCTGTCGCCGCTTTTGCCCAATCCCGCCATGCGATAGACCTGGTTCTTGTACGGAGAACTGGTCAGATGCTGGCAATCACCCAGCAGAAATACTGCATCAGCCTGCAAGCCTTTGGCGCTGTGATAGGTCAGCTGTTTCAGCCGCCGCGCATCATAGGGCAAGCTCGAATCTACATTAAGTACAGGCTGAATATGCTGCTCTATCAATAACTTATCGCTGCTTTTTCGATAAAGCATCAAGATTGAATCGCCGCGCCGGTAATGCTCGGCCAGGCGCTGACCCAATGCTTCATCGTCCCGCTCAAGCACGTTGACCGGGTGAAGCGGCTTGGGCTCACCACTGGCCTTGGCCTTCTTGCCTGCGATTGCCGGCGCTGCACGGACAATGTGTTCGGCGGCGTCGATGATGTGCTGATGGCTGCGATAGTTGTCACTGAGCATCACTCTTGTGGTGCTCGGTGAAGGAAATTCCTTATTGAACTCCATGAAGTAACTCGGCGAGCTGCCGCGCCAACCGTAAATCGACTGCCAGTCATCGCCAACACACAATAGCGACGAACGCTGCGCCCCTCGCCCAACGTGCATGGCCTGGCCACGGCTGCGGATTTCATTGAGGCTGGCGCGAATCCACGAAACGATCTGCGGCGATACGTCCTGGAACTCATCGATCATCAAATGCGCCATAGGCCGCAGCAACTCATCGCTGAGCAGCTTGAGGTTTTCCGGCGAGTGCTCGCTGAACAGCGCGAACATGCGGTTGTAGGTCATCACTGGCGGTTTCTGGTCCAGCAGGTGATCTTCAAATGCGCGCCAGAACAGGCTCAGGGCTTCAAAGAAAAAACGATCAGGATCGTCCTTGGCGAAGCTCATCCGACTGACCGCGTCCGGTACATCCAGGCCGAGGTTTTCGATAAAGCCTGCTGCGGCGATAAAACAATCCAGCAATGGCGCCGATACCAGCTCGCCTTTGACCTTGTAATCGAAGCCGGGACCGGCGCTGGCATCTCCGGCCAACGTCGCAAGAACGCGCCTGGATGACTCGTAACTATCAAGCCATATCAATGGCTTACGGCAGAAAGCTTGAAACAGGGTGCGCTTGACCGCCCACTCTGCACGGACACTCAGCTTGGCGTTGGGTCGGGTCAGCTGGGCGTTTTCCCTGGGATCAAAGCCGAGCACCACCCAGGCATCGAGGCTGGGAATATAGCCGTGAGCGTGGAACTTCGAACCATTGATTTCGAAGGCCTGCCGATTCGGTTCGATGCCTTTGATCGGCCACGCCCCTGCGCGAAACCACAGATCCTCAATCACATCGCAGAGCTCTTCATCGCGCTTGGCCGCCAGTTCGGTGACCGCCATGCGTTTCTGCACATCGGGGTGATCGCGTTCCAGTTCCTTCAACTGTAACCCGGCACGGGACAGCGGCTGGATCAACTGGCGGAAACGCTCATCCTCGTTGAACAGCCGGTGATAACAAGCATTAAGTTGCTGGCGCTGCGCGTCGTTGATACGCAGGTCAAACGGATTGCTGTCAACCTCCTCTGCGCCGCTTTGCGGGCGATCGCTGAGGTTCTCGAAGGCCTGCAAACGCTCGAAACCCGACAGGCTGCGGACCATCGGCAGGATGCGTGAGTGGAAGGTTCTGACCAGCTTGCGGGCCTGCTTGAGGTTCAGCGGCTGCCCCCACAGCATGAAGATTTCGATGAGTTTGTTGATGAAGTCCTTGCGCGATTCGCGGGTGAAGGTCACCACAGTCATCGAATCCAGCTCAAAACCCAGATAATGGCTGAGCAACAGAATGCGCAGCACCAGCGTGGTCGATTTGCCGGCGCCAGCACCGGCCACCACCGAGGTGGACGGCGTATCGCTGAAGATCATCTTCCACTGCGCAGCGCTGGGCTGGGCGTGGGCCGGAAGCAAACGGGCAACGTCAGCCTTGATGCGCTTCTTCAGTTCCGCCGTCAGCGGCAGGCGCCAGTCATCGAACAGGTGGTTATCGACGCTGGGCGGCCGATGCTCAGTGTTGCGGCTGTCGCGAATCAGCAGCACCTGGCGGCCTTCCTCCAAACCCTCAAGCTTGCCCTCCTTGAAACCGTATTCGACGCCAGCGGTGTGGCCACTGCGAAATCCGTCGGCTTGCCCGTGCAGCCACGACGCCCGGTGCTGGGCGCGCAGCTTGGTCAACCCGTGACCAAAAAATCGCGCGGCCAGACGTTTGAACCAGGGCATCTCGGCCAGTGGACGAAGTTCAGGGGGAAGATCGGGAATGTGTTGCGCCACGCTGACGGACTCCAGGGTGTGAGGCTGTGGCGGCTATGGTGTCTGGATTTGCCGTCCAGTTCTAGCGAAATGCTTACAGGTCATCGGTTTAGGCGACGAATTGAAAGTCGGATGAGACGATGTCGAGGCGCATTCCCATCAAATAACCTGATCATGATGCGGCAGTTTTTGCGCTTTTTATCGATGATTGCCTGATAGATGATTGCCGTCATCAACCACGGGGCCCGCCCCCTGACGACCCTTATTAGGAGACGATCATGCTTGAACTCAGACCCTTCAGCTCGCTGGGCGGCGCCCATCATGGCTGGCTGGACGCGCATCACCACTTTTCCTTTGCCGAATACTACGATCCGCAGCGGATGAGCTGGGGCAACTTGCGCGTGTGGAACGACGACATCATCGCCGCAGGTACCGGTTTCCCGCAGCATCCGCACCGCGACATGGAAATCATCACCTACGTGCGCGAAGGTGCCATCACGCACCAGGACAACCTCGGCAACAAGGGCCGCACCGAAGCTGGCGACGTACAAGTGATGAGCGCTGGCACCGGCATCGCTCACAGCGAATACAACCTGGAAGACAAGGAAACCAAGATCTTCCAGATCTGGATTCTGCCGACCGAAACCGGTGCGCCGCCGTCGTGGGGCGCCAAGCCGTTTCCTAAAGGCGAGCGCGAAGGTTTTGTGACGCTGGCCAGCGGCAAGGACGGCGACGATGAGAGCCTGCACATTCGTGCCAATGCACGTCTGGTGGCGGCGAACATCAAGGCCGGTGAAACCGCCGAATATCGGCTCGACGAAGGGCGTCGCGCCTATCTGGTTCCGGCCACCGGCGTGATCGAAGTCAATGGCTTGCGTGCCCAAGCGCGTGACGGTGTGGCGGTGGCCCATGAGCAAGTGCTGACGGTCACGGCGATCGAGGACAGCGAGATCGTACTGGTCGACCTGGCTTGATCTGAAGGCAATAAAAAAGGGCAACCATTACGGTTGCCCTTTTTCATGTGCGCATCACTTAGTGGAAATAGCGCCATCCACCAACGTTTGCGCTTCGGCCACCAGTTGCTTGAGGTGGTCATCGCCGAGGAAGCTTTCGGCGTAGATCTTGTAGATGTCCTCAGTGCCCGACGGACGCGCGGCGAACCAGCCGTTCTCGGTCATGACTTTCAGACCGCCGATGGCCTGATCGTTGCCCGGTGCATGGCTGAGGATGCTCTGAATCTTTTCGCCCGCCAGCTCGGTCGAGGTGACCTGTTCCGGCGCCAGCTTGCTCAGCAGTGCCTTCTGCTCAGGGTTGGCCTTGGCGTCGACGCGTACCGAGAACGGTTCGCCCAGTTCGTCGGTCAGCGCGCGGTAGGCCTGGCTTGGATCGCGCCCGGTGCGCGCGGTCATTTCGGCGGCGAGCAAGGCTGGAATCAAGCCGTCCTTGTCAGTGCTCCATACACCGCCGTCCTTGCGCAGGAACGAGGCGCCAGCACTCTCTTCACCGCCAAAACCCAGCGAGCCATCGAACAGACCGTCGGCGAACCATTTGAAACCGACCGGCACTTCGTACAGGCGACGGCCCAGGCGCTTGGCCACGCGGTCGATCAAACCGCTGCTGACCACGGTTTTGCCGACAGCGGCATCAGCGCGCCATTGCGGACGGTTCTGGAACAGGTAGTCGATGGATACCGCCAGATAGTTGTTCGGCGCGAGCAAACCACCGGACGGCGTGACGATACCGTGGCGGTCGTGGTCCGGATCGCAGGCGAATGCCACGTCGAAACGCTCTTTCAGGCCAATCAGGCCCTGCATCGCGTGGCTGGACGATGGGTCCATACGGATTTGGCCGTCCCAATCGACGGTCATGAAACGGAACGTTGAATCGACCTGTTTATTCACCACTTCCAGGTCGAGACGGTAGTGTTCGGCGATGGCCGACCAGTAGCGCACCCCTGCTCCGCCCAACGGATCGACACCCAGACGCAGCTTGGCGTCGCGGATGGCATCGAAGTCGATGACGTTGATCAGGTCGGCGACATAGGTGTTCAAGTAATCGTGACGATGGGTCGTGCTGGCCTTGAGCGCTTGCTCGTAGCTGATGCGTTTGACCCCGGCCAGTTTGTTCGCCAGCAGCTCGTTGGCCTTGGCTTCGATCCACTTGGTGATGTGGGTATCGGCCGGGCCACCGTTGGTTGGGTTGTATTTGTAGCCACCGCTCTGTGGCGGGTTGTGCGACGGCGTGATGACGATACCGTCCGCCAGGCCAGAGGTACGGCCGCGGTTGTAGCAGAGAATGGCGTGAGAAACTGCCGGGGTCGGCGTGTACTCATCGCCTTCGGCGATCATCACGGTGACGCCGTTGGCGGCGAGGACTTCCAGCGCGCTGGCGCCGGCCGGGGTCGACAATGCATGGGTGTCGATGCCGACGAACAGCGGGCCGGTGATGCCCTGGGCTTCGCGATACAGGCAGATCGCCTGGCTGATGGCCAGAACATGCCATTCGTTGAAACTCAAATCGAACGAACTGCCGCGGTGGCCGGAGGTGCCGAACGCCACTCGCTGGGTAGAAATCGATGCATCAGGCTGGCCGGTGTAATAGGCCGTAACCAGTCGCGGGATATCGACCAACAGTTCTGCCGGTGCCGGTTTGCCCGCAAAAGGACTGAGTGTCATGCAAAAACCTCTGAAATCGGAGTGGTTCAGGAAATGCAGCGCAGTTTACTGGCAGTTTGACCACTGTGCGACGGGATGTATCCGAAACTCGCCCGATGTTTTTTAACGTTATTGACCGGGCGACAGGCGCAAGGCATCACCGAGCAAGCCGATGACACTCGGCAGATCCCGCTCGCCGTGGTGCAACGCGCTTATCCGCAGATGATCCGCATGCAGACCTTGCAGGCTGAACAGCTCGCCGGGGGCCACGATGATCTGTTGCTTGAGCAGGCGACGGAACACATTCGCCATATCGACCGGCCGTAACGAACGCACCCACACCGTCGCCCCGCCCTGCGGCTCGACTATCTGCAGCGTATCGCCCAAACGTTCGTGCAGAACCTGGATCAACACGGCTCGCCGCTCACCCAGCATTCGCCGCAGCACAGATAAATGCTGATCAAGCCGCCCGCCATTCAACAACCGGGCAATCGCCTTTTGGCGGATCGGCGACAAGCGAAATGCGCGCAGCAGAAAATGGCGTTGCAGCGCCTCACGCCAGTGACGCGACAGGACAAAGCCGAATGGCGCTTCAGCGCCGATGAATTTCTCGAAAGTGGAAAACACCAGCAGACGCTCAGGATCAAGCCAACTGCGCAAACGCTGCGAATCATTGCGCTCGTCAAGCTCGCTGTAGCAGTCGTTTTCCAGTACCCAGACGCCATGTTGATTGAGCAGCTGCGCAGCGGCCTGCTGACGCTCATGGGTGAAACCCTTGCCGTGGGGCATGCTCAACACTGACGACAACAGAACCAGACGTACTGGCTCGTTCTCCAGCAGCGCTTGCAGCACCGACAGATCAAGCACGCCTTCGGCCAGCAATGGCCATTCGATCACGCGCACCCCGCACGACTCGAGCAGACGCAATATCACCCAGTCGCACGGTGATTCGACAATCACGCTGGCCTGACGCAATTCAAGCACCGAAATCAGAATTTCCAGGACCCCGCGCAGATCAGCACCGATATAGATGTCATCGGCATGCCAGAAATGCTCTGTCGAACTCGTGTACCGCGCTGCCAGGGCAACCCGCAACTCCAGCTCTCCGCAAGGTTGCACGAATGTCTGTAGCTGACGCGGATATTGGCGCAGAAGCTCACGTTCCAGCGTCAACAACGGACTGTCCAGCGGTTGCAGCGAGGCCGGTTCGTCGGCGCTCAACACACACATTCCGGGACGTCTGGCGTTGACGTACACGGTCTCCAGCAGATCATTGCCGTTGCCGGGCGCATCCATGCTGAACAGCGCTTGCGCGTAATACCCTGACTTGGCTATCGAATAGACTCGACCTTCCTTCTCCAGAAGCGAATAGGCGTACTGCACCGTTGAAATGGAGACATTCAGTCGATCCGCCAGTTGTCGCAAGGAAGGCATGCGTACCGCCGTACCACCTCCGGCGTCATCAATCAGCGTGGTCAGATATCGATAAACTGCCTGATAAACAAAGTCGTTGTCCCGCGCGCTTTTCACACCCTCATTTCCGTAGATATCGGTTCACAACTCAGGCTCCGGCTCACCGTCAGCGTTCCGTCGACCGCTCGAACGGCGCAGCCGAACGCGCCTCATCCGAACCCGAACTCTCCGAGGCCAATTGCGCGGGCGCATGAATCTGCACAGGGCCCGTTGCATAGAGGCGGATCACCAACCTGACTGGCAACCCGCTCACTTCCGTTATCCACTTCAAAACCTGCTCCGGCGCGTGCAAGCCTTGCATGGCGCGGTGCAGGTCAGGCATGGCGACCAACATGCCGGGATGACAGTTGCGCAGGAACCGCTCGAGACCTTTGCCGTTGTCGATGAATGGTGCAAACAGCAGGCACACCAGCTGCGTTTCGCTCAATCCGAAACCATTGATGAGGTAATCCTCGGCAAGCGCCCGCAGCTGCTCTGGCCCGCCGGCATTGTCATAGCTGGCCAGCAAGTGCTCGCAGACAGATTCGGCGACCTGTTTTCGCCGCATGTCGGCCAGCGTCTGACGAACATAATCGTCGATACCCGCCTCATAGTCGCGCCCCTCGATGAAGCGTGCGTACAAACCTCGCACGTGCGCCGAGATCAGAGGGTCAGCGAATACCGCTTCGCCCTGGTACAGCGCCAGGTCGTCAGGTTCATAACCGAGAAATTCGCCCAGCAGCGGCCAGCGATCCTCGATTTTGCCGACCATCATGTCGTTGATGTCGATAAAACTGGTGCGCCGGCAGGCTTCGAACTCACCTTCCGGGCGCCACGCTATCCGGTCATCATCTGCGCGCAGCTCGCGGTAAAAATCATCACCGAGCCCGTCGAGCAGCGGAAAAAGCGCTTCGAATCCGGCATTGACCAGTTCTGGACCGGCTATTGCCACTCGCTGCATTGCACGGTTCAGGCCTTCGAGGAAATGCTGCTGACTGCCTTTGGTTTCAGTGCTGATCATGGCGTCGACACCATTGTTCCAGCGGGCGATCTGGCTGTAGTACTCGGCCGTCGCCAGATAGGCGTCATCCCATAATTCAGGCGTTTCCAGCCAGGTGCGACAGTGCCCGACCAGCAGCAGATTGACGCGACTGGCCTCACGCCCTTCGTTGCTCACAGGCGTGCGATGGTCGAACGGCAGCACTTCGCGGTTATCGACCATCAGCACCTCGACCCGCGGATCGTCATAAAGAAACAGTGCGCTGTAGCTGCGATGCAGGTTTTGCAGGGCGAGCGGGCTGTCGCCACTCCAGCGCAGGGACGCCACGCGCAACTGGAAGGTCGCCGGAGCACGTCCGGCAATGGTCAACTGCGCAGCCCGGAGCAAGGCCAGGGTGTAGCAGCCGTCACGCAGGCCGGACTGAGGCACCAGCACCTTGAATTGCCCAATGTTTTCCATGCCGCCAGCGGCCACCACCAGGCGCTGTATCAGCAACTGCAATGCCGTGCGCTCGGCTCGGGAAAAGAAACTCAGCAGACGCTGCAATACTTGCTGATAGACATAGTTCATTGCCTGATCATGGATCGTGCTCATCGGTATTTACCCGGTATCAAAAGTTTCATGCCGCGCAGACATGACAATGGGCGCGCGGCAATTGGATCAATAAGTAATAGACGCTGAAATGCTAACACTTACAAAGTTGTAGTTATTTGAAACACTTCACCTGAATAAAGCCATCCAGATGCCAATCGTCACGCTCAACCACCCGTATTCATTGGGCTTTCGCCATTCGCAAATGATCTGAGGAAACTTCCCACAACGTCCCACGACAAATCATTACAAGAAAAGGAGAAGCAACTTCCGAAACGCCCTACAGCAATTAAACAGAAATTGACGAAGCCAGCCGAGCCAGCCATTTGATATTGCCTTGGACAAATTGAATGCACAGCCATAGCTCATTCCTTGAGATGAAAGTAATCATTCAATTATCAGTGCTTATAGTGTGATTAGAAGATACAGATCGAAGGCAAAAACCAGTTCAGTTGCTGAAGGGCCGATGCTTCGATATCGGGAAGGGTTTACTGACAGCGGAGGATCTAAACAGAAAAGAGTCCGTGGCGGCCACGGACTCTGATGAGCGGATTTACGCGGTTTCCACTTGCAGGGCCACTCGCTCGCGGCATGGGCATTCGTCCATGTAGCGATGCGCTTCGACGAACTCGTTGAACGGGAATACACGCGTCTTGAGCGGCAGGAGCACGCGGTCAGCGGTCAACTGGTTGATGTCACGCAAAGCACGCTGCAGAGCGACGTGGTCCTGGACAATGCCCAGCTCCGGCTTGCCGGTGAAGTTGCCGATGCAGTGCACGAAGAACTGGATGTTCTTCTGAAACGCCGCACACGCCGGGAACGGGGTCTGGTTACCACCTTGCAGCCCGTACAGCACCAGACTGCCGCGTGGCGCCAGCACATCGCCAAGCAACGACATCTGCGGGCCACCAAGACCATCGAACACCACATCGACGCCGCGGTTGTCGGTGATCTTGTTGATGCGCATCAACAGATCTTCCTCTTCGGTGACGATGACCTTCTCCGCACCGAGGGACAGCAGGTACTCCCGCTCCTCCGCCGATTTGGTCGCGGCGATCACTCGCACACCCAGCGCTTTGCCCAATTGCACAAACGACGGCCCGGCGCAGTGGCTGGCGTCAGTCACCAGCGCAAATTGACCAGGTTTGACCCGCGCCAGATCGGCATAAGCGAAGTAGGCGATCAGCAGCGGCGTGTAATGCACACTCGCTTCGATCGGGCTGAGCACATCCGGATAACGGGTCAGCGCGGTGCGCGGCAGAACGATCGACTCGCCGTAAACCGGATAGTCGTTCGGGCTTTCCGCTGGAAAGCTGGCCACTTTGTCGCCGACGGACAGGTCGTCGACATCAGCGCCCACCGCAGTGACCACGCCAGCCATTTCATGACCGAGGCCCGAAGGCAGACGTGCCTGGGATGACGCCAGATTCTGGCGCCACAGGGTGTCGTACCAACTGATGCCGATTGCCTCGACACGCACCTGCACTTCGCCAGGACCTGGCTGAGCAGCCGCATGCTCTTCGCATTTGAGCACCTCGGCCGGACCAAACTTGTGAAAACGGATCGTGCGGGACATCGCAAACCTCGTCAAAGTAACCTCTAATGCCATGAACTCTATCTGGGCTTTCGACCCAAGACCATCAGTGGCTATTAATAGTCGACATGCCTGTCATTGATTCCGCATCAAGGGCGGCATTGGCAAATTCCATGAAAAAAGGCCTGCCACCGTCGCAGTAAAGCTGAATTTTCCGGTGCAGAGTACCAGCCTTTCCCCGTAAGATTCATGCCGGCCATTGTTCTCATATGGTCGCCCTCGTCAAGTTTGATGACTCTGCCAGGACTCCAGATGAATCGTAATGACCTGCGTCGTGTCGACCTGAACCTGCTGATCGTGTTCGAAACATTGATGCACGAACGCAGTGTGACTCGGGCCGCGGAAAAATTGTTCCTCGGCCAACCGGCTATCAGTGCGGCCTTGTCGCGCCTGCGCAGCCTGTTTGACGATCCCTTGTTTGTCCGCACCGGCCGCAGCATGGAGCCGTCCGCCCGCGCGGTGGAAATCTTCGCCCTGCTCTCGCCCGCCCTTGATTCGATCTCGACCGCCGTCAGTCGTGCCGCCGATTTCGATCCGGCGACCAGCACGTCGGTGTTCCGCATTGGATTATCCGACGACGTCGAATTCGCCCTGCTGCCCATGCTGCTCAAGCGCCTGCGCGCCGAAGCACCAGGCATCGTCCTCGTGGTGCGGCGGGTCAACTACATCTTGATGCCTGGCCTGCTCGCCTCCGGCGAGATTTCGATCGGCGTCAGCTACACCACCGACCTGCCAGCCAACGCCAAGCGCAAGGTCCTGCGCCGCAGCGCACCGAAGCTGCTGCGCGCCGACACCGTGCCGGGGCCGTTGAGCCTCGACGACTACTGCGCCCGACCGCACGCACTGGTGTCGTTCGCTGGCGACCTCAGTGGTTTCGTCGATGAAGAACTGGAAAAACTCGGACGCAAACGGCACGTGGTGCTGGCGGTGCCACAGTTCAACGGACTCGGCACGCTGCTGGCGGGCACCGATATCGTCGCGACCGTGCCGGATTACACGGCTGAGGCACTGACGGCGGCTGGCGGTTTGCGGGCTGAAGATCCACCGCTGCCGACGCGGACCTTCGAATTGCACATGGCATGGCGTGGCTCGCAGGATAACGACCCGGGAGAGCGGTGGTTGAGGTCGCGGATTCAGATGTTTTTTGGCGATCCGGATAGTCTTTAGGTATCGTCGGCTAGGGTGCTTTATCGGAAGTACGGTAGAACGCACCCCGTCGGAATCAGATCCCGATTCAATATCCGGACGGGCAAATTGGCATAATATGCCAATGTTCGTAATTACCGGTTTGGCCAGCACTGGAGATAATTATGGCGACCCGAAACGTAGTGCTCACTCCACACCAGGAACAGGTTATTCATGACCTTGTCCAGTCAGGCCGGTATCAGAATGCCAGTGAGGTAATGCGCGAAGGCTTGCGGCTGTTGGAGCAGCGCGTCGCCGAAGATACCGCCAAAATCGAGGCACTGCGTCAGGCGACCTCGATCGGCATCATGGATCTTGAGCGTGGGCGTTTTACTCAGGTGAACGAAGGGGATCTGGAACATTACCTTGAAGGCTTGAGCCAAGAGGCTACCCTCCCCGCGCGCGAGAAACACTGAGGATGCCGCGATATCGGATTTCCAACCCCGCGCGCGCCGACATTGTCGACATACTCAGACTCTCCCATACCCAGTTCGGCGACCAGGCCCGCCAGCGCTACCAAGCGCTGATCCTTGCAGCGCTGCAAGCGCTGGCCGACAAGCCTTATCTCATTGGCAGCCATGACCGCGATGAGCTTGCACCAGGCCTCCGCAACTATCACCTCATCTATTCGCGCCAGCAGGCGAAACCCACTCATGGAACGGTCAAGAGCCCGCGCCATATCGTGTTCTATCGCGTGGCAAATGACGACGTGATCGAGGTCGTCAGACTCCTTCATGACGCCATGGAAGCGCATTTGCACTTGCCTGCGGCTGAACGACCGACCCCATGACCTGACTGGCCAAGAACAGGAAAATCAGGCGCCCCCTCTGAATCTGGACCCTGAAAGCCCTTTAGCCTCTTTCCCGACCCGAATCACTTGCCGCCAGACACATCCAGAAAAGTACCCGTGACAAAGGAGGCCTCCGCGCTGGCCAGCCACAAAATGGCCCGCGCCACCTCTTCCGGCTGACCGCCCCGCCCCATGGGGATAGTGTCCTTCACGCGATCCACCCGCCCCGGCTCGCCGCCGCTGGCGTGCATGTCGGTATAGATGTGCCCCGGGCGAATGCAGTTGACCCGAATACCCTCGCGCGCGACTTCTTTGGCAAAGCCGATGGTGAAAGTTTCCAGCGCGCCTTTCGATGCTGCGTAGTCAACGTATTCATTCGGGCTGCCCAGGCGCGCCGAGGCAGAAGAAACGTTGATCACTGCCCCACCTGTGCCGCCGTGCCGATAAGCCATGCGCTTCACCGCTTGCTGCGCGCACAGGATCGGTCCCAGAGCATTGACCGCGAAGATGCGCTGCATGCGTTCAAAGCTCAGGTCCTCCATGCGTGACTGTTTTGCCAGAACGCCAGCGTTATTGACCAGAACATCGATCCGTCCAAATGAGCGATCGAGGGCCGAGAACAGTTCAGCAACCTGCTCGGGGTCAGCACTGTCAGCACGCAGCGCGAGGCCCTTGCGCCCCAACGCTTCGATATCCGCCACCACCTCAAGAGCGGCGGACTCGTTGGCAACGTAGCTGATGGCAACGTCGTAGCCTTGCGCGGCGGCGAGTCTGGCGGTGGCGGCGCCGACTCCGCGACTGCCGCCGGTGATCAGAATCAGCGGGGCCTGCGAGACTTTATCCATGCGACGTTCTCCTGAGCAGTTGGCCTATGTCAGCCGATGATGATGGCGCCGCTGGCGATGACCACGCACGCCAGCACCCTGCGGATGGTGAGCTTTTCACCGAGGAACAAATAGCCGAGCAATGCGGCAAACAACACGCTGGTTTCGCGCAAGGCCGACACCGCGCCCAGCGGCGCTTCGTTCATGGCGTAGATAACGATTGCGTAGGCCAGCAACGAGACCAGTCCGCCGCCCACTGCGGCGAGCATTCCGGGCCGTACGGAAAACAGACTGCGAGCATCGCGCAGGCCGATATACACCAGCGGCATCAGCACGCCCCACAGGGCGCTCATCCACACCGTGTACGCGAGCGGCGCTCCGGAAAGCCTGGCGCCAATGCCATCGACGACGCTGTAGGCGGCGATGAAACAACCGGTGCCCAGCGCATACGGCAGGCTCGGCACCGACAGGCTGCGCCCGCGAAAGGCCAGGGAAATGATTCCGCCGGATACCAGACCGATGCCGAGCAGCTCAGCGGGAGTAATGGTTTCGCCGGCAAACAGCGCGGCGCCAAGGGTGATCAGCGCCGGTGACGAGCCGCGGGAAATCGGATAGATCTGCCCTAGATCGCCGACCCGATAGCTGCGTACCAGGAACAGGTTGTAGCCGACATGCAGCAGTGCCGAGAGCAGCGCATACCCCCAGCTCTCAGGTGCAGGCGCGGCCATAAAAAAGGTGGCAATGAGGCAGACGATGGCGATGGCCACGCACATTATTGTCATCGACCAGAGCCGATCGGCACCGCCGCGCAGCAGCGCGTTCCAGCTGGCGTGCAGGAGCGCGGCGAACAGAACGAGGAGTACGAGATGGATTGGCATGCGGCATTTTAGTCATCGCCGCAGCCCACATTACAGAGAAGTCTCTTCATCCAGTCATGAGCAATACCTCATGACTCAGTGCTGCGCGCCCTGCACTTTCAACGCCTCACTGAGCAACCACTCGCGAAATTTGAGGATATGCGGCTGGGCTTCGATGCCTTTGGGACAGACGAAATAATAGGCAAGCGGCGATGTGAACGGCACATCGAACAGCCTCAGCAAGCGGCCGTCGCCGATTTCATTTTCGACATGCCCGCTGCGCACCAGCGCCACACCCTGGCCGAGCAATGCAGCTTCGACAGTCATGTTGGTGTCGCCAAACCTTACGCTTTCGCGCAGCGGCGAAAATGCCAGCCCGACGGACTCAAACCACACCTCCCATTTCGGCGCCAACTCGGCGCCGTCGCGAATCAGCAACGGCAACTGCAGCAAATCGGCGGGACTGCCCGGCCTGCCGACACGCTGCAGCATCTCGGGGCTGGCCACGGGAAACACTTGCTCCCCAAACAGGAACTCCGAATACAGACCGGGATAATTGCCCTTGCCCAAACGAATGGCGACATCAGCTTCGCCGCTGGCGAAATGGATGATCGTGTCCGTGGTATCCAGCGACACCAACAGCTCCGGGTGCAGGCGCGACAGGTTCGGCAAGCGTGGCAGCAGCCACTTCAACGCGAACGAATAGGTGGTGCTGACGGTCAGGCGAACCCTGTCCTTTTGCTCGCGCAGATCCTCCAGCGTTGCTTCAAGGCTCATGAAAAATTCGCGCACGATCGGCGCCAGCGTCGCCCCCGCTGTTGTAAGGCGTAACGCCTTGCCGCGCTCGAACAATTGCAATCCCCAAAGTTCTTCAAGGTGCCGGAGCTGATGACTGACGGCGCTTTGGGTCACGTGCAGTTCTTGAGCGGCAGCCGTGAACGTCGGGTGCCGAGTGGCCACTTCGAAAGCCCGCAGGGTCGCGGTCGGGGGCAGGTCTCGCATATATGAAAGTTCCGGGGGTGGCAGAAGCTGACGGCATGAATATCAGCTCATGTTAGAGCGAAATGCGTTCGTATGCCTCTGGCCCCAAGTGGATTTGGTGACGATCGGGTTTGGGTTTAGCCGCAGACCCACAAATCGAAAGCCGAGAGCCGATGACAAACCTTATGGTAACGATTAGATTACCGCCGCCCCGCCAGTGGAGAGTCGGGCATTCAGTCTCTGCTCTCGTTGGCGACGACATCTGCACCAACGAAAACACCGGGATGTATCTGTCCCGTCTTTCGACTGACCATTTTTTAGGGAAAAAAACATGAGCCTGGTTTTCTGCCGTGGTTGCGCCAAGGAAATAAGTACTCTGGCACTGGCATGCCCCCAATGCGGCGCACCTCAAGCGCCACTGCATTCCATTGCCAGTGGCCCCATCATGGCGAGCGGCAACCCATACGTAGAGGCACTGAAGAAATATGCCGTGTTCACCGGACGCGCCACGCGCCGTGAATACTGGATGTTTTTTCTGATCAACATGGGCATCGCTATTGTCATGAGCGTTTTCGACGCCATGCTCAAGACCGGTGGCGCCTTGCAGAGCCTGTACAACCTGGCAATGCTGTTGCCGAGCCTCGCTGTTGGCGTACGGCGCATGCACGACACTGACCGCAGCGGCTGGTGGATTCTGCTGCCCATCGTCAACATCGTGTTTCTGGCGCAAGACAGCCAGCCTGGCCCCAATCGCTTCGGTGCCAACCGCAAAGGCTTCAACTGATCAATAGCCGCAATAGCGGATCGAAACGGCCTTCATGGCCGTTTCTTAATATATATGACTCCCCTCTCACAAAGGCCTTGCTCAATCATTGCTCGTCACGCAAGACAGATTTGCAAGAAAACACATTGTTAGCCCCCTAACGAAAGGTGCATGCTAGAGGGCTGCCTCGGCGCTTATATCATTCCGAATGATAGTTACCTTTGCTTCATTCGATTCGTGCCATCACACCTGCGCCGAGCATCATCCGCCCATCTTCAATACTTCGGCGGATTGCATCCATGGAACAATCACTCAAACATTTGCGCTTCCCGTTGGCCATGCTGGCCGTACTGGTGATGAGCGCCTGCGGCAAAACTCCGGAGACTGCCGGTGCCCCGCCCGCTGCCAAAGTCAGCGTGGCCAAGGTGCTGGAACAACCGGTCAACGAGTGGGACGAATTTACCGGGCGCCTCGAAGCGCCGGAAACCGTTGAAATCCGCCCACGGGTTTCGGGCCAGATCGATCAGGTCGCGTTCACCGAAGGCGCGCTGGTCAAAAAAGGTGACCTGCTGTTCCAGATCGACCCGCGTCCGTTCCAGGCCGAGGTACGCCGCCTCGAAGCTCTGGTTGCTCAAGCCCGCGCCACCGCCACTCGCAGCGAAAACGAAGCCGCTCGCGGCGAACGCCTGCGTACCAGCAACGCCATTTCCGCTGAACTGGCCGACTCGCGCACCAGCGCCGCCCAAGAAGCCCGCGCCGCCGTTGGTGCCCTGCAGGCACAACTGGACCTGGCCAAACTGAATCTGAGCTTCACCCGCGTGACCGCACCGATCAGCGGCCGCGTCAGCCGCGCCGAAATCACTGCCGGCAACCTGGTGACCGCCGACACCACCGCGCTGACCAGCGTCGTCTCCACCGACAAGGTCTACGCCTACTTCGACGCCGACGAACGCGTGTTCCTCAAATACACCCAACTGGCCCGCAACGGTCAGCGCGGCGCCACCACACCGGTGTACATGGGCCTGTCCAACGAAGACGGCAACCCGCACCTCGGCCAGATGAACTTCGTCGACAACCAGGTCAATCCGAAAACCGGCACCATCCGTGGTCGCGCAGTCTTCGACAACGCTGACGGCACCTACACCCCTGGCCTCTACGCTCGCTTGAAGCTGGTCGGCAGCGGCACCTACAACGCCATGCTGATCAATGACGAAGCCGTGGGCACTGACCTGGGCAAGAAGTTCGTGCTGGTGATGGATGGCGACAACAAGACCGCCTACCGCGCCGTCGAACTCGGTCCGAAGATTGAAGGCCTGCGCATCGTCCGCAACGGTCTGAACAAGGACGACACGATCATCGTCAAGGGTCTGCAACGGGTTCGTCCTGGCTCACCGGTCACCCCTGAAGTGATTCCGATGGCCAGCGAGCAGACCCTCGCCGCCCTCGCTCAACAACGTCAAGCGCTGGAAGCCAGCAACCTGCCCAAAGTTGCCCCTGCCAAGGGCGCATCGGGTCCGGCTGCGAAGCTGGCCGCTACGACCCCACGCGGTTAAGGGACGACAACTCCGATGAATTTTTCCCAATTCTTCATTTCCCGGCCGATCTTCGCAGCGGTGCTGTCGCTGTTGATCCTGATCGCCGGTGCGATCTCGCTGTTCCAGTTGCCGATCAGCGAATACCCGGAAGTCGTGCCGCCGACCGTGGTCGTGCGCGCCAACTTCCCGGGCGCTAACCCCAAAGTCATCGGTGAAACCGTGGCCGCTCCGCTGGAGCAAGCCATCACCGGCGTCGAGAACATGCTGTACATGTCCTCGCAATCGACCGCTGACGGCAAGATCACCCTGACCATTACCTTCGCCCTGGGCACTGACCTGGACAACGCGCAGGTGCAGGTGCAGAACCGGGTGACCCGGACCGAGCCGAAGCTTCCCGAGGAAGTGACGCGTATCGGTATCACCGTCGACAAGGCTTCGCCAGACCTGACCATGGTTGTGCACTTGACCTCACCGGACAAGCGCTACGACATGCTCTACCTGTCCAACTACGCAATCCTCAACATCAAGGATGAGCTGGCTCGCCTGGGTGGTGTCGGTGACGTGCAGTTGTTTGGTATGGGCGACTACTCGCTGCGCGTCTGGCTTGATCCGAACAAGACCGCTTCGCGCAATCTGACCGCGACCGATGTGGTGACCGCGATTCGCGAGCAGAACCGTCAGGTCGCCGCCGGTCAACTGGGCGCGCCCCCTGCCCCGACCGCGCAAAGCTTCCAGCTGTCGGTCAACACTCAAGGCCGTCTGGTTTCCGAGGAAGAGTTCGAGAACATCGTCATTCGTGCAGGCGACGACGGTGAGATCACTCGCCTGAAGGACATTGCGCGCATTGAACTGGGTTCCAGCCAATACGCCTTGCGCTCGCTGCTGAACAATCAGCCGGCGGTGGCAATCCCGATCTTCCAGCGTCCCGGTTCCAACGCCATCGACATTTCCAACGAAGTGCGCGGCAAGATGGAAGAGCTGAAGAAAGGCTTCCCGCAGGGCATGGATTACAGCATCGTGTATGACCCGACGATCTTCGTCCGTGGCTCGATCGAAGCGGTGGTTCACACCCTGTTCGAAGCGCTGATCCTTGTGGTGCTGGTGGTGATTCTGTTCCTGCAGACCTGGCGCGCCTCGATCATCCCGTTGGTGGCGGTGCCGGTATCGTTGATCGGTACGTTTGCGGTCATGCACCTGTTCGGCTTCTCGCTCAACGCCCTGTCGCTGTTCGGCCTGGTGCTGGCCATCGGTATCGTGGTGGACGACGCCATCGTCGTGGTGGAGAACGTCGAACGGAACATCGAACTCGGACTGACGCCGGTCGAAGCGACCAAGCGCGCCATGCGTGAAGTGACCGGGCCGATCGTGGCCACGGCACTGGTGCTGTGTGCCGTGTTCATTCCGGCGGCATTCATTTCCGGCCTCACCGGGCAGTTCTACAAACAGTTCGCACTGACCATCGCGATCTCTACAGTGATCTCGGCGTTCAACTCGCTGACCTTGTCGCCAGCGCTGGCTGCTGTGTTGCTGAAGAGTCACGACGCGCCGAAAGACCGCTTCTCGAAAGTGCTCGACAGAATCTTCGGTGGCTGGCTGTTCCGTCCCTTCAACCGTTTCTTCGACCGTGCCAGTCATGGCTACGTCGGCACCGTGCGCCGGGTTATCCGCAGCAGCGGCATTGCCCTGCTCGTGTATGCAGGCCTGATGGTGCTGACCTTCTTCGGTTTCTCCAGCACGCCGACCGGTTTCGTACCCGGCCAGGACAAGCAATACCTGGTGGCCTTCGCGCAATTGCCGGATGCCGCGAGCCTGGATCGCACCGAAGACGTGATCAAGCGCATGTCCGACCTCGCGCTGAAACAGCCGGGCGTGGAAAGCGCCGTAGCGTTCCCGGGCCTGTCGATCAACGGTTTCACCAACAGCCCGAACGCCGGCATCGTCTTCGTGACGCTGAAACCGTTCGACGAGCGTAAAGACCCGAGCATGTCCGCCGGTGCGATTGCCGGCGCCTTGAACGGCCAGTACGCGAACATTCAGGAAGCGTACATGGCGATCTTCCCGCCACCGCCGGTACAAGGCCTGGGCACCATTGGCGGTTTCCGCCTGCAGATCGAAGACCGGGGCAACCTCGGCTACGACGAGCTGTACAAAGAAACCATGAACATCATCAACAAGAGCCACAACGTCCCGGAACTGGCCGGCCTGTTCACCAGCTACACGGTGAACGTGCCGCAGGTCGATGCCGCCATCGACCGTGAAAAAGCCAAGACCCACGGCGTGGCCGTCAGCGACATCTTCGACACCCTGCAGATCTACCTGGGTTCGCTGTATGCCAACGACTTCAACCGCTTCGGGCGCACCTATCAGGTCAACGTTCAGGCCGAACAGCAGTTCCGCCTTGAATCCGATCAGATTGGTCAGCTGAAAGTACGCAACAACAAAGGCGAAATGATTCCGCTGGCGACCTTCATCAAGGTCAGCGACACCTCGGGACCGGATCGCGTGATGCACTACAACGGCTTCATCACCGCTGAAATCAACGGTGCCGCAGCCCCGGGCTATAGCTCTGGCCAGGCAGAAAAAGCCATCGAGAAACTGCTCAAGGAAGAACTTCCGAACGGCATGACCTACGAATGGACCGACCTGACCTACCAGCAGATTCTGTCCGGCAACACCGCGCTGTTCGTGTTCCCGCTCTGCGTGCTGCTGGCGTTCCTGGTGCTCGCCGCACAATACGAAAGCTGGAGCCTGCCACTGGCGGTGATCCTGATCGTACCGATGACCCTGCTGTCGGCCATTACCGGTGTGATCATCTCCGGCGGTGACAACAACATCTTCACCCAGATCGGATTGATCGTACTGGTGGGACTTGCCTGTAAAAACGCGATTCTGATCGTCGAGTTCGCCAAGGATAAACAGGAAGAAGGCCTCGACCCGCTCGCAGCGGTGCTGGAAGCCTGCCGCCTGCGTCTGCGGCCGATCCTGATGACCTCGTTCGCGTTCATCATGGGCGTGGTGCCACTGGTGTTCTCCAGCGGTGCCGGTGCCGAGATGCGTCACGCCATGGGTGTGGCGGTGTTCTCCGGGATGCTCGGGGTGACCTTCTTCGGTCTGCTGCTGACGCCAGTGTTCTACGTACTGATCCGTAACTTTGTCGAACGCGGCGAGCAGCGCAAAGCAGCCAAGGCGCACACTCTTCAAAAGCCACTGGAGGCGCAACAATGAGTCTGAAAGTCTTCCTGCCGAGTCTGCTGGTGCTGGCCCTCAGCGCCTGCGCCGTCGGCCCCGACTACAAGACCCCAGCCACGGAGGCGGCCAACATCACGACCGCCACCGACGGCGCCGCCGGGCAAAAGAACTTCGACCGTTCGAAATTCGAAGGCATCTGGTGGCAGCAATTCGATGATCCGACCCTGAACCAGTTGGTGAGCCAGTCGCTGCAAGGCAACCGTGAACTGCGCGTGGCGTTCGCCCGCTGGAAAGCCGCCCGGGCGATCCGCGACGACGCCAGCAACGACGCGATGCCTACCATCACCAGCCGCGCCAGCAGTGACTTGGGCAAGGGCCAGATTCCCGGCCAGACCACCGACCGGGTCAATAGCGAGCGCTATGACCTCGGTCTGGACATGGCCTGGGAGCTCGACCTGTTCGGCCGCATCCAGCGCAATCTGGAAGCCAGCGATGCCGACCAGCAGGCCGCCGAAGCCGATCTGTATCAGCTGCAAGTCACCATGATTGCCGAACTGGTCGACGCCTACGGTCAACTGCGCGGCGCCCAACTGCGGGAAAAAATCGCCGTGGCCAACCTGAACAACCAGCAGGAGTCGCGCAAGATCACCATCAGCCTGCGTGACGCCGGTGTCGGTGATCAGCTTGATGTCGAGCGCGCCGATGCGCGTCTGGCCAACGTCGAAGCCACCGTGCCGCAGTTGCAGGCGGAGCAGGTTCGGCAGAAAAACCGTATCGCTACCCTGCTCGGCGAACGCCCGGACAAACTGACCGTCGACCTCAGCCCGAAAGATCTGCCGGCCATCGCCAAGGCGCTGCCGATCGGTGATCCGGGTGAACTGCTGCAACGTCGTCCGGACATCCTTAGCGCCGAGCGGCAATTGGCTTCGGCCACTGCGCGCATCGGCGTGGCCAAGGCCGATCTGTTCCCCCGGGTCAGCCTCAGCGGCTTCCTCGGCTGGACCGCCGGGCGTGGTTCGCAGATCGGTTCTTCGGCGGCCAACGCCTGGGCGCTCGGCCCGAGCATCACCTGGGCGGCGTTTGACCTCGGCAGCGTCCGTGCCCGTTTGCGCGGCGCCGATGCTGACGCCGAAGGCGCGCTGGCCAACTACGAGCAACAAGTACTGCTGGCGCTGGAAGAATCGGAAAACGCCTTCAGCGATTACGGCAAGCGTCAGCAACGCCTGATCTCACTGATCCGTCAGAGCGAATCGAGTCGCAAGGCTGCTGACCTGGCAGAAATCCGTTATCGCGAAGGCACCACCGATTTCCTCGTCCTGCTCGACGCCCAGCGTGAGCGCCTGAACGCCGAAGACACTCAGGCCCAGGCCGAAGTCGAGCTGTATCGCGGCATCGTCGCGATCTACAAGGCCCTCGGCGGTGGCTGGCAACCGGAGACAGTCGCCAGCAAGTAAAGGTTGTTAAAGAGCTCCTTTGGTTGGCCGCAACCAACCAAATTTTTTGCCCCGCGTATCATTCGGTCGCGGGGTTTTTTTATGCCTTTGTGCAGTACTGGGTTTCTTGTGGGAGCGAGCCTGCTCGCGAAAGCGTCAGGTCAGACATATCAGCGGTGGCTGATAATCCGCCTTCGCGAGCAGGCTCGCTCCCACAGGGGATCAGCGGTGATCCTCCAGGACGGTGACGGTGGCGGTTGTACCGGCGCGCAGGCGATGCTTGCCGGCAAAGTCACCATCAATGCCAATGCGCACCGGCACCCGTTGCGCCAGTTTCACCCAGGTGTAACTCGGGTTGATGTTCGCCAGCAGACGACTGCCCGGCGCGTTTTCGCGGTCGGCGATGGCGAAGGCGATGCTTTCTACCGTACCGCCGAAACGCTCACCGCTCATCAATTGAATGCGTACCCGATCACCCTCCTCGATTCGCGGCAGCTTGGTTTCCTCGAAGTAACCACTGACATAGAACGAATCGCTGTCGACCAGCGCCAGGAGTGCCCCGCCGGCTTGTGCATAGTCACCCTGGCGGGTCAGCAAGTTGGTCACGTAACCGCTCACTGGCGATTCAACGCGGGTGCGCTGCAAGTCCAGTTCGGCTTGGGTCAGCGCGGCAATTGCCAGTTGCACATTGGCTTCGGCCAGCCCGAGGTTGGCCTGATTGCGCAACAGATCCGCCTGGGCAACCGCCACGTCGGTACTGGCCTTCTCCCATTCTTCACCGGAAATGGCGAAGCCCTGCTTCAGCGTACGGCGGCGGCGCTCCTCGCTCTGACGTTGTTTGAGCAACGCCTCACTGGCGACGATTGCCGCTTGCGATTGCCCCAGCGACGCCTTGGACACTTCCACCGAACGCCGGGCATGCTCGACCGCCAGTTGATAACGCGCCGGATCGATCTCCAGCAACAATTGGCCCTTGTCGACATGCTGGTTGTCCTGCACTGCCAGTTTGACGATTCGCCCCGAAACATCCGCCGACAGCGTCACCACATCCGCCCTCACCCGAGCATCCCGTGTCCACGGCGCGCGAGTGTAATACTCCCAGGCGAACCAGCCGAGGACGATCGCCAGGATCACCACTGCCACGGTTATCATTCGTGCAACTAGTGCTTTCAAGACATCAGGCTCCCATCAACAGAATCAGCGTGGCGCAGACACAGGCATACAGTGCGCCTTCGAACAGTGCTTCATGCCACACCAGGCGCAGCACGCCGAGGCGCCGCAGACACCAGTCCAGCAACATGAAGATCGGAATCGCCAGTAACAGTGCCTGGGCAATCGGCGGCAGATAAACCCCGCCAATTTCGAAATCAATGGGCAAGTTGCGGTTCTCCTTCCAGGCCTTGAGGTTGCAAATAATCGCCGTGCCGCTCGAGGAACGACACCACAATCAGCAGCGCCACACGCATGCGAAACACCGACCATAGATGTTCATGACTGACGGCGTGCAGCTCGTCCAGCTCGTCTCCGAGCTGGTGCAACGTGGCCAGCAGCGCCGCAAGCTGGACATCGTCGCGACCGGCAACCAAACGACCAGTCTTGCGCAACGCCGACGCCAGGCGTTGGCCAAACGCATCGGTAAGTAGCGCGTTGTTCTGCGCCTGCTGTCGCAGCTGATGCATGGCCACGCCCAAGGCCACGCATGCCAGGCTGATTTCATACAAGCGCTGCATGGCACGATCGTTCGCCGCTGGCAGCAGACCAAGCATGCTGGTCAGGCGATCGGTCATCCGACTCTCGAAAGCGAATTGTTGTTCATCGGTCGCAGGCAATTTGCTCAGCTGGTACACCTGCTCCCGCGCTTCGCCGTACAGGCGGCGGATGCGCAAGCCCGGGCGGAACGGGAAGATCAGCGCATAAACGATCAGGGCCAGCATCGCTGCGCTGACGTAGGCGCCGGCGAATTCGAACCATTGAATCGCCGTGTTCTGCCCAGTGCCGGTATTTTGCGGTCCGAGCATGAGAAAACTGGACAGGCCAAGGCCCATGCCGATACCGGCGGTGGCCGGACTGGAAATGCCCACAGCAATGGCATACAGCAGCGGCGCCAGCAGCAAGGCCAGCAGCTCGAAATCACTGATCGCCGGCACCAGCATGAACTGGTAGAACGCCGACACCACCAGCGCCAGACCCAAGCCTCGCGCATAGCTTTGCGCAGCCATCAGCGGACGCGGAAAAGTCGCCATCAGCGAGCAGAGAATCCCCACCAGAATCATCCCGCCGCGCGCGCCATCCCAGGCCGTTTCGATCCAGATCAACCCGCTGACCAACAGCGCGGTAAAGGCGCGGATCGCATTCATCGAGGCCAGGGTGAAATCCAGATGCAACGGACTGCTCTGGCCGCGATAGAGACAACTGGCCGGGCGCCCTTCCTGAATCGCGTCGCTCAGTTCGAGGATCTGCTCAAGTTGCTGCAACAGGCGCGCCTGCTCCCAACGCAGCGCCCAAGCCAATGAACGCAGGGTCGCGCTCATGTTGTCGGTCTGCTGCTCGGCCTTGTACGCCAATGCTTCGAACTGTTGCTGCAAGGTAACGAAACGCTGCCGATCGGCGCCAGACAGCGCGCGACCCTGTTGCGCCAGCTGCTCAAGCAACGCCAACTCCTCGGCACGCAGCTGCTGGACCTCCAGCGGCAGATCGCCCTCCCAGCGTTCGATGAGCAATTCACGCTGATGACGCAGCGCGGTCAGTCGCGAGGTCAGCAGCATCAGTTGATTGCCGAGCAGCAATACCAGGTTGTCGGCACTGCGCAAACGTGGGGCATCGAAATACAAATGACGGCGCAAACCTTCCAGCGCGCTGATCTCACCGAGCAGTTGCATCTGCCGGCGCTGGAAATCGGCTTCGCTTTCTTCCGTGCGAAGCACCTCGGCGGCGTGGCTGGCGGCCAGTTTGATGACCTGATCGATTTTGGCGAAATAGCCCTTGGCGACAGCTTCAGGCCGTGCCGTGAGCAAACTGACCACGCAGACACAAGCCACCGCCAACAAGGTTTCGGTGACACGGGTAACCGCTAGCAGAAAGGTGCCGTCCTGATCCGGAATCGCCAGCAAGGCCACGACCACAGCGGTGTAACCACTGAGCACGAACGCTTGGGAACTGGTGTAGCGCAACAAGGTGCCGCCCGCCGTGCACAGCGCCAGCCACAACGCCAATGTCGTGATGAACGGCAGCGGCGCCTGAGGGAAAATCGCCATGATCAGCACCGCCACCGCCGCACCCACGGTGGTGCCGATCACCTGGCCGAAACTGCGCGCCAGTGCCATCCCTGCCAGTGGCTGGCTGACGATCACCACGGCCATGATTGACCACTTCGGCTGTTCGAGATCGAAGATGAACGCCAGATAAAGGGTCAACAGCCCGGCGGCGATGGTCCGCAGGGCAAACAGCAGAACAGCCTGACCGGGATGGATCAAAGCCTTGAAATAGGTGTACAGCGCAGACATGGGCACTCTCTTTAAAACGACTTCTGCAAGCGTAGACATTGCAGCAAAAGCCTGACGGATTTCACAGTCGACACGTGTTGTAGGACGATTCGCTGGCAACGGTTTGACTCACGCGCCAAGCTGAACGAAGCTTGCCGCTCTGCTCAAGTTCGAAGCTTTCGGAAACCCGCATGACTCAGTCCCGCCGCAACCTGCTGATCGGCTTAGGCCTCGTACTGATCCTCGGCGTCGTCTGGCTGTCCTGGCGCAGCAGCACTCCGACCATCCCCGATGCTATCAAACATGGCTACAGCGAAGCGCTGAACGCCGCGCGCACCGGTGAACCCGGAGCGGCGCGCCAGTTGTACCAGCAATTGGGCCGCCCGGACATCTCGGTCAAGCGCCGGGTCTGGCTGCATGGCGAACTGCCCAATTACCCCAGTCCGCAGGCGTTGAAGCTGGCGGACATCGACTTGCATCACGAAGCGCCGCAAGTGCGCGTCGCAGCGATCAAAAGCATCGTCGGTCTGGTGCCCGGCGGGCAGCGCAGTCTGCTGCTAGGACCGTTGCTCGATGATGAAGAACAAGCTGTCCGTTTCGCCGCGATCAATGCCCTGCTCGGCCTGGCCCCGGACGAGCTCGGCCTGTATTTCGCACCGCTACAGCAGGCCATCGACGGCTGGCAACAGACCCTGGAAAGGCAGCCGGAAAGCGCCGCCAACTATGCGCAACTGGCCCGTCTCTATATTCACAACGCCGAATACAAACAGGCCCAACAGGCTTTGGACAATACCTTGCGTCTGGAACCGGGCAACCTGCCGGCGCTGGTCATGCAGATCGATGTGCTCGACCGCCAGGGCCAGAGCGATGCCGCTCGCCAGTTGCTCGCCCGCCAACTCAAGGCGCAGCCCGATTCGGCCTATCTGCAACATGCCCTCGGCCTGTGGCTGCTGCACCACGGCCAGCGCGAATATGCCCTGCTCGGCCTGTCCAAAGCGGTCGAGCTGGAACCGGACAACAAGGATTATCGCTACGACCTCGCCACCACTCTGCACAGCGCGGAAGAACTGGAAGCGGCGCAGAAACAATTGCAGGAAATCGTCCAGCGCCACCCCGCCGACCGCAAGGCGCGGGTGCTGCTAATCAACTATTGGAAGGAAAGCGGCCAGTTGCAGAATGTGCAGATTCTGCTGGCGCAACTGGAGCAGCTCAATCCGGACGACCCGGCCCTGCAACAGGGTCTTTAATCAAGGTCAAGCGGGTGCAATCAACCACCTGTCGAAAGAAAAAGCGGAACCGTGAACATGCCCTGAGGTCAAGTTATTCAGGCGGCTCACTTAGCCAGCCGCCGGATTACCCTAGTCATAAGAGGGCGTTTTTTGACTACATCAAACGAGTTGATCAGTGCAAAGGCCGCCGTCGGCATTGTTGGTCTGGATGACATCCTTGCCGGTGGCCTGTCCCGCGGCCATGTGTTTTTGCTCGAGGGGGAACCCGGAACCGGCAAAACCACCGTGGCTTTGCATTTCCTCCGCGCCGGTGCGCTGGCCGGGGAACGTTGCTTGTACATCACTCTCTCGGAAACCGAGAAAGAACTGCGTCAAGGTGCGCTCTCCCACGGCTGGGAGCTGAACGAAAACATCAAGATCTTCGAGCTGACACCGCCGGAAAGCCTGCTCAATGCCGAACATCAGCAAAGCCTGCTGTATTCCTCGGACCTTGAACTGGGCGAGGCGACCAGGCAGATTTTCGAAGTGGTCGAACGCTTCAAACCGACCCGTGTAGTGCTCGACAGCCTTTCGGAGATCCGTCTGCTGGCGCAGAGCTCGTTGCGCTATCGTCGCCAGATTCTGGCGATCAAGCATTACTTCGTGCGCTACGACGCCACCGTCCTGCTGCTCGATGACCTGACTACAGAATCCCTCGACAAGACCGTGCACAGTGTCGCCCACGGCGTGATTCGCCTTGAAGAGCTGACGCCAAGCTACGGCGCCGAGCGTCGTCGCGTACGAGTGGTCAAATATCGCGGGCAGAAATACCGTGGCGGTTTCCATGACTTCACCATCATGGGCGACGGCGTCCATGTTTTCCCACGCCTGGTAGCGGCGGAACATCGCGGTGACTACCCACGTCTGCAGCTGTCCAGCGGCATCCCGCAAATGGACGCCCTGCTCGGCGGCGGCATCGAGACCGGCTCAAGCACGCTGATTCTCGGCCCGGCCGGTACCGGCAAATCGATGATTTCGATGATCTTCGCCGCCGCAGCGGTGGCCCGAGGCGAAAAAGCCGCGCTGTTCATTTTCGATGAAGAGCTGGGCCTGCTGTTCGAACGCATGCGTCATCTGGGCATCGACCTCAAAGCCTTGCAGGCCACCGGTAATCTGCTGATCGAACAAGTAGACGCCGCCGAATTGTCTCCCGGTGAGTTGTCCCATCGCGTGCGCCGTTGCGTCGATGAGCTGGGTATCAAAACCGTGGTGATCGACAGCATCAACGGCTATCAAGCGGCGATGCCGGAAGAAAACGCGCTGGTGCTGCACATGCACGAGCTGCTGCTGTACCTTAACCGCAAAGGCGCGGCCACCTTCATGACGGTCGCCCAGCACGGTCTGGTGGGCGATATGCAGGCGCCGGTCGATATCACTTACCTGGCCGACACGGTGATTCTGTTGCGCTACTTCGAAGCCCTCGGCAAAGTCCGCCGGGCGATCTCGATTATCAAGAAACGTACCGGCAACCACGAGTCGACCATCCGTGAATACCGGATCTCCTCGCGTGGCATGACCATCGGCCAACCGCTGGAATCGTTCCAGGGCGTGCTGCGTGGCGTGCCGACCTACATGGGAGCGAGCAATCCATTGCTTGAGGATGAAAGCTTGTGACGGTCAACACGCCGTTGGCCGAGCGGGTGCTGGTTCTGGCGCCCATGGGTCGTGACAGCCAGATCGCGTTGATGATTCTCAACGAAGCCGGTTACGGCGGCATGGTGGCGCCGAATCTCGGCGCTCTGTGCACCGAACTGGAGGTCGGTGCCGGGTTGCTGCTGATTGCTGCTGAAGCGTTGCGCGGACCGGAACTCGAAGGGCTTATCGCCTACCTTGACCAGCAGCCCGCGTGGTCGGACATGCCCATCGTACTGCTGACTCATCATGGCGGCGATGAACAAGGGCCGCCGTCGCGCCTCAGCACCCTGCTCGGCAACGTGACTTTTCTCGAGCGCCCCTTCCATCCCGCGACGCTGGTCAGTCTGGTCTCCGCCGCCCTGCGCGGGCGGCGACGACAATATGAAGCGCGCGATCGGCTGATCGACCTGAGTGAAAGCGAACGACGCCTGCAATCGACTCTGGAAACCCTCGAGCAACAGGTTGAAGAGCGCACCGCACAACTTCGCCACAACGAAGAAGCGCTGCGCCAATCGCAGAAAATGGAAGCGGTCGGCCAACTTACTGGCGGCATCGCTCACGACTTCAACAATATGCTCACCGGCATCATCGGTAGCCTGGAACTGCTGCGCCGACGTCTGGCCCGGGGCCGGACCGAAGACCTCGACAGCCTGATCGATCTAGGCGTGACCTCCGCCAACCGCGCCGCCGGCCTGACTCACCGCTTGTTGGCGTTCTCCCGCCGGCAATCGCTCGACCCGAAAGCCGTGCAGATGAACACGCTGGTGCTGTCGATGGGCGAGCTGCTGCAACGCAGCCTCAATGAGAGCATTCATCTGGAAATGCGCCTGGACGACAACCTCTGGGTTGCCGAGGCCGATCCCAATCAACTCGAGAGCGCCCTGCTCAACCTGGTCATCAATGCCCGTGATGCGATGCCCGAGGGTGGCAAACTGGTGGTGGAAACCAGCAATCAGGTCCTGCATAGCGACTTCACCGCCGCTTACAGCAATCTGGAGCCGGGCGATTACGTGATGCTCAGCGTCACTGACAACGGTAGCGGCATGCCGCAGAGTGTGGTCAGCCGCGCGTTCGATCCGTTCTTTACGACCAAGCCGATCGGCCAGGGCACCGGCCTCGGACTGTCGATGATCTATGGCTTCAGCAAGCAGTCGCGCGGGCATGTGTCGATCGACAGTGAAGTCGATCAAGGCACCACGGTAAAACTCTACCTGCCGCGTTTCCGTGGTGAAGAAGTGGAAATTCCCGTCTCGGATTCGCAGCAGGCTCCGTATGCGATGGATGGCGAAACCGTACTCATCGTCGAAGACGATCCGGCTGTGCGCGTGTTGGTCAGCGCCGTGCTCAGTGAGTTGGGTTATGCGTTCGTGGAGGCCGGTGATGCCGACGGCGCCATGCCGATTCTAAATTCGACGCAGCGTATTGATTTGCTCATCAGCGACGTTGGCCTGCCGGGGATGAACGGTCGTCAACTGGCGGAGGTTGGTCGGCAATACCGGCCAGGTCTGAAAGTGTTGTTCATCACCGGTTATGCCGAGCACGCGGCGGTGCGCGGTGGCTTCCTCGACTCGGGAATGCAGATGATCACCAAGCCCTTCACCTTTGATCTGCTCACCGCCAAGGTGCGCGAGATGATCAATAGCTGAATCTACAGGAGCCGCCGAAGGCTGCGATCTTTTGACCTTGATCTATAAAAAGCAAAATCAAAAGATCGCAGCCTTCGGCAGCTCCAACATATCAGGCCAGCAATTCCTGAATCTTTTCCTGCAACACATCCAGATCGAACGGTTTTTCCAGGATCGGTGCCTTGCTGGTGATCGGGCTGCCGGTTTCACGGATTTCCTGCGGATAGCCGCTGATGAAAATCACTTTGAGGTCCGGTCGCAATTTCACCGCTGGCTCGGCAATCTGCACGCCGGAGATCCCGCCCGGCAGGCGGAAATCGGTAATCAGCATGTCCAGGTGAGGTTTGCTGGCGAGGATCTCGAAAGCCTGCTCGCCATTTTCCGCTTGCAACACGCGATAGCCCTGCCCTGACAGGTAATCCGTCAGGACCATCAAGATAACCGGTTCGTCTTCGACGACGAGTACTACATCTTGCGCATCTACGCTCATGGGAAGCCTTTGTTCGGTCAATAGCTGCTGATACGACCGTGTGGTCACTCAGAGGTTGCGTCGGATATGCCGTTTTCCTGGATCGGCAGACAAACGCGAAACAGGGCGCCTTCGTTGATTTCACTCTCGACGACGATGGAGCCGCCATGGGCGGCGACGATCTGCTCGGAAATGAACAGACCCAGCCCGAGCCCGGCCACCACCGTCTTGGCGGACACCCGTTCGAACTGCTGAAAAATTCGCTTCTGGTTCTCGGCGCTGATGCCGATGCCGTGATCCTGGACCTCGACCCGAGCCTCGTCAGCTTCGCGATAGACGCGCACCTGAATCGGGCTGCGACCGCCGTAACGCAAGGCGTTGGTCAGCAGATTGGACACCACTTGCTCGATGCGGAACTCGTCCCAGCAACCTTCGACCGGCTCGGACGCCTCAAAGGAAACGCTGGTTTCCGCCGCTTCCATTTGCGGTGCAAAATTTTGCAGCAGATTGCTGACCAGTTGCACCAGATCGAAACGACTCGGGCGGATCGACAGTTTGCCGGTGCGGATTCGCGAGACATCGAGCATGTCTTCGATCAGGCGAATCAGACTTTTGATCTGCCGCTCATCGCGGTCGACCATCGCCTGCATCTTGTCGAGGGTGAACGCCGCGGCGTTGTCCCGGGCCAGGTGCATCTTGCGCAGCTGGGTTTCAAGGATCAGGCCATTGAGCGGTGTACGCACCTCGTGGGCAACGATGGACATGAAGTCATCGCGCATGCGCACCGCTTGTTCCAGCTCAAGCTGCGTGCTTTGCAGCTGTTGCAGCAGCGCTTCCTGCTCGCGTCGGGCCTGCTCCAGCGCCTCGACCTGCTGTTTCATGGCCTTGCTCTGGCGATACAGATCAACGAAAACGTTGACCTTGCTCTTCACCGCATGAATGTCCAGCGGCTTGTGCAGGAAGTCCACCGCACCGCTTTCATAGCCCTTGAACGCGTAGTTGAGTTCACGGCCAGCGGCGCTGACGAAAATGATCGGAATGTTCTTGGTCTTCTCGGTGCCGCGCATCAACTCGGCCAGTTCGAAGCCGTTCATGCCCGGCATCTGCACGTCGAGAATGGCCATGGCGAATTCGTGTTGCAGCAATAGCGACAGTGCCTCGTCCGCCGACAGAGCCTTGTAGACCGTGCGATCCTCGCGCTTGATCAGCGCTTCCAGCGCCAGCAGGTTTTCTGGCAGATCGTCAACGATCAACAGTTTGGCTTGGATATTACTCAGCATGCGATTCGTTCCAGCTCGACTAGCAGACGGCCGATGCCGTGAATGGGTAGGACATGATCCGGCTGCAGAACGTTCAGTGCAGCCTGGGGCATGGTGGCGACTTGTGCATCATCGGGGTCTTGAACAATGGTCAGACCGCCGCACTGCTTGACGCAGGCCAGCCCGTAAGCGCCATCCTGATTGGCGCCGGTCAGCAGTAAGGCGGCGAGTGTCGGGCCGTAAACGTCAGCGGCGGATTCAAACAGGTAATCAATAGACGGCCGCGAATGATGCACGCGATCCTCCAGGCTCAGCGACAGGCTGCGATCCGCTTCGACCGACAAGTGATAACCGGGCGTGGCGAAATACACCGTGCCGGCTTCAATGTCCTGCTTGTCTTCAGCTTCCTTGACCGGCATCGCCACACGGCGGGAGAACACTTCGGCCAGATGACTGCGGCGCTCTTCCGGCAGATGCAGAACGATGATGATCGGCAGCACATAGCCTTTGCGCAATGGCCCGAGCAGGGTCAGCAACGCCTCGACACCGCCTGCGGAGGCGCCGATCACGACGGCCTCGATGCGAGGCAGGCTCGGGGTGTCGTTCATGATTTGCGGTAGATCCGTTCTTGTTTGACCAACGCCTCGAACTGGTTCGAATAGTTGGAAAAATCCAGGGTTTCCTTGCTGCCCAGCACCAGAAAGCCGCGATGCGACAACGATTCATGGAACAGCCCGAACGCCCGGTCCTGCAACTTCTTGTTGAAATAGATCAGCACGTTGCGGCAGGAAATCAACTGGGTTTCGGAGAACACGCTGTCGGTGGCCAGGCTGTGGTCCGCGAATGTCACGTTCTCGCACAGGCTCTTGTCGAAAATCGCGTAGCCGTAGGCTGCCGTGTAGTAATCGGCAAACGAACGCTGACCGCCGGCCTGCTGATAGTTGGCAGTGTAGGCGCGGACGTTTTCCATGGAGAAAATCCCTTGCTTGGCCTTCTCCAGCGAGCGCGGGTTGATGTCGGTGGCGTAGATGATCGTGCGGTCGAGCAGGCCTTCCTCGCGCAGCAGAATCGCCATCGAATAGACCTCCTCGCCCGTGCTGCAGCCGGCAATCCAGATTTTCAGCGACGGATAGGTACGCAGCAGCGGCACCACTTCGTTGCGGATCGCCAGGAAGTGCGACGGATCGCGGAACATCTCGCTGACCGGGATCGTCAGCAGTTGCAGCAGTTGCATGAACGCGGTCGGGTCGTGCAGGACTTTTTCCTGCAGGGCCGAGATGGTCGCGCACTCGAACTGACTCAGCGCGTGCTGCACCCGGCGCTTGATCGAAGCGCCGGAGTAGTCGCGAAAGTCGTAGCTGTATTTCAGGTAAATCGCCTCGATCAACAAGCGTAATTCGATTTCGCTGTTGCGCTCGGCTGAACTGCTGCGTTCCACTAGATGCGTTCCATTTTCGGTAACCACACACGTATCAGCGAGAACAGACGATCAAGGTCGATGGGCTTGGCCAGGTAGTCGTTGGCGCCCGCTTGCAGGCAGCGCTCCTGATCGTCCTTCATGGCCTTGGCCGTCACCGCGATGATCGGCAGCTTGCGCCAGCGCGGATCCTTGCGGATTTCCATGGTGGCTTCGAAGCCATCCATTTCCGGCATCATCACGTCCATCAGCACCAAGTCGATGTCCTCGACTTCATGAAGTTTCTCAATCGCTTCGCGGCCATTACGGCCGATCACCACGACTGCGCCTTTGTGTTCCAGTGCGCTGGTCAGGGCGAAGATGTTGCGCACATCGTCGTCCACCAGCAGCACTTTGCGACCTTCAAAGACCTTGTCGCGGCTGCGCGCGGTCTTGAGCATCTTCTGCCGTTCATGGGACAGCTGCGATTCGACTTTGTGCAGAAAGAGTGTGACCTCGTCGAGCAATCGCTCCGGGGAGCGTGCGCCCTTGATGATGATCGAGCGCGAATACTTGCGCAGTTCGGCCTCTTCGTCGCGGGTCAGGTTGCGTCCGGTATAAACGATGACCGGCGGGAACGAGCAGATGTCCTCGGTGGACATGCGCTTGAGCAGATCGTTGCCGAGCATGTCCGGCAGCTTGAGGTCGATGACCATGCAGTCGTAGATGGTCGTGCGCAGCAATTCCAGGGCGTCCTGGGCCAGGCCGACGGCAGTGATTTCGATGTCTTCGTCGCCAATCAGCCGCGCGATGCTTTCGCGTTGCAGATCGTCATCTTCGACCAGCAACACGCGTTTGACCTTCTGCGTCAGCTTGGCCTCGAGACGGGCGAACACATCCTTGAGCTCTTCGCGGGTGGTCGGCTTCACTGCGTAGCCGATCGCGCCCATGTGCATGGCCGCTTCGACGCGGTCTTCCACGGAAATCACGTGCACTGGAATGTGCCGGGTTTCGGCGCGTTCTTTCAGGCGTTGCAGCACGGTCAGACCGGAATGATCCGGCAGGCGCATGTCGAGCAGGATCGCATCCGGAACGAATTCGCGCGCCAGGTCGTAACCTTCGTCAGCGCCGTGGGCGACCAGACACATGTAGCCCAACTCATGGGCCAGGTCATAGAGGATACGGGCGAAGTTCGGTTCGTCCTCCACCACCAGAATGCAGCGGGTGGCGAACGGTGCCTTGTCGCGATCGTCGGCAAAGCGCGGGATAACTGCCGGAATCGCCGATGCGAGCGGAGCCGCAACAGCAACTGGCGCAGGCGTCACAGGTGCCGGGTGGAAGGTCAGCGGCGCGGCCGGCGTTTCACCGAATTCGTGATACTGACGCGGCAACACCAGCGTAAACGTGCTGCCCTGCCCCGGCACGCTGTCGACGCTGATCGAACCGCCCAGCAACGTCGCCAGATCCCGCGAGATCGACAGGCCAAGGCCGGTGCCGCCGTACTTGCGATTGGTGGTGCCATCCGCCTGACGGAACGCCTCGAAGATACTTTCCTGCTGATCCGCGGCGATACCGATCCCGGAATCCTTGACGCTGAAGGCGATGTGATCGTTCGGCTGCGCGGTGATGCTCAGGCTGACGGCGCCGTGCTCAGTGAACTTGATCGCGTTGGACAGCAGATTCTTGATCACCTGCTCCAGACGCTGACGGTCAGTGAACAGCAAGCCCGGTGCGTCCGGCTGAACCTCGACGCTGAAGGCCAGTTTCTTGTCCGCCGCCAAGGGTTCGAACATCGAGCGCAAGCCGTCGACCAGACGATCGACGCGGGTGTTTTCGGCAATCACTTCAAGCTTGCCGGCCTCGACCTTGGAAATGTCGAGGATGTCGTTGATCAGGTTGAGCAGATCGTTGCCGGCCGAATAGATCGATTCGGCAAACTTGACCTGTTCCGCCGACAGATTCTGCTGCGGGTTCTCCGCCAGCAGCTTGGCCAGAATCAGCGAACTGTTGAGCGGCGTGCGCAGTTCGTGGGACATGTTGGCGAGGAATTCGGATTTGTACTTGCTCGAGCGTTGCAGCTCTTCGGCACGCTCTTCAAGCTGGATCTGCGCCTGATTCAGCTCGGTGTTTTTCTTGTCCATCGCATCGCGCTGTTCGGCGAGCTGCTCGTTGGTCTGCTCCAGCTCGACTTGCTGGGTTTCCAGATGCGCCTGGGATTCCTTGAGAATCCGCGACTGTTCTTCCAGCTCTTCGTTGGCAGTCTTCAGCTCTTCCTGCTGCACTTGCAGCTCTTCATTGAGCTGCTGGGTTTCGGCGAGCACTTCCTGCAAGCGCTGACGGTAACGCGCCGCTTCGATCGAGGTGCCGATGTTGCCGGCAATCAGTTCCAGCAGTTCGATGTCGCGCTCGGACAGCGGACGCAGGAAGCCCAGTTCGATCACACCGTTGACCCGATCATCATCGCTGGTCGGCACCACCAGCACACTGTGCGGCAGACCTGCGCCGAGACCGGAGCTGACTTTGAAATAGTCGCCCGGGACCGCGTCGAGACGGATCAGGCGTGCCTGTTCTGCCACTTGGCCGACGATGCCTTCGCCGCTGTAGATCGTTTGATTGAGCTCTTCCTGCTCGCGGGAGAAACCATAAGTCGCCACGCGCTTGAGGCCGCCATGTTCTTCACGCACATAAAGCGCGGCGACGGCAGTGCCGAGGTATTGCGCGCAGAATTGCAGAATATTGCGCCCCAGCAGGTTCAGCGTCAGTTGACCCAACACCTGCTCGGCCAGTTGCGTCTGGCCGTTGCGCAGCCACGCCTGTTTCTCGAGGCGTTCGGCGCTGGCCAGTTGGGCGGCGAGGTTGGCGCTGTAGTTGGTCGACAGGTTGAGCAGATCACGGCGGCCGATGTAGGCCAGCAACCCACTGATACCGACGATGAAAATCAGATAAAGGGTGATGCTCCAGATCGTCGTGCGGCGCACATCCTCATTGCGGGTGGCGCGCAGCACCTGCTCGGTCTCGATGACGTCCTCGAATTGCTTGCGGATTTCATCGGTCAGGCGCTTGCCCCGCCCGGCCTTGACCGCACCGCGATAGTCGCCACTGCTGCGCTGCAGATCGATCATCGACTGCGCGTAGTTGGCCCACTCCACCTGCAAGGCTTGCAAACGGCGCAGGCGATCGGTCTGCACCGGATTATCGGCGGTCAGCTCCAGCAACGTATTGAGAGCGACCTCGATACGCGGCTTGGCAACTTCGTACGGGTCGAGAAAGTGCTCGTCACCGCTGAGCAGATAGCCGCGCATGCCGGTTTCCAGATCAACGGTGAGCTTCACCGCTTCATTGGCGTTATTGATCACCCGGTCGGTGTGCTCGACCCATTGGATGACCGACAGCAAATAAGTGATCAGCGAGACGAAGAACACGGCGCTGAGCACGCCAACGCCCAGCGGCAGGCTGACGTTGCGACTCAGAAGTTTGCGGAACCGTTGTTCATCAACCGAGGACGGAGAGGACATGGGGCAGCCTTGTCGAACTGTTGAAAACCCGAGAGTTTGCCCCAAAACCCCGCCATGGATCCATTTTTCTCACACAAATGATGGCATTTTCCTACACACGCCTGCGCATTGGACGACGCCAACGGTTATCCTTGCCGCACCGCACTGACCTGTTCTTTTTTGTATCAGCTCGGGAACTTGTGGCTATGCGCCACTTACTCATGCAAGAGTCCGGCAAAATTCGCTTGCCCGGTATCCCCCGATTTCAATTTTTGAGAGTCCTGCCATGTCTGCCAATGCCTCCACTATCCTTGTCGTAGAAGATGACGACATCGTGCGCATGCTCATCGTGGATGTGTTGGAAGAGCTGGAATACACGGTATTGGAGGCTGATGACGGGAACGCGGCACTCGAGATTCTTGCGAATACTGGCAAAGCCATCGATTTGATGATGACCGACCACGGCCTGCCTGGCATGGATGGCCGCGAACTTTCTCAAAAGGCCCGTCAGCTGCGCCCTGCTCTGCCCATCCTGTTTGCCAGCGGTTATGCCGAGACTATCGAAGTACCCGGCGACATGCATGTCATCGGCAAACCGTTTTCGATTGACCAGCTACGCGACAAGGTCAAATCCATACTGGAATAGTCCTGCGCATCTACCTGCATTGGCTGGAACCCGAGCAATCGTGATCAACCTGAACTGGCGATGAGCACGCATCACTGTGGTTTAATTGCGCCTTTTTTAAGCGCCGAGAATCCAGCGATGTCCCACTCAGTTCCCACCAAAGTCCTGGTCATCGGCTACGTCTGGCCCGAGCCCCGCTCTTCGGCGGCCAGCGGACATGTCATGCAGATCCTCGAGACATTTCTCGATCAGGGATGGGACATCACGTTCAGCAGCCCGGCCGGCCCGGGTGAACACAAGGCTGATCTGACGGCGCTGGGCGTTCGCGAAGTATCGATCGAGCTCAACAACAGCAGTTTCGACACGTTCATCAGCGAGTTGGCGCCGGATATCGTGCTGTTCGATCAGTTCATGATGGAAGAACAGTTTGGCTGGCGGGTGGAGAAACACTGCCCGGGCGCCCTGCGCATCCTGGAAACCTCCGACCTGCAAAGCCTGCGGCATGCGCGTCATCAGCGTCTGAAAGACCGGCTGAAAAGCGACGACGAGCAGACTGATTTCACCGAACTGTTCGCACCGGCATTGCACGAAGAATTCCAGCTGATGGCGAGCACCGATCTGGCCAAACGGGAAATCGCTGCGCTGTACCGGTGTGATTTGAACCTGATGATTTCCGAAGTCGAGATCGACCTGCTGGTGGAGGAATTCGGCCTGCCTCGGCAAATCCTGCATTGGTGTCCGTTGATGATTGATCTTCCGGACACCGCCGCGCCAGGTTTCGAAGAGCGCGCGCATTTCCTCAGTATTGGCAACTTCCGTCACGCGCCAAACTGGGATGCCGTGCTCTGGATGAAGACCACGCTCTGGCCGCTGATCCGCGCGCGCTTGCCTCGCGCGCAACTGCATATCTATGGCGCCTATACGCCGCCCAAAGCCACCGCACTGCACAACCCGGCCCAAGGCTTTCACATCATGGACTGGGCCGAAGATGCGCTTGAAGTGATGTCGGCAGCGCGGGTCTGCCTTGCGCCATTGCGCTTTGGCGCGGGAATCAAGGGCAAACTGGTCGATGCCATGCTCTGTGGCACGCCAAGCGTGACGACACCGATCGGCGCCGAAGCCATGCACGGCGATGCTCCTTGGCCGGGCGCCATTGCCCTGGACGCAAATACCTTCGCCGAACAGGCCGTGCAACTGTACGAAGATCCAGCGCGCTGGCAGCAAGCGCAGATTCAGGCTTCGGCACTTTTGCAGCAACGTTATCAGCGCAGCGTACATGGCCCGCGTCTGACCAACCGGATAGATGATTGCCGACAACACTTGGCACAACTTAGAAACGACAATTTCACCGGCGCCATGCTGCGACATCACACACTCAAAAGCACTCAATACATGGCTCAATGGATCGAAGCGAAAAACCAGTTGAATCCAACAGAGCGTTGATTACATCAATTACATGACTTGCATTAAAAGCGAACTTTCGCAATAACGCTAACATGCCTATAAACATCCTGCGCGCAACTAATCAACCACTTCGCAGGATATGCAACATGGAAAACTTCGACGATATACCAACCCATCAATGGATGGCTGATTCACCACAGATCGATAATCTTTCGTTATTCGAAATGACCCTGCCCGGCGCGCACAACGCCGGCTGTGACTGGGAAGCTTCTTATGCCCTGATTCCCGGGAAAAACTGGCTTGCCTGCCAGGACGTTTCGTTTTATTCGCAGTTGAATCGCGGCGCTCGCGCACTTGATGTACGCCTTGTTTACAACAGCAAGGCGAAACAACTGGCGAGATTCCGTTTCCAGCACAATGGATTCAACTCTTCGCGAACGCTTGAAGACCTGATCAGAGACCTCAAGGGATTTTATGAAAGAAGCCCGAACGAGTTTATCGTTCTGGACTTTCATGAACTTTCCAACGCTACAGATCCATTCAACCATGAGGAATTCAGAACAGCTTTGCTGGAGCACCTTGGGGAACGGATCATTCCCACCGAAAATCTGCATCTGACAATTGGCCAACTCAAAGCCATCGATCCATTGCAGCGCGTTATGGTGGCTGCGCCGATGACCTGGGAAACCCTGGACTTCCGCTTTTATAGCCAGATCAATCACAAGTGGATCGGCAAATCACAGGTCAGCACCTCGGATCTTTATGGCTATATAGACAACGTACTGAGCACACCTGTCAGTACGCGCCGCCCGTGGTCGCTGTCGGCAACCAGTTACACACTCGGCGGGCCACAGCGAATCCTCGACAGTCTTGACGAGTGGTTCGATCCGGAAAAATCCGATTGGGCGCGCAAGTGCAACATCATCAATTTCGACTTCATCAAGAATTCGAATATCGTGCGCTTCTGCCAAATGGCCAACTTGCAAAAGGCCCGCGACAAGCTCAGTTGAGCGGTCTCCACGGACGGCCGGTCGGAAGTGGCACAAATGGCAAAAAACGAGGCATGATCGCGCAGCGATAATAAAAAAGTGCCTCGTCATGACCCGAACCGCTCGCGTGACCGACCCTTCCTACGAGTTGATGGACGACCATAACGGCTTGTCCATCATCTACCGCCAGCACGGCTTTCCCTGCCCGCTGGTGCGCTGGCATTTCCACAAGGAATACGAACTGCACCTGATCGTTGCCAGTTCCGGCAAGGTGTTCATCGGCGATTACATCGGCAACTTCTATCCGGAAACCCTGTTTCTGACCGGTCCCAACCTGCCGCACAACTGGATCAGCCAGGTCGCTGAAGATGAAGTGGTGGAGAAGCGCGACATGCTGGTCAACTTCACCGACGAATTGTTCGAGAGCGGGCATCAGGTGTTCGCTGAGCTGAAATCCCTGGCGCCACTGCTTGAGCGCGCGCAGTACGGCATCGAATTTCGCTGCAAGCGCACGATCCGTCAGGCCATGACGCTTATGCAGCGGATCGCCGACAGCACCGGCATCACCCGCCTCGGGCATTTTTTCATCCTGATGGAACTGCTCGCGGCCAGTGAGGATTACCTGTTGTTGTCCGGTGCCACCACGCCGCAACTGGCCGACGAACACAACATCGACCGCACCAACCGCGCGGTCGATTACATCTTCAGCCATTACGCCCGGGACATTTCACTGGAAGAAGTGGCCGAGCACCTGGGCATGACGCCGACCTATTTCAGCCGGGTATTCAAACAGGCCACCGGACGCAACTTCATCGAATTCGTCAATCGCCTGCGCATCAGCAAATCCTGTGAGCTGCTGGCCGATGGCGACAAACCGGTGACCGAGGTGTGCTTCGAGTCGGGCTTCAACAATATTTCCAACTTCAATCGACGCTTCCAGCAACTCAAAGGCATGACGCCGTCGCACTATCGACGGCTGGCGGTGCAGCGGCTGACTGAACAGAATCATCTCTGACGACACGCCACCTGTGGGAGCGAGCCTGCTCGCGAAAGCGTTCTGTCAGTGAAAAATCCTGTGGCTGACACACCATCTTCGCGAGCAGGCTCGCTCCCACAAGAGGTTGTGCCCGGCTGGCGAAATCTGTACGCATTCGTTAACCGCACCTCGCGCAAAACCCCTTCCCTGCGTTCACTCCACCAAACCCCAGTGCAAAAAAGTATCGACATAAGTGCTAGGGATGATTTGTCAGCCCCGCCGTTGAAGGCTGTAATCAGCGCAGATTCTTCCTGCATTCGGAAGACACAAAAACAATAACTGTCCTTCTGCCCCGTCGGGTGTCAGAAAAGGAGTGCACGATGCAACCCACTGCAAAAGCTCTGCTCGCTCTCACCTGCATGACCCTCAGCAGCGTCAGCCTTGGCGCCCAGACCCTGACCATCGCCACCGTCAACAACAGCGACATGATTCGCATGCAGAAACTCTCGAAAACCTTCGAGAGCGAGCATCCGGACATCAAGCTCAATTGGGTGGTGCTGGAAGAAAACGTGCTGCGTCAGCGCCTGACCACGGACATCGCCACTCAGGGCGGCCAGTTCGACGTATTGACCATCGGCATGTACGAAGCCGCACTCTGGGGCGGCAAGGGTTGGCTGGAGCCGATGAAGGACCTGCCGGCCAGTTACGCCCTCGACGATGTCTTCCCGTCGGTGCGCGAAGGCCTGTCGGTGAAGGGTTCGCTGTATGCGCTGCCGTTTTACGCAGAAAGTTCGATCACCTATTACCGCACCGACCTGTTCAAGGCAGCCGGGCTGACCATGCCGGAGCGGCCGACCTGGGAAGAGATCGCCGGGTTTGCGGAAAAGCTCACCCAGAAAGACAAAGAGCAATACGGCATCTGCCTGCGCGGCAAGGCTGGTTGGGGTGAGAACATGGCGCTGGTGACCACGGTCGCCAATGCTCATGGCGCGCGCTGGTTCGATGAGCAGTGGAAACCGGAATTCAGCGGCCCGGAGTGGAAAAACGCGCTGAATTTCTACGTCAACACCATGAAGAAATCCGGCCCGCCAGGCGCATCGAGCAACGGTTTCAACGAAAACCTCGCCCTGTTCAACAGCGGCAAATGCGCGATCTGGGTCGACGCCAGCGTGGCTGGTTCGTTCGTCACCGACAAAACCCAGAGCAAGGTCGCCGATCACGTCGGTTTCACCTTCGCTCCGCATCAGGTCACGGATAAAGGCTCGGCGTGGCTGTATTCGTGGGCGCTGGCGATTCCGACCAGTTCCAAGGCCAAGGACGCAGCAAAAACCTTCAGCGCCTGGGCCACGTCCAAAGAGTACGGCGAACTGGTTGCCAAGACCGATGGCATCGCCAACGTGCCGCCGGGCACCCGCGCTTCGACCTACAGCGATGCGTACATGAGCGCTGCGCCGTTTGCCAAGGTAACGCTGGAATCGCTGAAGGCCGCTGACCCGAGCAAACCGACGCTGAAACCGGTGCCGTACATCGGCATTCAATTGGTGACCATTCCTGAATTCCAGGCAGTGGGCACCCAGGTCGGCAAGCTGTTCTCGGCAGCACTGATCGGCCAGACCACGGTAGATCAGGCTTTGGCGGCGGCGCAGCAGACTACGGAACGCGAGATGAAGCGCGCGGGTTATCCCAAGTAAGCGCTGAGCGACTTGCTCCTGCCTCTTGTGGGAGCGAGCCTGCTCGCGAAGGCGTCGTGTCAGCCAACACACATGACACCGACCCGGCGCTTTCGCGAGCAGGCTCGCTCCCACATGGGGATCTCCATAGGTCTGAATGACTCGGTTGTGAATGCCATGAATACTTCAACTGCCAAAGCCCACATCGACCTGTCGCCACCCCAGCGCAAGCTGCGGGTGCGCAATCCCGGCTGGTTTCTGGTCAGCCCCTCGGTGGCGCTGTTGCTGCTGTGGATGATCGTGCCGCTGGGCATGACCCTGTACTTTTCGATGATTCGCTACAACCTGCTCTACCCCGGCGAAAACGAATTCGTCGGGCTGGAGAACTTCACTTACTTCCTCACCGATTCGGGCTTCATGCCCGGCGCGACCAATACGTTGTTGCTGGTCGGCAGCGTGCTGCTGATCAGTGTGGTCTTCGGTGTGTTGATCAGCGCGTTGCTGGAGGCCAGCGAATTCCTTGGTCGCGGCCTGGTGCGGGTGATGCTGATCTCGCCGTTCTTCATCATGCCCACCGTCGGCGCGTTGATCTGGAAGAACCTGATTTTCCACCCGGTCTCGGGGATCCTCGCCTACATCTGGAAGCTGTTCGGCGCGCAACCGGTGGACTGGCTGGCGCACTACCCGCTGCTGTCGATCATCATCATTGTTTCGTGGCAATGGCTGCCCTTCGCGATCCTGATTCTGATGACCGCCATGCAGTCGCTGGATCAGGAACAGAAAGAAGCTGCGCGCCTGGATGGTGCCGGCCCGATCGCGATTTTCTGGCACCTGACCCTGCCGCATCTGGCGCGGCCGATTGCCGTGGTGGTGATGATCGAAACGATCTTCCTGCTCTCGGTGTTCGCCGAAATCTTCACCACCACCAACGGCGGCCCCGGCTACGCCTCGACCAACCTCGCCTACCTGATCTACAACCAGGCGCTGGTGCAGTTCGATGTCGGCATGGCCTCGGCGGGCGGCTTGATTGCCGTGGTCATCGCCAACATCGCCGCGATCATTCTGGTGCGGATGATCGGCAAAAACCTGACTGACAAAGCGTGAGGCCTGCCATGACCCTCCAACAATCCCGCCGCCTGCAAAGCCTGCTGCTCGGCACCCTGGCCTGGGCTATCGCGATCGTGATTTTCTTCCCGATCTTCTGGATGGTGATGACCAGTTTCAAGAGCGAAATCGACGCTTTCGCCACGCCGCCGCAGTTCATCTTCACGCCGACGCTGGAGAACTACCTGCACATCAACGAGCGCAGCGACTATTTCAGCTTCGCCTGGAACTCGGTGGTGATCTCCTTCAGCGCCACGGCCCTGTGTCTCTTGATCGCGGTGCCGGCGGCCTACTCGATGGCGTTCTATGAAACCCAGCGCACCAAAGGCACGCTGCTGTGGATGCTCTCGACCAAGATGCTGCCGCCGGTGGGCGTGCTGATGCCGATCTACCTGCTGGCCAAGAGTTTCGGCCTGCTCGACACGCGCATTGCGCTGATCGTGATCTACACGCTGATCAACCTGCCGATCGTGGTCTGGATGGTTTACACCTACTTCAAGGACATCCCCAAAGACATCCTCGAAGCCGCCCGCCTCGACGGTGCGACGCTGTGGCAGGAAATGGTCCGCGTGCTGCTGCCGATCGCCAAGGGCGGCCTCGCCTCGACCGTGCTGCTGTCGCTGATCCTGTGCTGGAACGAGGCGTTCTGGTCGCTGAACCTGACCTCATCGAATGCCGCACCACTGACCGCGTTGATCGCCTCGTATTCAAGCCCCGAAGGATTGTTCTGGGCCAAGTTGTCGGCGGTCTCGACCCTGGCCTGTGCGCCGATCCTGATCTTTGGCTGGATCAGCCAGAAACAACTGGTGCGCGGCCTCTCGTTTGGTGCCGTGAAATGAAGCCTCTCAATCTAATGCGATTCACTGTGGGAGCGAGCTTGCTCGCGAAAGCGGAGCGTCATCCAACAATGATGGTGACTGACGCGGCCCCTTCGCGAGCAAGCTCGCTCCCACAAAAGAGCTTATCCAGCTCAATCGAATAACAACAATGCGGAGGCCCATCTCATGGCCAACCTGAAAATCAAGAATCTGCAAAAAGGCTTCGAAGGCTTTTCCATCATCAAGGGCATCGACCTGGAAGTGAACGACAAGGAATTCGTGGTCTTCGTCGGCCCGTCGGGCTGCGGCAAATCCACCCTGCTGCGCTTGATCGCCGGGCTGGAAGAGGTCAGCGGCGGCACCATCGAACTCGATGGCCGCGACATCACTGAAGTCAGCCCGGCCAAGCGCGATCTGGCGATGGTGTTCCAGACCTACGCGCTGTACCCGCACATGACTGTGAAAAAGAACATGTCGTTCGCCCTCGATCTGGCCGGCGTGCCGAAAGCCGAAGTCGAACGCAAGGTTGGCGAAGCGGCGCGCATTCTCGAGCTCGGCCCGATGCTCGAGCGCAAGCCGAAACAGCTCTCCGGCGGCCAGCGCCAGCGTGTGGCGATCGGCCGTGCCATCGTGCGCAACCCGAAGATTTTCCTCTTCGATGAACCGCTGTCGAACCTCGACGCGGCGTTGCGCGTGCAGATGCGTCTGGAGTTGCTGCGTCTGCATAAAGACCTGCAAGCGACGATGATCTACGTGACCCACGACCAGGTCGAAGCGATGACCATGGCCGACAAAGTCGTGGTGCTCAATGGCGGCAGGATCGAGCAGGTCGGCTCGCCGCTGGACCTCTATCACAACCCGGCCAACCTGTTTGTCGCAGGCTTTCTCGGCACGCCGAAAATGGGTTTCCTCAAAGGCAAGATTGCCCGCATCGACGGCGCCAGCTGCGAAGTTTCGCTGGACGCCGGCACGCGCATCACCCTGCCGTTCAACGCTGCCAACCTCAGTGTCGGCAGCGCAGTAACGCTGGGTATTCGCCCTGAACACTTGGAGCTGGCGCAACCCGGCGACTGCACGCTGCAGGTGACTGCCGATGTCAGCGAGCGCCTTGGCAGCGACACCTTCTGCCACGTCACCACCAGCGCCGGTGAAGCCCTGACCATGCGCGTGCGCGGCGATCTGGCCAGCCGTTATGGCGAGCAATTGAGCCTGCGTCTGGACCCGACTCACTGCCACCTGTTCGACGCTGAAGGTGTGGCGCTGACCCGCCCACTGCGCGCTGCCGCCTGATTTCGAGACTATCCGATGAAACTCAACCAACAGAACCTCAATCGCCTCGCCGCCGAAGTGCAACTGCCGGGTTACAACCTGAGCGACACCCGCCAGGGCATCGCCCACATTGGCGTCGGTGGTTTCCACCGCGCGCATCAGGCGTATTACACCGATGCCTTGATGAACACTGGCCAAGCGCTGGACTGGGCAATCTGCGGCGTCGGCCTGCGCCCGGAAGATCGCCGTGCCCGCGATGATCTGCGCGAGCAGGATTACCTGTTCACCCTCTTCGAACTGGGCGACAGCGATGACACCGAAGTGCGCGTCATCGGCGCGATCCGCGACATGCTGCTGGCCGAAGATGGCGTGCAAACGCTGATCGACAAACTCGCCGAACCGCAGATCCGCATCGTCTCGCTGACCATCACCGAGGGCGGTTACTGCATCGACGACAGCAACGGCGAATTCATGGCGCATCTGCCGCAGATTCAACACGACCTCGCCCATCCGGAAGCGCCGGGCACCGTGTTCGGCTTCCTTTGCGCCGCGTTGGCCAGACGCCGTGCGGCGGGTGTTCCGGCATTCACCGTGATGTCCTGCGATAACCTGCCGCACAACGGCGCGGTCGCGCGCAAGGCACTGCTGGCGTTCGCCGCGCTGCGTGATCCGCAATTGCGCGACTGGATCGACCAGAACGTCAGCTTCCCCAACGCCATGGTCGACCGCATCACGCCGATGACCAGCACCGCGCATCGCCTGCAACTGGCCGACAAACACGGCGTCGACGATGCCTGGCCGGTGGTCTGCGAACCGTTTGTGCAGTGGGTGCTGGAAGACAAATTCGTCAACGGCCGCCCGGCTTGGGAAAAGGTCGGCGTGCAGTTCACCAACGATGTGTCGCCGTACGAAGAAATGAAAATCAAACTGCTCAACGGCAGTCACCTGGCGCTGACCTATCTGGGCTTTCTCAAGGGCTATCGCTTCGTCCACGAGACCATGAACGATCCGCTGTTCGTGCGGTACATGCGCGCCTACATGGACCTGGATGTCACGCCGCAACTGGCGCCGGTGCCGGGCATTGATCTGAGCGAATACAAGGACACGCTGGTGGCGCGGTTTTCCAATCAGGCGATTGCCGATCAGCTGGAGCGCGTGTGTTCGGATGGCTCATCGAAGTTTCCCAAGTTCACCGTGCCGACGATCAATCGGCTGATTGCCGATGGCCGCGAGACCAAGCGTGCGGCACTGGTAGTCGCGGCGTGGGCGCTGTATTTGAAGGGCATGGATGAGAATGGCGATACGTATTCGATTCCGGACCCGCGAGGGGCTTTCTGCCAAGGTCTGGTAGCGGACGAAGGGCTGACCACGGAGCGGTTGCTGGGTGTTGAAGAGATTTTCGGCACGGCGATACCGAAGTCGGCGGAGTTTGTTGCGGCATTCGAGTGGTGCTGCCAGAGTTTGCGCGAGGTTGGGGTTTCGCGGACTCTGGAACGGGTGCTCGGCTGAAAAGCCCCTCACCCTAGCCCTCTCCCGGAGGGAGAGGGAACCGACCGCGTGGTTCTTCCGTTATTCATCGACCTGAAATTCCGAGTCGAATACAGAGTGTGAAAGGCATGAAAATCTGCTCCCTTTCCCCCTCGCCCCCCTGGGGGAGAGGGCTGGGGTGAGGGGGTAGCTCTTGATCTTCAGCGCAATCTGACAGGCCCATACATGACAACAACAAAGCTCTTCCTGGGTATCGACTGCGGCACCCAAGGCACCAAAGCGATCATCCTCGATGCCGACAGCGGTCAGGTGCTCGGTCTGGGCGCGGCGCCGCACACGATGATCAGCGGCGCCAACGGCCGCCGCGAACAAGACGTTCAACAGTGGCTCGACGCGTTCGTCAGCGCCACCCGCCAGGCGTTGCGAGCGGCCAATGTCGACGGCCAGGCGATCCTCGGTGTCGGCGTCTCCGGCCAGCAACACGGCCTGGTCCTGCTCGATGAGCAAGGCGCAGTGCTGCGCCCGGCCAAGCTCTGGTGCGACACCGAAACCACGCCGGAAAACGACCGCTTGCTCGCGCAACTGGGCGGCGAGGAAGGCTCGCTGGAACGCCTCGGCGTGGTCATTGCACCGGGCTACACGGTGTCGAAACTGCTCTGGACCAAAGAGCAGCATCCCGACGTGTTCTCACGCATCGCGCGGATTCTGTTGCCTCACGACTACCTCAACTACTGGCTCACCGGCCGCGCCTGCAGCGAATACGGCGACGCCTCCGGCACCGGTTATTTCAACGTGCGCACGCGGCAGTGGGATGTGCAGATCCTGCGCGACATCGACGCCAGCGGCCGTTTGCAAGCCGCGCTGCCGGAGTTGATCGACGCGCACGCCGCCGTCGGCACTCTCCTGCCGGCAATCGCCGAGCAACTCGGCATCAACCCCAACGCGGTGGTCTCGAGCGGCGGTGGCGACAACATGATGGGCGCCATCGGTACCGGCAATATCCAGCCCGGCGCGATCACCATGAGCCTCGGTTCGTCCGGCACGGTCTACGCCTATTCGGAGGAGCCGAACGTCAGCGCCGGTGCCTCGGTTGCCACGTTCTGTTCCTCCAGCGGCGGCTGGCTGCCGTTGATCTGCACCATGAATTTGACCAACGCCACCGGTGCAATTCGCGAACTGTTCAAGCTCGATCTGCCGACCTTCAACGAATTGGTCGCGCAATCGCCGATCGGTGCCGAAGGCGTGAGCATGTTGCCGTTTCTCAACGGTGAGCGCGTCCCTGCCCTGCCCCACGCCACCGGCAGCCTGCACGGGCTGACCATGGACAATCTGACCCAAGCCAACCTGTGCCGCGCCGCTGTCGAAGGCACCACCTTCGGTTTGCGCTACGGGCTGGATTTGCTCCGCCAGAATGGTTTACAAAGCCTGCGCATTTGCCTGATCGGCGGCGGCTCGAAGAGCGCGGTGTGGCGGCAGATCGTCGCCGATATCATGAACGCTCCGGTGATCTGCACCGAACAAAGCGAAGCCGCCGCACTGGGTGCGGCGATTCAAGCGGCGTGGTGCGCATCGCGCTCTAACGGCGATGATGTCTCCCTGGCCGAGCTGTGCGAGCGCTGCGTGAAACTCGACGCGGGCAGCGAAACCCTGCCGATCGCCGCCAATGTCGCGGCGTTCCAGCAGGCCTACGAACGCTATCAACAGCATGTCGCAACCCTATAACGAGCAAACAACTATGTACCTGGTGTGTGGCGAAGCCCTGTTTGATTTCTTCAGCGAAAACGATGCCAGCGGTCTGGCCTCGAAAGTCAATTTCAAGGCGATTGCCGGTGGCTCGCCGTTCAACGTCGCCGTCGGTCTGCGCCGCCTGGGCGTGGACTCGGCGCTCTTCGGTGGGCTGTCCACCGACTATCTCGGCCGGCGTTTGCAGCAAGTGCTGCAGGACGAAGGTGTGCGCCCGGATTATCTGGTGGATTTTTCCGCGCCGACCACCCTGGCAATGGTCGCGGTAGGCGCCAATGGCTCACCGCATTACAGCTTCCGTGGCGAAGGCTGTGCCGACCGGCAACTGAGCGAGGCACATCTGCCGACGCTCGGCGACGAGGTGCGCGGCCTGCACATCGGCTCGTTTTCGCTGGTGGTACAGCCGATTGGCGACACGTTGCTGAAACTGGTCCAACGCGAAAGCGGCAAACGCCTGATCAGCCTCGACCCCAACGTGCGCCTCAATCCCGAGCCGAACATCGATCTATGGCGCGAACGCATCGCCACGTTGGTGCAACTGGCCGATCTGATCAAAGTCAGCGACGAGGATCTGAGCCTGCTCTATCCCGAGCAGGATCCGCAAAACGTGATTGAAGGCTGGCTCGAACATCGCTGCCAGATCGTCTTCCTGACGCGCGGTGGCGACGGCGCAACGGTGTTCAGTCGCACCCATGGCTCGTGGTCGGTGCCGGCCAATCAGGTTCAGATCGCCGATACGGTAGGCGCCGGCGACACCTTCCAGGCGGCGCTGATCACCTGGCTGACCGAACATTCGCTGGACTCGGTCGAAGGCGTGCAGCAGCTCAGTCGAGAGCAAATCGACGGCATGCTCAGGTTCGCCGTACAAGCCGCCGCACTGACCTGCAGCAAAACCGGTCCGGATTTGCCCTATCGTCATCAATTGAGCTGAGCGCGTAGACTGTCGACCTTTTTGCGCACGACGGAAAACAGCTCTTGAATCACAGGCACATCCTCGCCCTCCTGACCATGGCCACCCTGCTGAGCGGTTGCGGCACCTCGCCGCCCCGCTCCCCGGAAGACATCTGCGCAATCTTCCGCGAGAAAAGCGACTGGTACGACGCTGCGCAAGTCACCCAGAAACGCTGGGGCGTGCCGATCCAGGTGCCTTTCGCGATCATGTATCAGGAATCCGGCTATCGCTACGACGCCAAGACGCCGCGCAAATACCTGCTCTGGGTAATTCCGTGGGGTCGCGTCTCGACCGCTTCCGGCTATGCGCAAGCCAAGGACGAAGTCTGGGCCGACTACCAGAAAAGCACCGGCCGCAACTGGGCCGATCGCGAAGACTTCGACGACGCAATCGACTTCGTCGGCTGGTACATGGACAAGACCACCTCGATCAACGGCGTGTACAAATACGACGCCTATAACCAGTACCTGAACTACCACGAAGGCTGGGGCGGCTTCCGCAACAAGACCTACGCGAGCAAAGCCTGGCTACCGCCGACCGCGCGCAAGGTGCAGAACCGTTCGGATCTGTATGCGCAGCAATATGCCGGCTGCAAGGAAGACCTCAATCGCGGGTTCTGGAGCCGGTTCTGGCATTGGTTGTAGAAGCCGTTCGCGAGCAGGCTCGCTCCCACAGGGCCTTAGTGAATGCCGATTTTGTCTACACCCGAGAAACCTGTGGGAGCGGGCTTGCCCGCGATGGCAATCTCTCAAACACCATCAAAGTCTATGAAAGGCCCGATTTCACTGACCCAAACCGCCCTCCTAAGGGTTTTCCCTATGGCATCAAGGCCCCACACCTACGCCATTTGCGCCTTGAATGAGGCCGTCTAATCCTGCAACATCCATCACCTGCTTATTCAACGGACGGAATTCAAGGCATGCTGGACGCCAATGCAACCCACATCACCCTCACGATCGAAGACGCCAACGCCGACCTGCAAGTCCTCAGCTTCACCGGTCGCGAAGCCCTCAACGAACCGTTCCGTTTCGACCTCGAACTGGTCAGCGCCCGCCCCGACCTGAAGCTCGAAGAGCTGCTGCACAAGCGCGCCTGCCTGACGTTCGGCGCCACCGGCGAAGGCAAGATTCACGGCCAGGTCTATCGCATCGAGCAGGGCGACTCCGGCAAGACCCTGACCCGCTACAGCATCAGCCTGATGCCGCAACTGGCCTATCTGCAGCACAACCATGATCAGCAGATCTTCCAGCAACTGACGGTGCCGAAAATCATCGCCCAGGTGCTGGAAGATCGCGGCATTCTCTCCGACGCCTACAGCTTCCAGCTCGGCGCCGAGTACCCGGAACGCGAGTATTGCGTGCAATACGACGAGTCCGACCTGCATTTCATCCAGCGCCTGTGCGAAGAAGAAGGCATTCACTTCCACTTCCAGCACAGCAGCAGCGGCCACAAACTGGTGTTCGGCGACGACCAGACCGTATTCCGCAAACTGAAGCCGGTCAGCTACCAGCAGGACTCCGGCATGGCTGCGGAGAAGCCGGTGATCAAGCGCTTCAACCTGCGCCTGGAAACCCGCACCACTCGCGTCAGCCGCCGCGACTACGATTTCGAAAAACCCAAGCTGCTGCCCGAAGGCGCGGTCAAATCCGAATTCGCCCCGGACCTGGAAGACTACGATTACCCCGGCCGCTTCACCACCCGCGAGCGCGGCAAGTTCCTCTCAACCCGCGCCCTCGAACGCCATCGCAGCGACTACAAACTCGCCGAAGGCAAAGGTGATGAACCGACGCTCACCAGCGGCCATTTCCTCACGCTCGCCGAACACCCGCGCGCCGAGTGGAACGATCTGTGGCTGCTGCTGGAAGTCTTCCACGAAGGCAAACAACCGCAAGTGCTCGGTGAAAACGTCACCAGCGACGTCACCGACAACAAAAGCGATTTCCACCAGGGCTACCGCAACAGCTTCCTCGCCATCCCGTGGGACGCGCACTACCGCCCTGCCCTCGAACACCCGAAACCGAAAGTCCTCGGCAGCCAGACCGCCGTCGTCACCGGCCCTGCCGGCGAAGAAATCCACTGCGATCAGTACGGCCGCATCAAAGTCCAATTCCACTGGGACCGCGACGGCCAGTCCGACGACAAAACCACCTGCTGGATGCGCGTCGCCAGCGGCTGGGCCGGCGCAGCCTACGGCGGCATCGCCATCCCGCGCATCGGCATGGAAGTCCTCGTCACCTTCCTCGAAGGCGACCCCGACCAACCGCTGGTGACCGGCTGCCTGTACCACAAGGAAAACGTCGTCCCCTACGACCTGCCGGCCAACAAGACCCGCAGCACCTTCAAAACCCTCAGCTCCCCGGGCGGCAAGGGCTACAACGAATTCCGCATCGAAGACAAAAAAGGCGCCGAACAGATCTACATCCACGCCCAGCGCGACTGGGACGAAAACATCGAACACGACCAGAAAATCCGCGTCGGCAACGAACGGCATGACACCGTTGAAGCCAACGTGTTGAGCGAGTTCAAGGTTGAAGAACACCGGATCACCCATCTGGACCGCATCAGCGAAATGCGCGCGGATGATCACCTGACAGTGGGTGTGACGCAGCATGTGAAGGTGGGGACGGGGCAGTTTGTTGAGGCCGGGACGGAGATTCACTATCACGCTGGTGAGAAGGTGGTGATTGAGGGTGGCATGGAGCTCACGGCCAAGGCTGGCGGGAGTTTTGTGAAGGTGGATGCGGGTGGTGTGACCATCAGCGGCACGGAAGTGAAGGTGAATTCGGGTGGTGGTCCGGGAGCCGGTACCGGCATTCAGATCCTCGCCCCATTCATTCCGGGACTCGCAGCCATTGATAACGCCGGACGCCTGATGCAAACCCGCGCTAACCAGATGATGCAGGCGGAGTCCCTCGCCGTGACGCCGAAACTCAAAGCACCTACCGGCATCTGCGTCGAATGCCTGAAAAAAGCCATGCGTGAAAAACTCGCCCTGCAATCGGGGGCAAATTGATGACGAAGAGTGACGCAGCGAAAGCCTGGAGCGAAGCGAAAAAGAACGCTCAGTCGATATTCGCGATCGTTGAGATCGGCCTGTTGCCGGAACCCGCTCGATTGCAGTTCGTCAGAGTTGACCCGTCACGACGGCCGTTGATGGTGCAACCGGAATTCGCCGAACTGCGCAACTACGGCCCGTGGCTGGTCGACGTTAGCCACATGGATTTCGAAGCCTTTCTTGCTCACGAACACTTCACCGGCTGCACCGCAATGGCCAGTTGGATTCGTACCGACTGCCCAGCCGACAAGCTCGCCGCTCACCTTAGTGATGCGTTGCTGGCAAAAAATGAAGCTGGCGAAGTCCTGATGATTCGTAGCTACGCACCAGAAGTGGTGCCGATGCTGTACGCACGCGATGATCTGTCTTGGCATGCGTGGCTGTTTGGCCCACTGCAGGAGTGGTGGGTGCCAGCAGAAGAAGATCAATGGCACTGTCTGAAGGGACTCAACCTTGAAAAGCCCGGAAGATACGAGCCTATCTTTCTTGACGGAAAGCTGTGGACGGACATGGAGATCGATCCTCTACCCTACAGCCTCACCACTGAACTGGAAAAAGAAGCGCCTGAGGTCTTCACCAGCAGTTGTCACGGTGCACGGTTGAAACAGGTGAAAGAAGCGCTGGACGCTGGCCGCGATGAAGGCTTGACCGACCCGGAAGACGTCACCCTATTTGCCAGCCTGCAATTGATGGACCGCGAATTTCCGTCGAACTGGCCGATGTGGGAGAAGGCGAAAGAACGGGCAATTGGAGAGAAGTTGCCGCTTGGTGTGGTGATGCGAGAGTTGTCGGCGTGAGTTTCATGATGAACATACTGATCAGAACTTTCTGTCTGTCTTATAGCTTTCTGGAAATTCAAGATACATTGCTGGATAAGGAATTTAGGTAAATGTTCATAAGCATGAATACTCAACGGCAAAAAACCTGGCGTCGCCGCAACCTTGTCATCGGGGTATTCGTTTTACTGCTGCCTTTCATTGGATCGTATCTTTATAACCAGTTTCGTACGCCGGGTGCGATGTTGACTTCTGAAAACTATATGGAAAGACCAATTTTCAGTTTTTGGGTGAACGATTTTTGGGGCGGCAACTTAAGTGCGATGGGTAGCGGTGGGATCACATGCTGCCAAGCGATAGAGGGCCCTGCTGTAAAGATAACTTGGATACTAAGCACTACAGAAGAGCAAGAAAAGAGGGGCTTGAAACAAGAAACTCACGAAACGACTTTGACTCTTCCGGAGCAGCGTCGAACTGATCGATATCTCCATGTACGTTTTCTTGAAAATAACTCTGTTCAAATAATGTGGAGCCCGAACCTCGACAGTCCCTTTGATACCAATCCATCAGCAGCCAATTGAAAAACAAGGAGGTTTATGATGAACGCGACAAACCTTGATCGTGCTCAATCAATTTCTGCAAAAACTTGTCTTAATGCAACCGAGAGAAAATCTGTTCTGCCTTGCGAAGCTACTCTATACATTGGGTTCTTTTTTGACGGCTTTGGACGCAACCTAGTCGAAGATCTTAAAGAAAATCGCCTTACAAATGTCGCCCGTTTGTTTTTAGCTTATCCAGGTGACACTAAAAACTTAGAAGCTCAGCCGGACGCACACTATCGAAGATTTTACATTTCCGGCCTAGGGAAAACTTTTGATGAATCCTTGGGCGGTAGTGCGCAGCTTAGCAATACTGGGCTAGACGGAGCATTAAATAGGGCCAAAGACAGCGCTATCAAAACTCCCGAAGACACGATAAAAAATAGCCCGCTTGACGCGATAAAAGACGTCGTTACGGGAAAAAAATGGTGGGAGAGCGCATACAGTAATCTAAAACCCGGGAGCCTTTTGTCCAGTTTGGCTAAAGCCGTAGCCCCAGCAACCCTGGATGTGTTTTCAGTCACGCGCGACAACGAAATTACGGCAACCTTTTTCAAAACGGGAGTTGATACGAGGCTAGAAGCCGCATTCAGTGTTTTGGAAGACGTGCTCACTAAAATCAAAGGCAAATCCGGAGCGCCTGTAAAAAAAATCTCGGTTTCGGTTTATGGCTTTGACTATGGGGCCACACTAGCTCGCGCTTTCGCTCATAAATTATTCGAGGAATGTGATCCAGCGACGACCATTTTCAAAGGTGCGAAGCTTGAAGTAAGTTTCGTTGGCCTTTTCGACTCTGTCGACCGTAGTGGCGAAAACTCCATTATTATGGAGTATTTGATCCCGTTCGTAAACGTCGTCGACGACGGAGAGTGCCTTCCGGGCCCAGTTAAGTCAGCTTTACACCTCGTTGCAGCACATGAGTGCCAAGATGCTCGCCGATCCAGATTGATCGGTACGGGACCACTAACCCCTAGGTGGGAGGAGCGCTTGGTTCCCGGAACATCTTATGACGTAGGGGGTGGCTTGGGCAAACAAGATGTGCCACATAGTACTGAACTGCACTTAGCATGCCTCCACGAGATGTATGAAGCTGCAATCCGTGCGGGTGTACCGTTCCCAACTCTTGATGAAATAAAACGCACCGACACTAGCGTCGCCAAGCTTTTCACTTTGAATGACCATATAAATGGTATCAGCGCCATCGGTGCAAGCGCTAACTACATGAATAAAGCAGGAAATAAGAAGCTGTCTACTGAAGGATTCCTTGCTCATCGACGCTTATATATCCAACGCCTGCGCAGCTTATGGGAACTATATCGGGGACAGCATAAAGCTTATGATGATGAGGAAGAGCGCCTCCAACGCCCTATGTTGAACAAGGATGGTCCAATTGCACGCGCACTAGGAATTAGCAGCGAGAGCGAAGTAGAGGCAGCCAAGCGCGAGCGAGCCATTAAACAAACGCAAAAAAACAAGGCAGCCCTTCGCGCCGAACTGAGTTGGCTTGAAGATATTGATCGAGAAGCGCAAAGGTTAAGAGTCAGCTTCCCCAGCGCTTCTGTTAAAGCTCTTTTGGATGAATGGTTCGTCACATCACCGAAGGGACTCAGCCCCGATGTTGAAGACTTACTTGAGTATTACATAAATGATCAATTCATGATTCAACAAATCCCTATAGGCACGGGCGCACCAATACCAAAATATTTCCGCATCCGAGAGTTCGACATCCCTAGTCTAAATAAAACAAAAGGTATGGCACCTGACTATATGGACCAAATGAAGTATAAATCCTAGCCCCACAAGTTTATCCGACGACTCAAGATCCGTTATGCCTGAAAAACGGATGGATAAAGTAATGGCATTGAGCAAAAATCTAGCTAGGGACGGTCAAATCCGAACTCGCCCCGGACCTGGAAGACTACGATTACCCCGGCCGTTTCACGACTCGCGAGCGCGGCAAGTTGCTCTCGACGCGCGCGCTGGAACGCCATTGCAGCGACTACAAGCTCGCCGAAGGCAAAGGTGATGAACCGACCCTCACCAGCGGCCATTTCCGTTTGGTATAAAGGAGTAAGCGGGAGAACAAGAGTATTGCAAAAATCGCATGTCACTGAATAGTTTCATGGCGGAAAGCGTTCAAAGCCTCTTTGATGATACAATTTTTGAAGTACGTAAAAACTATAAATCGCACCCAAAATTACTTGGCGCAAATCTGGCTGATCATTGTCAACAAAATTATGTCCCATCACCAACCTACTCGCTTAGTGGGGCGACACCCTATTTAAAAGGCAACCAGTGAACAGACTTATAAAAATCAAATTAAATCAAATCATTCTAATGTTCAGCTTGGGTTTGACTTCAGTGTCGCCGTATAGCGCCAATTTTACCAATGCATCCTCAGTCCCTCAGCAAAGTGGACCAAGCGGAATCATTCTTTACAACCAGATGAAAATAGATGCGGCCATTCCACAGCTAGAGCGAGAGGCAAAAGACGGCGTAATAGAATCACAGTATTATCTTGCCGAAGCTCTTCGAAAGAAAAATGGATACATGACTCCCGAAGCCCAATTTTGGTATGAATCGGCAGCAGAGAAAAAAAACATATACGCAATGATTCAGTTGGGTCGAGCAAAAAAAGATTTTTGCGCAACGATGGGAAATTGCCCGTCGTCAAAAAAAACTCAAGCAGAATGGTTCGTAGAGGCAAAAAAAATAACGTTACCTAAGGCAAATGATGGCGATCCTGAATCTTTATACTTGATGTACGAAATCACGTTGGATCACCATTGGTTAGAAAAATCTGCTAAAGCAGGCTATCCGCTCGCGCAATATTGGATGGCGATCAGCGAAAGGCAGGGAGAGGGTTACTTCTTTACTCCTGGAGGACGCGAAGCGTCGGTCAAAAAATGGCTGCTACTCTCTGCGGAAGGTGGCAACCCTAAAGCTATGATGCAATATCTAGAGACGCTTTATAAGCAAGGAGACATGGCGAGCATTCGATATTGGCTCGAGAAGGCTGCCGCAACAGGCGAACAAGCTGCAATGAGTAACTATGGCGCGTACATTTCACATACGCCAGATAAAGTAGGTTACTCTTTGGATTTAGTCAAAGGCTACGCTATTTTCTCTTTGTTAAAAGAACTCGGTGACGCCGGTGGCGTGCAAAATTATGTCGACCGTAAAATCGAAAAAATTTCTGAAAAGATGACACCAGAAAAAATTGAAGAATCAAAAATCGTCGCTGAAGAATGGAAAACCAATCACCCACCGCTGTCTTTCTTCCCCGACAAGCTGAGTAATTGAGTATATTTTTAGGTTGTCCGCACCCAAATTCCATCTAGATGAACTATCGCCACTGCCCTTGATGAACGACTGAATAGGCAAAGACTCCAATGAAACTGCTGGCCACTGCGTTAACATTTTTAAGCCTAGTATCAGCCCAGTCAAACGCGCTTACGAACGAACAATCTCAGGCAAAAACCAAGGGCATTGAACTATACAATCAATACAAAGCCATCTCCGCAATTGAACCATTACAAATAGCAGCCGAAGGCGGTGACGATGAAGCACTTTATTATCTCGGTGAAGCGCTAAGAAAAAACAACCGTCACATGACTCCGGAGGCTAAAAAAGCATACGAAAGCTCCGCAAAAAAGGGGAACATCTACGCCATGATTCGCCTTGGAAGGATTGGAGAAGATTTGTGTACGACCATGAATAACTGTCCTCCAGGTGAAGACTCTGCCAGTAGCTGGGTAATTAATGCTAAAAGCCTTGCAGTTGAGCGAGCAAAGCAGGGCGATAGCGAGTCGATGTACCTGCTATATGAAATGACGGGCAACGAGGAATGGCTGGAGAAATCCGCAGAGAATGGATTCGCATTTGCTCAGTTCCGTCTGGCGACGAAGTACCAAGAAGGGAATGGCTCATTTTTACTACCCTCAAGGCGCAACCAAGCTATCGAACGATGGATGAAGGCATCCGCTGAAAATGGTTATCCACTCGCAATGATGGGGTTAGCCGCGATCATGATAGAAAAAAATGATTTAGCCTCGTTCAGATTCTGGAACGAGAAAGCCGCCGACTCAAGCTATGTAGAAGGTGTATTTGGATATGCATCTTACATAGGTGAAGAAAACTCCAAGTACGGTTTCACGTTCGACCCAGTAAAGTCGTATGCTTTACTTTCAAATCTGCTGGAGCTTAATGGCGGAGGTAACGTAATACGAGATGTCAACGACACATTACCTGACATAGAAAAAAACCTATCAAAAGAGCAATTAGAAAAAGCAAAAGAACTCGCAAAAACGTGGAAGGCCACTCACCCACCGCTCTCGTTTTTTCCAGATAAGTTAGGGTACTGAAATTTAGCAGCACAGCCTTATCATTAATTTTTTTCGAGCACGTCAAAGCCCGTACCCTAATGATTCATATCGCAACCGACAAATGCCCGAGGCAAGGAAAAAGCAACCGTGAATAGCGCAGCTCATATTCACCGCGGTTAACTCAGCCTTAACGCCATAGTCAGAGACTCCATATCACCGCACACCCTCAGCTCTCCCCCGCTGACGCCCAGTGCGGCAGGCTCGTCCGGCTTCGTGCCGGGCGCCTATCCGTTACGCTGGAGTCCTCCCATGAACATTCGTCCCTTCCTGCTCACCGCCACCCTCGCCTGCTGCTCATACGCCGCACTGGCCCAAGCCAACGACACCTCCGCCACATCGAATCAAACACCCTACCAATACGGCATGCCACTACACGTGGCGAAGGTGCTTTCGCTAACCGAGCCGCCGACCCTGGAATGCAAAGTCATCACCGCCGACATGAAATACATAGACAACACCGGCAAGCCCGCACAAATCAGTTACAGGAAGTTATCTGACGCTTGCAGTCAACAGAACTGACAGACACTTCTGATTTTCCGGTTCGCCATAGGCGTGGAGTGGCTCCGGCGGTTATGCTCGGGGCCTTCCCTACTGCCGCAAGGATTGGCCATGCAGTTGTCGTTCCGCACGTTGTCGAGCTTCACTTCAATCCTGTGTTTTTTGCTGGCGCTGGTCTGGGGATTTTTTCCGGAGGTGTTGCTGGCGATCTGGAGTATTGGCTATTCGGAAGGCACTGGCGTAGTCGCAAGGCGCAGCGCGGTGCTGTTTGCGGCGTTGGGGGTGATGTTTTATTTGCTGCGCAATGCTCCGCCGTCAGCGGCACGCAGTGCGCTGAGCAATGGTTTTATCGTCGGCTGTTTCGGTTTGGCGGCGTTGGGTTTTGGCGAATGGCTCAATGGCCATGCCGGCCCCGGGATTTTGCTCGCGGTGCTGGTCGAGTTCGCGCTGGGCCTGGGTTTCGTGCAGGCCCGGCGCGTGACGGTCGAACTGGGTGAAACGGTGAGTTAAACGGCTCGAGAACGAGCGCTGGTTTGATGTGTCGTGGTCTGTTGCGCGAGATCGGATCGCAGGCCTGCGACCAGGTTGTTGATTTCACGGCAGCTGTTCAGGCGGCTGGCGTCGATTCCACTGACGTAGAGATCGGCCTGGTCGGTCCGATGGTCGCCAAATACTTTGACGGACATCGACAAGTCGGGTGACAGCGTGCACTGGCAGCGTTTCGGCAGGAAGCTGCTTTCAATGATATTGCGTAATTCCAAGGCAGATAAAAACATGGCGAACCCTCTCCTTTCTGTGCGATTGCCAATCAAGTATTCACGCTGACCCTTTGCTGCGCCTTCACGGGTGTGCCCCCGCTGTTTCCTTGGTGCGGCAAATGGTGGTACTGCGAAATGCCCATTGGAGTGTAGGCGTCCAAATCCGGTGCGCCTCACCGGAAGAACGCATAAAACGTGCCTTTGATCGGTTCGTTTTACGCCCTGCAAAATCAAGCACTTGGAAAAGTGGCCAGTATCCTGCTATTTGCAAAATGCATGAACCGACCACCCGTCCACTGCAATCTGCAATCTCCGGCTGAATTTGCTTTCGAAGACCATGACGGCAAGAATGTCTCCCATTGCAATTCAACTCGCACGGAGGCTTCCATGAATTCCTTACGCATTTGCGCGATCACTGGGCTGTTAATCGCCAACCTTTCCACCCTCGCCCACGCCGCCAAGCTCGAAGACGTGGCGCCGTATCCCAAAGCCGAAGCCGGGTTTACCCGACAAGTCATCCATCTGCCCAAGCAAGAGCAGGAAGAGAATTTCCAGGTTGAAATTCTCGCCGGCAAAACCCTCGAAGTGGATTGCAATCGCCAGCGTCTGGGCGGTGTTCTCGATGAAAAGAACCTGCAAGGCTGGGGCTATCCGTTCTATCGCTTGGAAAAGGTCATCGGCCCGATGAGCACGATGATGGCCTGCCCGCCCGGCAGCCAGAAAAAGCGCGCTTTCGTTCCGGTCGTCGGTGACGGCTTCATGTTGCGCTACAACAGCAAGTTGCCAGTCGTGGTGTACGCGCCATCGGACGTCGAAGTGCGCTATCGCATCTGGTCGGCGTCGGAAAAAGTCGGCACCGCCCTGCAGGAATAACCCGAGCGCTTGTTACGCCGGCACGCCGCAAGCAGCGGCGCGTTCGGCGACATGGCGCAGACTGTCGAAGTTGATGTTGGCCCCGGAGTCGATGGCGACGAATGTCTGATCGCGAACGCCGCTGCGCGCCACGTACTGCTTGATCCCCGCCACGGCCAGCGCACCTGAAGGTTCAGTGATCGAACGGGTATCGTCGTAGATATTCTTGATCGCGGCGCAGAGCTCGTCATTGCTGACCGTGATCACTTCATCTACGCAGAAGCGGCAAACCTCAAAGCCATACGCGCCAATCTGCGCCACCGCTACGCCGTCGGCGAAGGTGCCGACGCTCGGCAGAACCACCCGCTCGTCCGCACTTAAAGCCGCTTGCAGGCACGCCGAATGTTCGGATTCGACGCCGATGATCCGCACCTCCGGGCGCAGGTATTTGACGTAGGCCGCGATACCGGCGATCAAACCTCCGCCGCCGACCGGGATAAAGATCGCATCCAGCGCGCCTTGATGCTGGCGCAGGATTTCCATCGCCACGGTGCCTTGGCCGGCGATCACGTCAGGATCATCGAAGGGTGAAACAAACGTGCATCCGCTCTGCTCGGCCAAATGCAGCGCATGGGCCAGAGCAAACGGAAAACTCTCACCGTGCAGCAATGCTTCGGCACCGCGACTGCGCACGCCGAGCACTTTGAGCTCAGGGGTGGTAGACGGCATGACGATCGTCGCGGCAATGCCCAATTCCCGTGCGGCCAACGCTACACCCTGCGCGTGATTACCCGCCGACGCGGTGATCACTCCCCGCGCTTTCTGCTCTCCGCTTAGTTGCACGAGTTTGTTGTACGCACCACGGATCTTGAAAGAGAACGTCGGTTGGAGATCTTCGCGCTTGAGCAGGACCCGATTGCCCAATGCTTGCGACAATGCCGGCGCAGGCTGCAACGGGGTAGGCACCGCAATGTCGTACACCGGCGCTGCCAGGATCTTTTTCACGTAATGCTCAAGCAGGGCTTGCTGGTCGGGGCTGTGCGGCATGGTCGTCTCCTGACAGTTTTCAGAACCCCGGAGACAGAAAGTAAAAACCCGCCTCTAGGGCGGGTTGGGTGCTGCAGTCGTGAGCTAGCCCGCCAAATGAGGAATGGCGGTGATAATGCTTGGCTGGCAGCGCGATACAGTGAAAGTCATGGGCTCGAAATTAGCCTGCCGGCGGATGACAAGTCAATGGTCAATTGCGCGTCGCGCCGGTAGGCTGGCACTTCTGCTCATCACACCAAGGAAGGAAAGCATGATGTCCATCGCCCTGCCTCTCACCGCTTTGCTCGCGTTCAGCGGTTACACCGTTTCGGTAATGCTCCAGGCTGAACAGTCACTGATCGACTTCGGCCTCAGCCTGATGTCACGACCGGACACTGCGCAAGTGGTCATCGATCTGTACCTGCTGGCGACACTGGCCGGCGTATGGATGGTCAAGGACGCCCGGTCTCGGGGACGCTCCGTCTGGTCGGTAGTGCCTTATTTGCTGCTGACCACAGTGTTCGTTTCAGTGGGGCCGCTGTTGTACCTGGTGATTCGCGGAATTCAGGAACGGCGCAAATCTGCCGCTGCGCCGTCGGCCCAGCCTCACAATTTTGAATCTTCCTGAGAACTGAACAGTCACTGCAAATGAGAACAACAACTTCCGCTCCAAGCCGATGAAAGTGGAGATTGACCATGAACATTCGCCAAGTGCTGTTCGCCGTCCCGCTGCTGGTCGCTGCCCTGTCCAGCCCTGCTGTTTTCGCCGTCGATGAAAGCGACGCCGTGAAAAAGCCCGAATGTCCGAAAGGTCAAGTGTGGGACAGTAAAACCCAGCAATGCGTGTTGCAGACCAGCGGCACAACGCAGCCCTGATATTCGTCATACGGTTCAGGCCGTGGCCGGCAACCACAGCCTGAATCGCGCCCCACCCAGCGGCGAACTTTCAACCGTCAAGGTACCGCCCTGCGCTTCCAGTGCGCGGCGGCTGATCGCCAAACCGAGGCCGAATCCACCCGTCGCGCGATCACGGCTGCGGTCGAGCCGATAGAACGGTTCAAAGATCCGCTCGCGCTCGTCGTCGGGAATGCCGATGCCATCGTCATCAACCCATATCTCACATCCGCCGGCAATCACCTGCACGCCAATCTGAATACGCTTTTCGCAATAGCGCATGGCATTGCGCAACAGGTTCTGGATGGCCCGAGCGGTCAGGCGCGGATCCAGCGCAAAGCGTTCGAGCTGGCCGTGCAACAGAACGTCAATCACGATCTCCGGCGATTCCAGCTCCTCATCGACGCTGCCGAGAATGCTGTCGATGAACTCGTCGAGCGACACCTCGATGCGCTCGGGCGATTGCGCCGGATTCTGCAAACGGCTGTAGGAAAGCAACTCCAGCACCAATTCATCCAGCTCACGAATGTGCGCGACCAGGCTCTGCAAGCGCTCGCGGCTGGCGGCCGGCAAGTCTTCCGACAAGGCCAATGCCAGGCCGAAATCCAGACGCGTCAATGGTGTACGCAGCTCATGGGAAACGGCGTTAAGCAGATCACGTTGCTGGTTGAGCAGGTTTTCAATATCGCCAGCCATGGTGTCGAACACGTTGGCGAGGCTGCCGATGTTCGAACTCGGGGCGATTCTGGTTCGCTCGCTCAAGTGGCCTTTGCCGAAGCGTTCGGCAGTGCCTTTCAGGCGCTCTAGATCGCGCCAGTGCGGGCGCAACCAGAGCAGCAGGCAGCCGAGCAGCATGGCGCCGATCAGTACGTTGATGCTCCAGTACAACAGATCGACGTCGACCGGATCCGGCGGTACGACCATACGCACGGCCATGTCCGCATTCAGCGGAGTGACTGCCAAAGTTCGCCAGCCCCAGTCGCCGATGCGCACCACGTTTTCACCCCGGTGCAGACGTTCCTGCTCGATGGGGGTGAAAACCGGGTCGTCGATTGGCGTCAGGACGATGTGCAGCGGCTGGAATTCCTTGTCCATCGCCGCTGCAATCTCCGGCCACTGCTCTTGCGGCGCGGCATGAAACTGCTTGGTGATCAGCGATTGCAGACCTCGGGAAAAGTCCAGGTTGTAGGTGACGAAGCGATCCCGGAAGGCCATGACCACCAGATCCGGCACCAGATAGATCGCCGCGCTATAGGAGACGATCGTCACCAGATACAGGCGAAACAGAATACGAAACATCAGCTCAGCATTCCCACTCGGAGCGGCTGAACAGATAGCCCTTGCCCCACACGGTCTTGATCTTGCGCGCCTCGCCGGCGTGATCATCGAACTTGCGTCGCAACTTGGAAATCGCCACGTCCACCGAGCGATCGGTACCGTTGAATTCGATACCGCGCAGCCGCTGCAGAATCTGATCGCGACTCAGCACTTCGCCGGCGTGCCGGGCCAGCACAACCAGCAAATTGTATTCGCCGCTGGACAGCTCAACCGCTTGATCACGCCAGGTCACGGTGCGCTCGGACAGATCAATGCACAGATTGCCCATGACGATCCGGTCATTGACCGCCAACGGTTCGCCCAGGCTGCTGCGCCGCAACAAGGTACGCACCCGCGCCAGCAGCACCCGTGGCTCGCAGGGTTTGGTGACGTAATCGTCAGCGCCCATTTCCAGGCCCAGCACTTGATCATGGCTGTCATCGCGGGCTGTGAGCATGAGGATCGGCAAGGTCGCTGAATCGGCGCGCAGCAAGCGGCACACTTGTAAACCGTCGAGACCTGGCAGCATGAGGTCGAGGATCACCAGATCCGGCGGACTGATCCGCGCCCGTTCGCGCACATGGTCGCCACGGCCGATGACGCTGACGGAATAACCGTTGCGCTCCAGGTAGCTGGAAATCAGTTCGGCGAGGGCGGTGTCGTCTTCGACCAGGAGGATGTTGGGCATGGGGTGTTCCAGAAAATGCTGGGGCGACAGTCAGGGCTCACTCGCTCGCACATTGAAATGCGATCTCCTGTGGGAGCGCGCCTGCTCGCGAAAGCGATCGAACTGTCGCAATAAATTTCAAGGCCTGCAGGATATACGCCCTCACCCGCCACGGAGCAAAACCCTTACACAATTTCACACAGCAGCTACAAAGCTTCACCGCTAACCTCCCCGTCTGGCCGTAGGATGCGGCCTTCAATATTGGGGGTTGTACATGTCTGGAAAACTGCTGGCCGGGCTCGGCCTGATCGCATTGGCGCTGACGCTGAGCGCTTGTGATTCATCCTCGAACGCCGAAGAGCAGACGCCGCCGGCCACCGTGCGCGTCGAGACCATTAAAACCGAGCCCCTGTCGATCAGCAGCGAACTGAGCGGCCGCATCGCCGCGCCACGGATTGCCGAAGTGCGTGCGCGAGTAGCCGGCGTGGTGTTGCAGCGCACCTATCGCGAAGGCAGCGACGTGAAAAAAGGCGATGTGCTGTTCCGCATTGACCCGGCGCCGTTCAAGGCCGATCTGGACAGTGCCGAAGCCGCGCTGCGCAAAGCCGAGGCCAACGCCTTTCAGGCGAAACTGCAAGAACAACGCTATGCGCAGTTGATCGAGGACCAGGCCATCAGCGGCCAGGACTACGACAACGCCCGAGCCGCTGCCCGGCAGACCGCCGCTGATGTCGCCGCCAGCAAGGCAGCGCTGGAACGGGCGAAACTGAACCTCGGTTATGCCACCGTCACCGCGCCGATCTCCGGCCGCATCGGCCGCGCGCTGGTCACCGAAGGTGCGCTGGTGGGGCAGAACGAAACCACGCCACTGGCGCTGATTCAGCAGCTCAACCCGATCCATGCCGACCTGACCCAGTCGACTCGCGAACTCAATGAACTGCGCCGGGCGTTCCGTTCCGGGCAGTTACAGGAAGTCGGTCAGGACCAGGTCAAGGCCACACTGATTCAGGATGACGGCAGCCTGTATCCATTGCCTGGCAAGCTGCTGTTCAGCGACATCACCGTTGATCCGGGCACTGGCCAAATCATCCTGCGCAGTGAATTCCCCAATCCGGATCTCGACCTGCTGCCGGGCAGTTTCATCCGCGTACGCCTTGAACAGGCAACCATTCAGAACGGCATTACCGTGCCGCAACGCGCGGTGCAGCGTGACAGTGCCGGCATTGCCCAGGTGCTGACCGTCGATGAGCAGATGCGCGTGGCGCAGCAACGGGTGCAACTGGGTGCGGTGCAGAACAATCGCTGGATCGTCACCGGCGGCCTGAAGCCCGGCGACCGTATTGTCATCGAAGGCCTGCAACACGCCCGTCCCGGGGAAAAAGTACAGGTCGACGAAACCCCTCTTCCACTTGCCCAGACCACTGGTCAGTAAGCAGGACGCTCTTATATGCCGCATTTCTTTATCGATCGCCCAGTATTCGCCTGGGTGGTCGCCCTGTTCATCCTGTTGGCCGGTGCGCTGGCCATTCCGCAGTTGCCGGTCGCGCAATACCCGGACGTCGCACCGCCGCAGATCGAAATCTATGCCGTGTACCCAGGCGCCTCGGCGCAGACCGTCGATGAGAGCGTGGTCAGCCTGATCGAGGAAGAGCTCAACGGCGCCGATCACTTGCTCTACTTCGAATCGCAGAGCAGCCTCGGCAGCGCGACGATCAAGGCAACTTTCCAGCCGGGCACCAACCCGGAACTGGCGCAGGTCGATGTGCAGAACCGTCTGAAGGTTGTCGAGTCGCGTCTGCCGCAAGCGGTCAATCAGCAAGGCTTGCAGGTGGAGAAGGTCTCTTCCGGTTTCCTCTTGCTGATTACCCTGACCTCCAGCGACGGCAAGCTCGATGACGTGGCGCTCAGCGATTATCTGGCGCGCAATGTGATGAACGAGATCAAGCGCCTGGACGGTGTCGGCAAGGCGCAGTTGTATGGTGCCGAGCGGGCGATGCGCATCTGGATCGATCCGCAGAAGCTCATCGCGTTCAACCTGACGCCGGCCGATGTCAACGAAGCCATCGTTGCGCAGAACGCCCAGGTTTCAGCGGGCAGCATCGGTGATTTGCCGTCGCCTTCCACACAGGAAATCACTGCGACGATTCTGGTCAAAGGCCAATTGTCGACGCCTCAGGAATTTGCCGACATCGTGCTCAAGGCCAACCGCGACGGCTCCACGGTGCGCATCGGTGATGTCGCGCGCGTCGAAATCGGCAGTCAGGAATATCAGTTCGGCACTCGCCTCAACGGCAAGCCGTCCACCGCCGTCGGCGTGCAGCTGTCTCCCGGCGCCAACGCACTGAACACCGCAACGCTGGTGCGGGCGAAGATGGATGAGCTGGCGCGCTACTTCCCGGCGGGCGTGGAGTACAAGATTCCGTACGACACCTCGCCCTTCGTCAAAGTCTCGATCACCAAAGTGATCTACACCCTTGGCGAAGCGATGCTGCTGGTGTTTGCAGTGATGTTCCTGTTCCTGCAGAACGTGCGCTACACGCTGATCCCGACGCTGGTGGTGCCGGTGGCGCTGATGGGCACGTTCGCGACCATGCTGGCGCTGGGCTTCTCGATCAACGTGCTGACCATGTTCGGCATGGTGCTGGCCATCGGCATTCTGGTGGATGACGCCATCGTCGTGGTAGAGAATGTCGAGAGGATCATGGCCACTGAGGGCTTGTCGCCCAAGGAAGCCACGCGCAAGGCAATGACGCAGATTACCGGCGCGATTATCGGCATCACCCTGGTGCTGGTCGCGGTGTTTATTCCGATGGCGTTCATGCAAGGCTCGGTCGGGGTGATTTACCAGCAGTTCTCGCTGTCCATGGCGACGTCGATTCTGTTCTCGGCGTTCCTCGCCCTGACGTTGACGCCGGCGTTGTGCGCAACATTGCTCAAGCCTGTCGCCAAGGGTGAGCATCACGAGAAGTCCGGATTCTTTGGCTGGTTCAATCGTCGTTTCGAGCAACTGACCGATCGCTATCAGGGTTGGGTCGGCTATGCGCTCAAGCGCACCGGTCGCTACCTGATGATCTACGTCGTCCTGTTGATTGGACTTGGGTTCTGTTTCGCGCGCCTGCCTTCTTCGTTTCTGCCTACAGAAGATCAGGGCTACACCATTACCGATATCCAGCTGCCGCCGGGCGCGACCAAGAACCGCACCGTACAAGTAGCCGAACAGCTCGAAGCGCACAACGCCGGTGAGCCGGGAATCAGTGACAGTGTGGTGATCTTGGGTTTCAGTTTTTCCGGTAGCGGGCAGAACGCAGCGCTGGCGTTTTCGACGCTCAAGGATTGGTCGGAACGTGGCAGTGACGATGCTGCCAGCTCGATTGCCGATCGCGCCAACGCTGCGTTGAGTCAGATCAAGGACGCCATGGCCTTCTCGGTGCTGCCGCCGCCGGTGGATGGACTTGGCACGTCCAGCGGTTTCGAGTTCCGTTTGCAGGATCGCGGTGGTCTGGGCCATGCGACGTTGATGCAGGCGCGCACGGAACTGCTCGCCGCCGCCGAGAAAAGTCCGGTATTGATGAACGTCCGTGAAAGCGCGCTGGCGGAAGCGCCGCAAGTGCAATTGATCGTCGACCGCAAGCAGGCGAACGCCTTGGGCGTTTCGTTTGCCGACATCGGTAATGTGCTGTCCACTGCGGTGGGTTCCAGCTACATCAACGACTTCCCCAATCAGGGCCGCATGCAGCGCGTGGTCGTGCAAGCCGAAGGTGATCAGCGCAGTCAGGTAGACGACTTGCTGAAAATGCATGTGCGCAACAACACCGGGAACATGGTGCCGCTGTCGGCATTTGTCCAGGCCAACTGGATTCAAGGCCCGGCGCAGTTGACCCGGTACAACGGTTATCCGGCGATTGCCATCTCCGGCGAACCTTCAGCAGGGCACAGCACTGGCGAAGCGATGGCGGAAATCGAGCGTTTGGTAGCGTTGGGGCCGAAGGGCTTGGGCCAGGAATGGACTGGGTTGTCGTTGCAGGAGCGTCTGTCCGGCAATCAGGCGCCGATTCTGCTTGGCCTGTCGCTGCTGGTGGTGTTCCTGTGTCTGGCGGCGCTGTATGAAAGCTGGTCGATTCCGACCTCTGTATTGCTGGTGGTGCCGCTGGGCGTGCTCGGCGCGGTGTTGGCGGTGACAATGCGTGGCATGCCCAACGATGTGTTCTTCAAGGTCGGTCTCATCACCATCATCGGACTGTCGGCGAAGAACGCGATCCTCATTATCGAGTTTGCCAAGAGCCTGTATGACGAAGGTCACGACCTGATCGATGCAACGTTGCAGGCTGCTCGCTTGCGCTTGCGGCCGATCGTGATGACCTCGCTGGCGTTCATTCTCGGCGTGGTGCCGTTGGCTATTGCCACGGGTGCCAGCTCGGCGAGTCAGCAGGCGATCGGCACGGGCGTGATCGGCGGGATGATCACCGCGACACTGGCGGTAATCTTCGTGCCGGTGTTTTTCGTCGTGGTCATGAAGCTCGTACAACGATTCACCAAACAACGCTGATCAAACTGTGGGAGCGAGCCTGCTCGCGAATGCGTCCGGTCTGCCAACATTAATGTTGAATCTGCTGACGTCTTCGCGAGCAGGCTCGCTCCCACAAGGATTGGCCAACATCATGCGCAGTGGCCACATCTGTCATCGCTGGGCTAAGGTGGTAAAACCTCCCTCACCTACCGAGCTTTCATGCCCTTCCTCGCCCGCACCCACCCTCGTCTTTCCGGCGCCGCCCTGTTCGGCCTCGCAACGGGCCTGCTGGTCCCGGCCGACTCCATCGTCAGCAAAATCCTCATCGGCTGGAACGCCGGTGTCTGGACTTACCTGGTCCTGATGTTCTGGCTGACCATACGCGCCAAGGCCCCGGATGTGCGTCGCATCGCCGAGATCGAGGATGAAAACGCTGGACTGGTGCTTTTCGTCGTGTGCATCGCCGCGCTGGCAAGCCTGGCCACCATCACATTTGAACTGACGGGCAGCAAAGATCTGGATAACACACACAAATTGATGCACTACGGCTTCACAGCGCTGACGGTGATCGGCTCATGGCTGCTGATCGGGGTGATCTTTTGCGTGCACTACGCGAGGTTGTTTTACACCTGGAATGGGAAGGAGCCAGCACTGCGTTTTGCGGAAGGACTGACCACCCCCAATTACTGGGATTTTCTGTACTTCTCGTTCACCATCGGCGTGGCTGTGCAGACTTCGGATGTGGGTGTTGCGACACGGGATATTCGAAAGATTGTCCTCGCGCAGTCGCTGATTGGATTTGTATTCAATACAGCAATATTGGGATTCTCGATGAACATTGCGGCTGGCTTGTTCAGTTGAATCACTCTACGACTCCAAGCATAAAAACAGTCTATTGCATAGCTGTAATATCTGACAGTTTACAAGACAGTGAAGGTCGTCTTATATGGGTTGTCCACGCACTCTTATCTTACGATGCTGCCTGGATCTTCCCGACTCGCTAATATGGAGATTTAACTCATGCGCAGCGCGGCACTGAAAACTGGCTATAACCAAAACGACTTCATAGACGACTTCACCGCCGACCTGGAAGACGGCACGAAATTCAGAGCTTGGTATACAGAATTAAGGTCGGACACGACCCCCGGCAGGGGTGACGTATACATCGTCATTGCCTATGACCGTGAAAAGCCATTCGTACGGACCTTCACCATTGTTTTTGAAAAATCCAAGCTTGAGGCATCAACGGCTATTACTGAGTTTGATGTCGGTGCAAATATCACTTACAACAGCTACGAAAACCAGCAGGCCCCAACTCTACAAAAAGCGACCTCGGGCACCTTGGACTATAAACTGGACATGGAAACCGATCGATTCACTGGCACCTTCACAGCTGACGTAGCTAAATCGGACGCAAGTGGAACATTTCCCTGCACCGCAACTTTCGACACCTCCTTGACTTGACAAAATAATCAAAGCCCCATCATTTATGAAGGGGCTTTTTTATAACTCGTTAACTTACTTATTCACCATTTCAATTGAAGGCCAAGCGTTGCGCCGATAGGCATTTCGATATTGTTGCCCCTCATATATTCCAGTTCCGCATGCGCCTGCCATCGATCCGACATGTTAAGCGCAACACCGCCGCCAACTTTTACACGCGAGCCGGAAAGGTCGTTATTGAATACATTATTATTCACCTGTACTTCGTTACTCTTTGAGAACTCGTGAGCTAAAGCCGCACGAACATAAGGCTGCCAGACAACTCCGTTGCGCAATTGCAAGTTTCGACCTAACGTCATACCGCCCTCGGCACGCATGGAACGGGTACGATCACCCTCGACGCTCAAGCCGTTCGCCAGGTGATAATCTTTGCCCTGGATTATTGCAGCACTGCCTTGGATATACGGTTCGATGAAATAGCCTTGATCGAATGCGAAATGGCGTCCGAATTCAATAGATCCGCTGACACCAGTGTTATCGTAATCACCCTTCGTACGATTTCCATCACTCAACCCGACTTTAGCTTCATTCTGGAAACGATTGAACTTGATCACATTATCAACGTAATAACCTTTGGCATTATCGATCCAGGTGAGATAGGAGCCCACATAGTAACTTTTGATCGTGCCGCTGGTTCCGCGGTGCAAATTCAAGTCAGAATGACTTTGCCCGGCCATGACGCCCAACAGCCACTGTCCACCGCCTATAGGCAGCGGAGCATCTGCGCCAAGCGTGAAACCATGCTGATCTTGTCGATAACCATCACCAAACGCGTCCGAAACATTGTACTTACTGCCATACGCCCTCCCCCACGCGCCGGATTTAGAGCGATTGAAACGCACTTCACCCATACGGCTGCGTAAAGACATAGCCTCTCCATCAAGCACAGTGATGGCAGTATTGAAAAGCGCTGTGACAGCGCGAGTAGACGGACTGACCGTCCGAGCAGTCGGATCGAGAAACCAGTCGTTGCCGCTTTCACTCTGTTTCAAGCCATAAGAAAACGCACCTAGATCGACCTCGCCATTGACGTTGGCCAATGAGAATTTGGCGTCACCGCCGGCGACATGCACAAGATCCACGGGTTGACCGCTCGGCAGCTCTGTCCCAGTTGAGGCGACCAACAAACGATGATCTCCAGTCGCTGTTCCTGTGATATTCAGCACGTCGGATTGATTTGTTGTGAAATTGACATTCATTTCAAACAAGCCACTACCAGAAAGGTTGCGCACGTCCAGTTGATTGAAAACGGTATCGGCACCGATCCTTACCGTACCGCCATTGAGCGCCAAATCGCCCACCTGACTGTTGCCCGTCATGTTCCAGCGTGACGTCGAATCGATAGTGGCGCTGGAGACATTGGTCATGACACCGGTCAATTGCGAATCCTGCTGCAGTGCTACAGAAGCAGTTGCTCCAGTATCGGCTGTCACATCTCCGGTCAACGATGCCTGGTTGAAACCAAGCGCTGCCGTACTGGTATCCGCAATCTGCACGTTGCCCATCAGGTCGCTGCGCTCCACATTGAAGTCCGCATTGCCCAGCCCCTTGACTTCAATAATGGTCCCGGAGCCACCCGTCAGCGCCGAGCCGTCGAGGACGTCGATCCGGGAGGCGGCTGCGCTGGTCCCCTGGTAATCCACGACAATTGCCGACCCGCCTTTGCCCTCAACACCTGAACCTCGCAACAGCAAATGGCTTCCAGGCAGCCCTGCACCCTCGAGTCCAAGCCTTACGCCATTCTGACCACCAAGTATCTGGCTGCCTTCCGTAGCGGAAGCCGAACCGCTCAGCAACGTTACACCATAACTGCCTGCACCGGTCCCTTCGATAGTAGAGCCCGAAAACTCTAATGTACTGAAGGCCGTTGCACGTGCTCCGCCTGTTGCCCCGCGGATCGTACTGTCACTGACCGTCACCTTCGAGCCGGAATCGACGTTGATGTTGCGTCCGGCCTGGAGCCCAAGGCGATCACTGGAGATAGTGCTATTGCCAGAAATCGTCGCGGTACTGTTAGTCAGTTCAACCCCGGAACGCGCATTGCCACCTGTCACAGTGGTTCCCGCCAGGTTTACCACTGATCCAGCGGAGGCAAAGATCTGCTGAGTGGTTGCCCCTACCGCATTGACTTGAGATTGCCGAGCGACGATGCCCAGAGTCTCAGCCTGATCGATATTCAATGTCGCCTGCTGTGAAAGCTGCCAGGACTCCACGTTATCGCCTTTGGTGACTGTATGAGCCGTTCCCACCAGTCCGGCGGCGAAAGCAGACTCGCAATTCAGCAATGAGAAGCAGAACGAAGAGGTTCCAAGCCAGATAACGGTCTTGGCACGAGAGCGAAAATGTGTGGTTTTGCAAAGAGATGAAGTACTCAAATCCAATCCTCCAAATATACGTCGATGGTGATAGATCGAGTAGATCCTTCACCCAAGGCGGCGCCAAACTACCGATCCGTTACGCATTGGTATGTAGGACATGTCCGATATTGCACAATTGTTTTTTTCCAATCGTTGCCAACTGCCGGGACAACCTGTCCCGGCAGCAATGCTGACAAACCTAAATTGTCGGAGTACCTTCGCAATAATTGTTACTTGAATTTAGTAGCGACACCTCGTTAAAAAACTCTTCAGAAGGATTTGGAGCACCCGAGATGAGTATCGAATACCAGATTTTGATATAGCCATTTGGCAACCCGGAACTGAAGGGTGGTTGAATAGGCTTGATCTTGGTCAAATAAGGCTTGATATTAAGAACGAATTCCGCCGAGCTTTCGGTGCCAAGTATGGTATAAGTGTCCAAAAACTCTGTTCCACCGATTTTTTTGGTTCCAAGCGCGTCCTCATAGCCTTCCGAATAAACGGTAACAACTGTGTCTTTCGGCATATGCGTTGCATCTATCGTCACGGTAACCGGCAACTCTCGATCAGGCCGGGTCAGATACGCGCATGATACTAGTCCATTGAACAGCCTAACTGTTGGCGCCACTAAGTCGACCTTGGCGAGATCCACCTGGACTTCAGTGTTAAGTGACTCTATGACGGCTGGACTGGTAGCGCTATTTTCGATCGTCCAATATGCCTGCTTTGGACCTGGTGCCCCGATCACTGCATCAAACTCATCAGGCGTCATGGTATGAGTCAATGGGTCCGTATTACCCGCAGTCAGCGTAAAGTCAGCAACTTCCTCGCCGTTTATCCAGAATCTGGCAATGTCGCCAGTTACAGGCACCCACGTGTCGCCGGTTTTTATCATCGGTGTGCTGAATGTGATATCCGCCAAACGGTCGGAAGCGGTGATGTGGTTCTTGGTTCCCGACGCACCCTCCACGGTAACTTCTACCATGTTCGGGTTTTTGATGTCCGGAAAGCCCGGATTACTTGGGCCGGGGGCAAGTAAATTGATTTGGGAGTCGGTACCTGGCGGAGCAACTTCAGGTTCAGTTCCACGAAAAAACTTATAAGATCCAGTAATCGGCACTGCCGCGGTCGCATTATTCCAGAGCGCCAGCAATCTGCTGGTTGTGATAGGGAACTGCAGCACAGTGGCGGCACCCAAGGGGCGAGTCCCCAAACTGACTGGAAGCGTTCCATTGGTGACAGTTGCAGCAATGCGGTCGGTGTCTTGCGCATTGTCCGGGCGTTTGACATTCAAATACACCGTACCCTGCAGATCGTTGAGGTCGATTGGGTCCGGCAAGATACCCTGGGGAAACTCACAATCGTGAAAGACTGGAGGTGGGGTTCGAGAAATTTGATAATCATTGGCAACCGCTTGCTCGCTGATGTTGCCCGTCGCGTCCGTCAGCGTGTACCAAAGATATTCCCGCGCGTCTATTTTTGGCAATTCAGCACTTGGCACGTCAACTGTGTCCGCTGTTAACCGCTGAGTATGGAGCAACTTTCCAGTTCCATATGTGGAGCCTGAATACACATGAATAGTGTCGGTTGCACTATAAAACTCGTAGTTTCGATTGATACTTACTTGTAAGAACTCATTATTCTCCAGCCATGCGTCGTCGACGGTTTTATCGGGCAAATTCATGTAAACAGCTCTTTCCGGCGGAAATTTCGTACCCGTTACCTTGTCCACCTCTGGTGGATTTTTATCGATTTCTACAGTGAGCCAATTCGAGTCGTCCCAATTGCCGTTTTTTCCGTTTTGTACGCGTAACTGAAACTGCCACGTTGTTGAAGCTTTATTCACATCATCATCCACCAGCGCCGCGGTCGGCACGTCGATAAGCACTTCCGCCGGGCGGCCGGCGACTGCCCCCAAATTGTCGTCTGTAATCATGTCTTCTGTACCGCCCGGGCCCTTGCGCTGGTACAACTCATATAAATCGTTATCTTCGGGCGTCAGGATTGTTGAAGTCAGGAATTTTACCTGGGCGGTACCTGAATCAATGATTGCCTTCGGCAACAGCCTACCCGGTAGCAAGCCAACGAACTCGGGATCAGCCAAGCGCACCCCTACGTTAACGTTAGAAGTACGCAGCGCAAGGCGACTACTTTTACCAAGAGCAACAGCAGATTGCGGCTTATCGTTAAAAATCGAAGTATTCACCTTCATTTCCTCGTAGTAATTAAAAACCCAAGCCGCACCCAAGCAACTTTCTGTCGCCAACATGAGCGACATGCATGACGTAGAGGCCAAAAACCGCTTTGATTACGGCTGTGTTACAACATTTACTTCAAAGGACCGCCGCCGCAGGGCTCTGGACAACCCGACTCGACGCGGTCTATTTTGACCAGACCAGGATGTGAGGCATAAATCGGTACCCCCCGACGGATAATGGTGTATCGGGCGATAGCAGAATGCTTGTCAAACATAGGCCTTATAAAAGGATCAAACGGAATATCTATAACAAACCCCTTAACAGGTTTATCACCATCAATTATTTCCCTGAACGTATGCTGCGGAGTGAGTACAGGGGGAGATCCATTTAATGTCGCAAACCCCTGCCAGACGAGTACACACACATCCTCATGCTGGAATATATCCGCAGCCTCAGGCACTATCTCGACCTGTATTTTTTCCCCAACCCAAGGAACGGTTTTGCAATTTATATAGCCCCAAAGATCCGCATCCGGAAATGCTGGTTTACGAAGCGTGGGCTTGAGAGCGTGTACTATTGTTAGTCTACGCCGGGGCGATTCATCATCATTACCATTACGCCCCACAAGCAGATAATAAATGTCGGCAAGGCCGTCCTCTTTCATATGTTCTGCTGTGAGATCGAATTCGAACTCTGGTTTATCGTCGAGATAGGTATATCTCTCGCAGAAAATCACGTTCGTTTCTTTGTTTTGCTCCCAATAAACATAAAGCTTCGTGTAATCTTCATCTTCACCTGGAAGCGGCTTTTGTGGAAAATTTGCCCAGCGCGGTATTCTCCCTTTCGTCCCGTTAATCAAAACATCCGGCGGCACGTGGCCGTCCGGGTCTGATGAACTAATTCCATCTAATGTAAAAGGCTCCGCGGTGAGCTGATTACTCTGCTCCATGTTATCTACTCTCTGCGATAATCTGCTGTGTGCGCGTCAATGAACTCTGTGTGTTGTTTCGATTAAGCGCCGGATTCTCCCTTTTGCCTACTGTCATATCTGACAGGTCAAATGACCGTCTGTCGGAATAACAGGATGGATCACTGCAAGCGAATAAGAGAGCACTTGACGATATTTCGTTTTTCGGAGAACACTGAAACCGGTTTCAGAGCTTATCCCCGCAATATAAAAATAAGGTCTATACGCCCGTGAACGATTTCTCCGCCGCACAACGAAGCCGCGTGACCATGCTCGACGTTGCCGAACATGCCGGCGTATCCAAGGCCAGCGTCTCGCGTTTCATCGGCGATGACCGCGCCCTGCTCTCCGATGCCATAGCCCGGCGCATCGAGCAGGCGATTGATGAACTCGGCTACCGCCCCAACCAAATGGCCCGCGGCCTGAAACGCGGGCGTACGCGCCTGATCGGCATGCTTGTCGCCGATATCCGTAACCCTTATTCAATTGCCGTGATGCACGGGGTGGAAACCGCCTGCCGGGCGCACGGCTACAGCCTGGTGGTTTGCAACACCGACCGCGATGACGAGCAGGAGCGCCAGCATCTGGCGCTGTTGCGCTCGTACAACATCGAAGGGCTGATCGTGAACACACTGGGCCATCATCGAGACGAGTTGCACGAGTTGCGCCGCGAGATGCCCTTGGTGCTGGTGGATCGCAAGGTCGACGGGCTCGACAGCGACATGGTCGGGTTGAACAACTCGCAAGCAGTAGAGATGGCGCTCGCGCATCTCGAACAACGCGGATATCGGGATCTTTTGCTGGTCACCGAACCGTATGACGGCACCAGCTCGCGGATCGAGCGGGTCAGCAGTTTTCAGGCGCAGATTGCTCAGCGCTCGACCCTGACTGGGGCGGTGCTGGAAACCGGTGATGATCTGAACGCGCAACTTCAAAGCTTTTTAAACACACCCGGTGATGGCCCGAAAGCGCTGTTTTGCGCCAATGGCGTGGCGGCGTTGGCGGCAACGCATGCGCTGCGCGCGCTGGGCGTGCGTCTATTTGAAGATGTCGGGTTGATTGCCCTGGATGATCTGGACTGGTATCCGCTGGTGGGCAGCGGAATTACCGCGCTGGCACAGCCGACGCAAGAGATTGGCGCGCGGGCGTTTGAGTGTCTGCTCAAGCGCTTGCGCGGGGATGATGAGATGGCGCGGGTGGTGGATTTTGCCCCTGTGCTGATTGAGCGGGGTTCGACCCGAGGGATTGACGGCGTCTGATCTGGCGCTTTCGCGAGCAGGCTCGCTCCCACAGGTTGATCCCATTCCATTGTGGGAGCGAGCCTGCTCGCGAAGGCCTGCAGAAGAACACTGCAGAACTACTTGATATTTTTTTGAACAAAAATGAAACCGGTTTCAGAGGTCAATAACAATGAATAAACCAGCCGTTTCCATCAGTCTGTCCAGCTACGGCGCCGAGCTTGTGCGCCAGCGTGGGCAGGATTCCTTTATTGAGATCCTCGCGGCCTCCGGCGCCAATCGCATCGAGTGGCGCGAAGAGTTGCTGACCCGGGAAGACCCGGCGCAACTCGCTCAGGCTACCCAGGCGCAGGGCTTGCAAAGCATTTATTCCTCACCCACCGAACTCTGGCTCGCAGGGCAAGCGCAGCCAAATCCCGAACTGATTACCGCGCTGCAACAGGCCCGGGCATTCGGCTCGAAATGGTTGAAGGTGTCCCTCGGTTATTTCACCGACAACTCTGATTTGCAGGCACTGGCCGAGCGACTCAAGCAAAGCCCGGTGCAACTGCTGGTAGAGAACGATCAAACCTTACATGGCGGGCGCATCGAGCCATTCCAGCGTTTCTTCGCCGCCGTCGAGCAGCACAACCTGCCGATCAAGATGACTTTCGACATTGGCAACTGGCACTGGCAGGACCAGTCCGCCGCCAGCGCCGCACGCGCGCTCGGCCGTCACGTCGGTTATGTGCATTGCAAAGCCGTTGCGCGCCGCGCCGACGGCAAACTGGTCGCCGTACCGCCGGCCATCAGCGACCTGCATCTTTGGGAACAACTGCTGCGGCACATGGACCAAGGCGTTATGCGCGCCGCCGAATACCCGCTGCAAGGCGATGACTTGGTGCAACTGACCCGTGAACACGTCGCCGCCCTCGCCCGCCTCGGTCAATCGCGCCTGGAGCCAGCCCATGTCTGAGATCGATATTCTTTCCTTCGGTGAAACCATGGCAATGCTGGTCGCCGAGCAGACCGGCGATCTGGCTAAGGTCGAGCAGTTTCACAAACGGATTGCCGGGGCCGACAGCAACGTCGCGATCGGCTTGTCGCGTCTGGGTTTCAACGTCGCGTGGTTGAGCCGGGTCGGCAACGATTCACTCGGACGCTTTGTGGTCGAGACGCTGATCAAGGAAGGTCTGGATTGCAGCCACGTCGAAGTCGATAAAAACCATCCGACCGGATTCCAGTTCAAATCGCGCAACGACGACGGCAGCGACCCGCAGGTCGAATATTTCCGGCGCGGTTCGGCGGCCAGTCATTTGTCGCCGCACTCCATCAACGACAACCTGCTCAGCGCCCGCCATTTGCACGCCACCGGTATTCCTCCAGCGCTATCCGCCTCGGCGCGGGAAATGTCCCTCGAGCTGATAACCCGCATGCGCGCCGCCGGACGCAGCGTGTCGTTCGACCCGAATCTGCGCCCAAGCCTGTGGGCCAGCGAAAGCGAGATGATCCGCGAGATCAACCGCCTCGCCGCCCTCGCCCACTGGGTGTTGCCGGGCTTAAGCGAGGGCCGCCTGCTTAGCGGTTTCGACGACCCGGCCGACATTGCTGCGTTCTATCTGGATCAAGGTGCGGAGGCGGTGGCGATCAAGCTCGGGCCTGAAGGCGCTTATTACCGCACGCAGCTGGATCAGGGTTTTGTCGCTGGCGTGCCGGTAAGCAACGTGGTCGATACCGTGGGCGCCGGTGATGGCTTTGCGGTCGGGATGATCAGTGCCCTGCTCGAGCATCAGAGTTTTGCCGAGGCTGTGCAGCGAGCGAACTGGATTGGCAGTCGCGCGGTGCAGAGTCGTGGCGACATGGAGGGGTTGCCGACCCGCCAAGAGTTATCGATTGAATTTGAATCCGCCTTCGCGAGCAGGCTCGCTCCCACATTTGGCATGCAATCGCCTGTGGGAGCGAGCCTGCTCGCGAAGAGGCCCGCCTGATCACCGCAAATCAATGAACCTGCTGCGACAAAAACAACAAGCTCAGGAGTCACACCGATGAAAACCGCTACCCTCGCCACCCGCCGCTGGTGGTACATCATGCCGATTGTGTTCATCACATATAGCCTGGCCTATCTCGATCGCGCCAACTACGGTTTTGCCGCCGCGTCGGGCATGGCCGAAGACCTGATGATCACGCCGGGCCTGTCCTCGCTGCTCGGCGCGCTGTTCTTTCTTGGGTACTTTTTCTTCCAGGTACCGGGCGCGATCTACGCGCAGAAACACAGCGTGAAAAAGCTGATTTTCGTCAGCCTGATTCTCTGGGGCGGGCTCGCCACGCTGACGGGCGTGGTCTCCAACGCCTATTGGCTGATCGTCATTCGCTTCATGCTCGGCGTGGTCGAAGCGGCGGTGATGCCGGCGATGCTGGTCTATCTCTGCCACTGGTTCACCCGTGCCGAACGCTCGCGGGCCAACACTTTTCTGATCCTCGGCAACCCAGTGACGATGCTGTGGATGTCGGTAGTCTCGGGTTATCTGGTACAGCATTTCAGCTGGCGCTGGATGTTCATCATCGAAGGTCTGCCCGCAGTGTTGTGGGCGTTTATCTGGTGGCGTCTGGCCGATGATCGTCCGGCCCAGGCCAAGTGGCTCAATGAGCAGGAAAAACACGATCTGGAAAGCGCTCTCGCCGCAGAGCAGGTCGGCATCAAAGCCGTGAAGAACTACGCCGAGGCGTTCCGTTCGCCGAAGGTGATCATCCTGGCGCTGCAGTTTTTCTGCTGGAGCATCGGCGTCTACGGATTCGTTTTGTGGCTGCCATCGATCCTCAAGGCAGGCGCGCAAATGGACATGATCGAGGCTGGCTGGCTCTCGTCGCTGCCCTATCTGGCGGCGGTGCTGGGCATGCTCGCGGTGTCGTGGGGCTCGGACAAATTGCAGAAGCGCAAACGCTTCGTCTGGCCGCCGCTGCTGATCGCTTCGATTGCGTTTTATGGCTCTTACGCCTTGGGCGCCGAACATTTCTGGTGGTCGTACACGCTGCTGGTGATTGCCGGCGCCTGCATGTACGCGCCGTATGGGCCGTTTTTCGCCATCGTTCCGGAGATCCTGCCGGCCAACGTTGCCGGTGGCGCCATGGCGCTGATCAACAGCATGGGCGCGCTCGGCTCGTTCGGCGGTTCGTATCTGGTCGGCTACCTGAACAGCTCCACCGGCTCGCCCGGCGCCTCCTACCTGTTGATGAGCGGCGCGTTGCTGTTGTCGGTGGTGCTGACGATTTTCCTCAAGCCCGGCGCCAGTGATTGCGTCGTCGCCAAAGCCGCCGCCACACCGCGTGTGCCGGCGCATTCCTGAAAGGACTTTTGCCATGAAAAAACAGGTCGTGCTGTACAAGAAACTTTCGCCCGCGCTAATGGCGCGCCTGCAAGAGCAGTTTGACGTAACGCTGATCGAAAGCCTCAACGCCGATGGCCTCATGCAGTTGCGCGATGCCCTGCCCCGCGCCCACGGTTTGCTAGGCGCCAGCCTGAAACTGGATGCAGCGTTGCTGGATCTGGCGCCGCAACTGGAGGCGATTGCCAGCGTCTCGGTGGGTGTCGACAACTACGACATCGAGTATCTGAATCGGCGCAAGATTCTGCTGACCAACACCCCCGACGTGCTCACCGAAACCACCGCCGACACCGGTTTCGCCCTGATCCTCGCTGCCGCGCGGCGTGTGGTTGAACTGGCGAACATGGTCCGTGGCGGGCAGTGGAGCCGCAACATCGGCCCGGCGCATTTCGGCACCGATGTGCATGGCAAGACGCTGGGCATCATCGGCATGGGCCGCATCGGCGAAGCGTTGGCCCAGCGCGGGCATTTCGGTTTCGGCATGCCGGTGATCTACCACAGTCAGTCGCGCAAGCCGGCGGTCGAGGAGCGGTTCGCTGCGCAATATCGCAGCCTCGAAGAGTTGCTCCAGCAGGCCGATTTCATTTGCCTGACTTTGCCTCTGACGGCGCAGACCGAACGTTTGATCGGCGCGGAACAATTTGCGCTGATGCGGCCGGAAAGCATCTTCATCAATATCTCGCGGGGCAAGGTGGTCGATGAGGCGGCAATGATCGAGGCGTTGCGCAACCAGCGCATTCGCGCGGCGGGCCTGGATGTGTTCGAGCGCGAGCCGTTGAATCATGACTCGCCGTTGTTGCAGTTGAGCAATGTGGTGGCGACGCCGCACATGGGCTCGGCGACCCATGAAACCCGGGAAGCAATGGCGCGGTGTGCGGTGGAGAATCTGTTGGCGGCGTTGAATGGGCAGCGGCCGGGGAATCTGGTGAATCCTCTAAACTGATCGTTCCCACGCTCTGCGTACTGATCGTTCCCACGCTCAGCGTGGGAATGCAGCCCGGGACGCTCCGCGTCCCTTCCGAAAGCTGGAACGCGGAGCGTCCCTAGAGGCATTCCCACGCGGAGCGTGGGAACGATCAGCAAGGCGCCGGGGCAGGCAATGCAAGACCCTCAGGCACTGCGCGCCTGCAACAGCTGCACCGCACACAACGCAATCCGCGCGCAGGCATCCGCCAGTTTGACCCGATTCACCACCAGACCGATGCGAATATGCCCCGCCGCGCTCGGCCCGAACGCTTCGCCGGCCAGCACAGACACGCCATAACCTTCCAGCAAGCGCTCGGCAAACGCCTGAGCGCCAAGGCCAGTCTGGCGCACATCGACCATCACGAACATGCCGCCATCCGGGCGAATCGGCTGCAACCCAGGGCAACCGTACAAACGTTCGCAAACCAGATCGCGGCGCAAGCGATACTCCTCGCGCATCTGAGAGACTTCCGGCAGATCGCTTTGCAGCGCCACTTGCGCGGCCTTCTGTACGAAATCCGGCAGACCGAAGAGCATGCTCAGCGACAGATTCACCAAATGCTCGGCCAAGGGTTTCGGGCCGATCATCCAGCCGATGCGCCAACCGGTCATCGCATGGGATTTCGACAGACTGTTGATCGTCGCGGTGCGCTCGGCCATGCCCGGCAGGCTCGCCGGGCTGATGTGCTCGCCTTCGTATAAAAGCTCGCTGTACACCTCATCGCTGATCAGCCACAGGTCATGGCGAATGCACAGCGCTGCCAGCTCCTGCCAGATCAGCAGCGACAAACTGGCGCCGCTGGGATTGTTCGGGCTGTTGAGCAGCATGGCGCGAGTTCGCGGGGTGATGCGCGCGGCGACATCGGCCGGGTCGACACGAAAACCGTTTTCCGGGCGCACCGGCACCGCAATTACCTTGGCACCGCAAGCGCCAAACACTCCTTCGTAGGTAACGTACATGGGCTCGGCGACGATCACCTCATCACCCGGATCAAGCAGACACTGCGCCACCGAATACACCGCGCATTGCGCGCCGGGCAGGACAATCACCTGATCAGGATCGACCCGTTGACCACTGCGCTGGCGATGACGCTCGGCAATCAGCCTGCGCAGCTCGAACCGTCCACGCACGTCGGCGTAATGGGTGTCGCCGGCCAACAGGCTGTCGATCGCACCATGGACGATCGGCAACGGCGTATCGAAATCCGGATCGCCGACGCTCAACAACAAAACATCAACGCCCTCGGCGCGCAGTTCCAGCGCTCGGTCGTGAATCTGCCAGGCAGCGGCACCCTCCCCGGCGATTCGTTGGGTCAAGGCTGAATAGCGCATGTACGTCTCCTGTTAGCGCGGTTTCCAGCCTTCACCGTATCTCAAATCACGAAACGCGCCACCATGGCGTTCAAATCCACCGCCAGCCGCGACAGTTCGTGGGTCGCGGCGCTGGTCTGGTTGGCGCCGGCGGCCGATTGCGTGGCGAGGTCGCGGATGTTGACGAGGTTGCGATCGACTTCGCGGGAGACTTGCGCCTGCTCTTCCGAAGCGCTGGCGATAACAAGGTTGCGTTCGTTGATCTGGTGAATAGATTGCGTGATCTGCTCCAGCGCCACACCGGCAGCGCGGGCCATTTCCAGCGTGGACTGAGTGCGCTGATTGCTTTGCTGCATCGACGAAACCGCTTCACCGGTACCGTTTTGAATGCCGGCGACCATTTTTTCGATTTCCTGAGTCGACTGCGCGGTGCGATGCGCCAAGGCGCGCACTTCGTCCGCCACCACGGCGAAACCACGGCCAGCCTCGCCGGCACGCGCCGCTTCAATTGCAGCGTTGAGCGCCAAGAGGTTGGTCTGCTCGGCGATGGCCCGAATCACGTCCAGCACCTTGCCAATGTCACGACCTTGCGCGGCGAGGCCTTCGATCATCTGCGCGGTGTTCTGCACGTCGTGAGTCATGGTCTGGATCGCGTCGACGGTTTTCACCACCTGATCGCGACCTTCGCGGGCGGCGTGGGTCGACTGGTTTGACGCTTCGGAAGTCGACACGGCGTTGCGCGCCACCTCTTCCACCGCAGCGGTCATCTCGTTGACGGCGGTGGCGGCCTGCTCGATTTCGTTGTTCTGCTGCTGCAGCCCGCGCGACGCTTCTTCAGTGACGGCGCTGAGTTCTTCGGCAGCGGCGCCCAGTTGCGTGGCGGAACCGGCGATCTGCTCGATGGTTTTGCGCAGGTTGGACTGCATCGCTGCCAAGGCTTCAAGCAAGCGCGCCGGTTCGTCCTTGCCGTCGACTTCGATGGCTTTGCTGAGGTCACCGTCGGCAATGGTTTGCGCAGCGAGCACGGCGCGGTTGAGCGGCGTGACGATGCTGCGGGTCAGCAACCAGGCGAGCAACACGGTGGCCAGCGCCGCAATCACGGCGACGATGATGATCCCGGTGATGGCGCTGTCATAGTTTTCACCGGCCTTGGTGGCCGCCGCTCTGGCCCCGGCGGTATTCATGCCGATCAGCTTGTTGAGCTGCTCGCCCATCTGATCGGTGCCTTCCTTGATGCGCGTGTTGATCAACGCGCGCATCGCTTCCAGATCGCCTTTGCGCGATAGCTCAATCATCTGATTCTGCGCTTGCAGGTAATTATCGAGCGTCGTCGAAAACGTCTGGAAGACCGCGCGCTCTTCAGGGCCTGCCGGCAACGCAGCGTAGCTGGCCTGCGCTTTGCGCACCTTGTCGACCAGCACCGCGATGCGGGTTTCTGCCTCTTGCAGGCTGGCCGGTTCGCGATTGACCAGCACACGGAACGAAAGAATGCGCATGCGCAGGACGTTTTCCGTGACCACGCTGAGGTGGGTCACGCTTGGCAACTGGTTGGTGTCCATGTCGATCGATGCCTGACGAATGACCGTCATGCGGCTGACGGCGAACACGCCGAGGACAATCACCAGCAAGGCGATAAAGGCAAAACCGAGGAAAGCACGGGGCGCGATATTCAGGTTACGCAGGGACATGGTCGGACTCTCGAAAGAAAGAAACTGCGAGCGTCCATGCCGTGAGCACTGGCCCATAGCGGGCGACAGTCCGGCAGCACTGAGTTGTGGTTTTGTGTGCGCCTGACCGTTGTATCGGCCAGGCTTGAGGAAGGTTTCGGGTCGGCGGTAAATATTTTTCAGGCTGAGGCGAGTTGCCAGACCCGAGCAATATCTGTAGCGCGTTCACGCAGCAGGCGCGGGGCTTCGGCGCAGGCCTGTTCCAATGTCATCGGTCCACTGGTCACGGCGAACGCGGCGTCGATGCCGTGTTGGTAGAGTTCCTGATAGCCCTCGCCCAAGGTTCCGGCAATCACGATCACCGGCACGGCGTATCGTTTGGCAATTCGCGCCACCCCGAACGGTGTTTTGCCACGCAGGGTCTGCGCATCGAAGCGGCCCTCTCCGGTGATGACCAGATCCGCATCTTTGACCGCCTCAGCGAGCCCGACCAGTTCCGCCACCACCTCGACGCCCGCCTGAAACTGCGCGCCGAGAAAAGCCTTGGCGGCAAACCCCAGACCACCCGCCGCGCCGCTGCCCGGTTCATCGCGCACGTCCTTGCCCAGTGCTTGCGCGCAGAGTTTGGCAAAGTGACCCAGCGCCTGATCGAGTTGCTCAACCTGCGCGGGCGATGCGCCCTTCTGCGGGCCGAAAATGGCCGAGGCGCCGTGGGGGCCGCAGAGCGGATTATTGACGTCGGCGGCGATGTCGAAACGCATATCGGCCAGGCGCGGATCAAGTCCACTCAGGTCCAATCGCGCCAGTTGCGCCAAGGCCAGGCCGCCGGGCACCAACGATTGATTCTGCGCATCCAGCAACTTCACACCCAATGCCTGCATCGCACCCGCACCGCCATCATTGGTCGCGCTGCCGCCGATCGCCAGGATCACCCGTTGCGCGCCGGCATCCAGCGCTGCACGAATCAACTCACCCGTACCAAACGTGCTGCTGATGCAGGCATCGCGCTGTCCCGGCGGGACCAGTTGCAGACCGCTGGCCTCGGCCATTTCGATGATCGCGGTGTGGTTGTGCGGTAGCCAACCCCAAGCAGCATCGACCGGCGCACCCAGTGGACCGCGCACGCGGGTGCGGCGTAACTCACCTTCGCAGGCTGCAAGAATCGACTCGACCGTGCCTTCGCCGCCATCGGCCATCGGGCATTTGATCAGCGTTGCCTGCGGCCAGACCTGTGCCAGTCCGAGGGCAATGGCTTCGGCAACGCCTTGGGCACTCAGGCTGTCCTTGAACGAGTCGGGGGCGATGACGATCTTCATGGGAATTCTCCGGTTGCAGTGGCGTTCATGCTGCCAGCGGTCGTGAGCGTTGACGCCGGTCGGGTGCACAAGTGGCGTCGGCGTTTATTGTTCATTTCCACAAAGGGCTGGCGCTGGATGTTCCGGCCCCTTCGCGAGCAGGCTCGCTCCCACAGTGGCATGCATTTCTAATGTGGGAGCGAGCCTGCTCGCGAAGAGGCCCCGAAATACACCGATCAATTCGGATCAGTCTGCGGCAACAGCTGCACCCCCAGGTACAACGCCAGCATCCCGTCCAGCTTCAACGGATCAACCCCGCTCAGCTCGGCAATCCGTTCCATGCGATAGCGCAGGCTGTTGCGATGGATACCCAGCGCTTCGGCACAGGCCTGGCTCTGCCCGTCGTGCTCGCACCAACTGCGCAGGGTCGCCAGCAACTGGCCGTTGCTGTCCTTGGCGATGACCTTGCGCAGCGGCTTGAGCAGTTCGTCCAGCGCATCATCGTTGCGATGCCGCCACAGCATGACCGGCAAGCGATAACGATTGAGCGTCAGCAGTCTCGAATTCGGCAGCACGTCACGACCATACGCCAGCAAGTCGCCGACCCGTCGATAACAGCGGCGCAACCCGGCCAGACCATCCGCCTGCCCGCCGACGGCGATGCGCAGAATCTTCCAGCCGAGGCCATCGATTTTTTCCAGCAGGCGATCGTGCTCGACGTTCTGGCTCGCCGGGCGACACCACAACAGCGACGACTTCGCCGAACTCACGCACCAACTGTCCGGATAACGCGAGGTCAGCCACGCACTCAGTGCCTCGACGGTTTGCCCCGGCCCGTGCTCAAGACCCAGCTCAAACAGATACGGCACCCGGGTCAATTGCGGCTTGAGTCCAAGCTGCTGCGCCTCATCGATCAGGCGCGGCGAATCCCCCGCCTCGCTCAACAGCAGCGCCAGCAGATCATCGCAGCGCTGCCGTCGCCATTGCTGCTCGGCCTGCTGATTGCGCTGGCCGACGAGCATTTCGGCGGTCATGCGCACCAGCTCGGCGTAGGTGCGCAATTGCTCCGGCTCGCCAGTGATGCCAAGCACGCCGATCAAGCGCTGATCGAGCAACAGCGGCAGGTTGATGCCCGGTTGCACGCCTTTGAGGTGCACCGCCGTCTGCGCATCGATTTCCACCACGCGCCCGTTGGCCAGCACCAGTTGCGCGCCTTCATGCCGGGTGTTGATGCGCTCCGGTTCACCGCTGCCGAGGATCAGGCCCTGACTGTCCATGACATTGACGTTGTACGGCAAAATGGCCATGGCCCGGTCGACGATGTCCTGGGCAAGGTCGTGATCGAGTTCGAACATAGCGGCGGCAATCCTTCAGTTCAGGCACGAACGGTTGTTCAGCCGCACAGGGTCTGGCGGCAAACCCTGTGCTCAGGCACAAAGACAATCCGGCCAAAGGTGGCCGAGACTCTCAGGGCGATCAACGTTACCCTTTGCATCGCAAAAAATCATAATAAAGAGAGAGCCGCTATGTCGCAGAGCGCCGCAGCTACCCAGACCATCGACGACGGTAAAAACGCCGTCTACAAACGCATCACCCTGCGTTTGATTCCCTTCATTTTCATCTGCTATCTGTTCAACTACCTCGACCGGGTCAACGTTGGCTTCGCCAAACTGCAGATGCTCGACGCACTGAAATTCAGCGAAACCGTGTACGGCCTCGGCGCCGGCATCTTCTTCATCGGTTACGTGCTGTGCGGCGTGCCGAGCAACCTGGCATTAACCCGCTTCGGTCCTCGGCGCTGGATTGCCTTGATGATGATCACCTGGGGCGCGCTGTCGACCTGCCTGTTGTTCGTCACCACCCCGACCGAGTTCTACACCCTGCGCTTTTTCACCGGTGCCGCTGAAGCCGGGTTCTTCCCGGGCGTCGTGCTGTATCTCTCGCAGTGGTTCCCGACCTTCCGCCGTGGCCGGATCATGGCGTTGTTCATGTCGGCAATTCCGGTCTCCGGTCTGCTTGGCAGCCCGTTTTCCGGCTGGATCCTCAACCACTTCGCCGCCGGCCAAGGCGGCCTGGCCGGTTGGCAGTGGATGTTCCTGCTGCAAGGCATTCCGACGGTGATCCTCGGCGCACTGGCGTATTTCCTGTTGAGCGACAGCTTTGCCAACGCCAAATGGCTGACCGCCCACGAACGTTCGGTGCTCGAAGCCGACCACGCCGAAGACCTCGCCAACAAACCGAAAACCGCCACCGACTCGCTGCTTGCGGTGTTCAAGAATCCTGCGATCTGGGCCTTCGGCCTGATCTATTTCTGCATCCAGAGCGGCGTGTACGCGATCAACTTCTGGCTGCCGTCGATCATCAAGAACCTCGGCTTCAGCGACAACCTGGTGATCGGCTGGCTGAGTGCGATTCCGTACCTGCTCGCGGCGGTGTTCATGCTGGTCGTCGGCCGCTCGGCGGACTTGCGCAAGGAGCGCCGCTGGCACTTGGTGGTGCCGATGCTGATGGGCGCTGTCGGTCTGGTGATCGCAGTGAACTTCGCAGCGAATCCGGCGATTGCGATTCTCGGCCTGACCATCGCGACCATGGGCGCACTGACTGGTCTGCCGATGTTCTGGCCGGTGCCGACCGCCATGCTGAGCGCGGGCGCGGCGGCTGGCGGTCTGGCGCTGATCAACTCGATGGGGCAGATGGCCGGGTTCCTCAGCCCGTATCTGGTGGGTTGGGTCAAGGACAGCACTGGCTCGACGGATGCGGCGTTGTATGTGCTGGCGGCGGTGATCGTTGGCGGGAGTATGCTGGCGTTGCGGATGACGCGGACGTTGCGGGCTTAATCAGAAGCGCAGATCAAAAGATCGCAGCCTTCGTCAGCTACTGTGGAATGCGTTCCCTGTAGGAACTGCCGAAGGTTGCGATCTTTTGCGTTTAAGCGGTGCAATTATGCATAGCGCCAGTCGACGCAACATCTATGCTGACTCTGCCGGCCGCTTCGCGCCCAGGCTCGCTCCCACAGGATTTGTGGCTCCTGGATGTGGGAAATAATGAGCATCCGCTCAATATTCAGCACAAAAACCACGTATCCTGCGCGCCCGTTCAACCAACAAGCCGCGAGGACAGTTTGTCTAAAGGTATCGCTCTATCGGTTTCAGCCTCGGTGCTGTTTGCCGTCATGTATTACTACACGTCGCTGCTGACCCCTCTGAGCGGTGTGGAGATCTTCGGCTGGCGCATGCTCCTGACCGTGCCGTGCATGACCGTGTTCATGCTGGTTTCCGGGGAATGGCGGCGGGTGCTGGAGCTGTTCCGATTGATGGCAGCCAGACCGAAGCTGATCGCCGGGCTGCTGGTCTCTTCCGCCCTCCTCGGCGTTCAGCTGTGGCTGTTCATGTGGGCACCGCTCAATGACTACAGCCTGGATGTATCGCTGGGTTATTTCTTGTTGCCGCTGGCGATGGTGCTGACCGGGCGGATTGCCTATGGCGAGAGCCTGTCTTACCTGCAGAAAATCGCCGTATTTTTCGCCAGCCTCGGCGTGTTGAACGAGTTGTATCAGGTGGGTGGTTTTTCCTGGGCGACGCTGGTGGTCGTGGTCGGTTATCCGCTGTACTTCGTACTGCGCAAATACCTGAAAACCGACAACCTCGGTGGCCTGTGGGTCGACATGACCCTGATGCTGCCGGTCGCTTACTGGTTTGTGCAGGGCGGCGAACAGGGCCTGGCCGTGTTCGATCAATATCCAGGACTGATGTGGCTGATTCCGCTGCTCGGCCTGATCAGCGCTTCCGCGCTGGTGGTGTACATCATCGCCAGCCGCCTGCTGCCGTTCAGTCTGTTTGGTTTGTTGAGTTATGTTGAACCGGTGTTGTTGCTTGCGGTGGCGTTGTTGCTGGGAGAAAGCATCGAGTCGGGCGAGTGGCTGACTTACATCCCGATCTGGCTGGCGGTTGTGGTGCTGGTGTTCGAAGGCTTCAAGCATTTGACGCGCCAACGACGCTCTTGAATGCAACACAAGACAAATGTGGGAGCGAGCCTGCTCGCGAAGTCGTCAGACCAGTCAACATGACTGTTGAATGAAAGTCCGCATTCGCGAGCAGGCTCGCTCCCACAGGTTTTGTATGAAGCAAAAAAATCCCGGCCCTGCATTTCTGCAGGCCGGGATTTTTTCATTTCGGATTACTCGGTGGTCAGCACACCACGACGCACCTGGTCACGCTCGATCGATTCGAACAGAGCCTTGAAGTTGCCCTCGCCGAAACCGTCGTCACCCTTGCGCTGGATGAATTCGAAGAACACCGGCCCCATCAGAGTTTCCGAGAAGATCTGCAGCAGCAGACGCTTGTCGCCCTGCTCCGAGGCACCGTCGAGCAGGATGCCGCGTGATTGCAGCTGATCGACCGGCTCGCCGTGGTTCGGCAGGCGACCTTCAAGCATTTCGTAGTAGGTGTCCGGCGGCGCGGTCATGAAGCGCATGCCGATTTTCTTCAGCTGATCCCAAGTCTTGATCAGGTCGTCGGTGAGGAACGCGACGTGCTGGATACCCTCACCATTGAACTGCATCAGGAACTCTTCGATCTGCCCGGCGCCCTTGGACGACTCTTCGTTGAGCGGGATGCGGATCATGCCATCCGGTGCGGTCATGGCTTTCGAAGTCAGACCGGTGTACTCGCCTTTGATGTCGAAGTAACGGATTTCACGGAAGTTGAACAGCTTCTCGTAGAAGTTCGCCCAGTAGGCCATGCGACCGCGATAAACGTTGTGGGTCAGGTGATCGATGATCTTCAGGCCGGCACCGACCGGATTGCGATCAACGCCTTCGATGAACACGAAGTCGATGTCGTAGATCGAGCTGCCTTCGCCGAAACGGTCGATCAGATACAGCGGCGCGCCGCCGATGCCTTTGATCGCCGGCAGGTTAAGCTCCATCGGACCGGTTTCGATGTGGATCGGCTGAGCGCCGAGTTCGAGTGCGCGGGAATAGGCCTTCTGCGAATCCTTCACGCGAAACGCCATGCCGCAAACGGACGGGCCGTGTTCGGCGGCGAAGTACGAGGCGACGCTGTTGGGTTCGTTGTTGAGAATCAGATTGATCGCGCCCTGACGATAGAGGTGCACGTTCTTGGAACGGTGGGTCGCGACTTTGGTGAAGCCCATGATCTCGAAGATCGGCTCCAGCGTGCCGGGAGTCGGCGCTGCGAACTCGATGAACTCAAAGCCCATCAGGCCCATTGGGTTTTCGTATAAATCTGCCATGGTGACGCCTCATCATTTCTTATCAATTAACCAGGGTTATTTGTCAGGAAAGTGATGTAGAGGGAGGCGCACAGGAGATGCCACGCACGCTGCGCGCGAGGAAGTCTCCGTAGATCAGTTGGAACCCGAATATCTTCATTGTCGACCCAAGGCTCTTGCGGGCGAGGCTTCTGCTGCCAGAAGACGATTATTATTGTATGCGTAAATCGATTCTACACAGCGTAACGAGACCTGTCTGCCCTCTGTATAAAATCCGCTTTTTTTCGTACGGCGCAATAGCCATCTGCGATCTATTCTCCCCTCTGGCTCAATTGTCTATCGGGCCGGACTTCGACGCCACAGGATGTGTCCATGCCGCTGACCCGCAGACCCCGCCGCAAACGCAGGACCCGCATCGTCGTGACTGTGCTCAGCGGTCTGCTGCCGATCGTACTGGGCAGTGGGATTCTTTATATGCAGGCAGAACGCACACTGCAGCAAAGTGCCGAGGAAACGGCCGAACAAGCGCTGCGACAGTTCGATCTGATGCTCGATAACACGGCAGAAGCCGCTCGGGTCCTGCTGCCGCTTGCCGGGAAAAATTGCGAAGAGGTGAAACTGGCCCTGCGCGAACAAGTGACCCGCCGCCCCTTCGTGCGCTCGACCAATCTGGTCTGGGACAACAATCTCTACTGCAGCTCACTCTTCGGGGCGTTCCAGGAAGCCGTCAATGCCGGGGACTATCATCAAGGCAAACTGTGGTTGATGAACGGCAATCCGGTGACGCCTGATACGGCATTGTTGATCTACCGTATCAGCGACGGTCGCGGTGGCGCATTGACCACTCTGGATGGCTATCACTTGAGCAACATCCTGCGCCTGATCGGCCGCCAGACATTACTGACGTTGCAAGTGGGCGATAACGGGCTGTCCGCCGACGGCAAAGTTCATCAGGGATCACTGCCTGCCCCGCCGGTCGCGCACAGCCTGCTGGAATCCGAGCGTTACGGCTTCAAAGTGTCGGCGGGTTTCCCCCAGGGCGAAGTCCGGCGTTACATGGCGGCTGAATATCCTCCGCTGTTCAGTCTGTTGATTTTCTTCGGTGCAATCTCCGGAGCCATTGGCCACTTCGTTCAAAAGCGATCGACCTCGCCCAGCCACGAAATGATGCGCGCACTCGAGGCCGGGGAATTCATTCCTTACTTCCAGCCCGTGGTTCACGGCGACAGCAAGCGATGGTCGGGTGCCGAAGTGCTGATGCGCTGGAATCACCCGAAAGAGGGGCTGGTACGCCCGGATCTGTTCATTCCATTTGCCGAGCACTCAGGTCTGATCGTGCCGATGACCCGCGCGCTGATGCAACAGACTGCGGCCCTGCTGGGACCGCACTCTGTGAACTTCGCCAAGCCTTTCCATATCGGCATCAACATCAGCGCCAGCCACTGCCAGGATCTGGAGCTGGTCGAAGATTGTCGTGACCTCTTGGCGGCGTTTGCGCCCGGCAGCGTCGAACTGGTGCTGGAATTGACGGAGCGCGAACTGATCGAGCCGAGCGACATCACGCTTAAGCTGTTTGAGCAATTGCATGCACTGGGAGTAAAAATCGCGATCGACGACTTTGGTACCGGGCACTCGAGCCTTGGTTACCTGCGCACCTTCAACGTCGACTTTCTAAAGATCGATCAGAGCTTCGTGGCCATGATCGGCGTAGACGCGCTATCGAGGCATATTCTCGACTCCATCATTGAACTGTCGGCCAAACTGGACTTGGGCATTGTTGCCGAAGGTGTCGAAACTCAGGCCCAGGCGGATTACCTGACCGAGCATAACGTTAACTTTTTGCAGGGCTATTTGTACGGTAGACCGATGCCTGGCGCTGATTTCCTCGAAGCATTAACTCATCATTAAATCGCCGACACTGCCCGCCGAACAACCGCACCAAATTGATACAAAAAGTCATTGTTGTTACATGGCGACAACATCAGGATTTACTCTTGTCGCATTAACTACTACAATTTTTTCAACCTGAGCCAGACTGGCAGGTGAGCCAATTATCACCGAGTCGCTTCCAGGCTCTTGGCTTATAGCTTTGTTTGCGGTTGGTATCAGCCAAACACACTATTGGAGTAAAGATATTGTCCAGACTCGCTGAATTTCGCGCAGCTGAAAAGGCCCTTCAGGAACAGCTCAAACAGCTGGAATCGCTGAAGAATGATGCCGGGCTGAAGAAAGAAATCGAATTCGAAGAAAAGCTCCAGGGACTGATGAAAACCTATGGCAAAGGCCTGAAAGACATCATCGCCATCCTTGATCCAAACCCGGCAAAGTCCGGTCTGCAGCAGTCCGCAGCGCCCAAGACCCGCCGCGCCCGGGTGGTCAAGGTTTATCAGAACCCGCACACTGGCGAGCTGATCGAAACCAAGGGCGGCAACCATCGCGGTCTGAAAGCCTGGAAAGAGCAGTACGGTGCAGCCACCGTGGATTCATGGTTGCGCGGTTAATCTGACGCCAACAAAAAGCCCTGCCTGATGCAGGGCTTTTTTATTGACAATATCTAACAAATGAAATGATTTTCATCGAACAAGTTGGAAATTTGTGTAACGCTTCTGAATCATCAGGCTAAACATTTTGCTGCGCGATGTTACCTCGAGCGCTTGATCAAACTATGTGCTTAATCCTTTCCGGCAAGCGGACTGCTGCGAGTTAGTACGAACGTTTATAATTTCAGGCTTTTGCGCGCCGCTTCTATATCGTCGACGCTCGCCTTATAAACCTCGGCCTGTCCGGCATATGAAAGTACGTAAGCCTTGTCTGTTTCCACAGCTGCCACCAACGTTTGTGATAATACGTGTCGACCGTTCTCGGTGACCGTGCAGGTCGTCTCCAGCCCGGACAATGAGCCGAGCGCAGCCGGATGAATTCTGTTGCAAACGCTCTGATAACCACTGCGGAAGAAATCTTTCTGGATCGATTTGCGCATTTCCAGCAGCACGCCTTGCAAATTGACCTGATGCCCCGCCTCCACTTGCGTCATGGTCAACTCCATCACCATCACCTGATTGCCATCAGCATCGAGCTTCACCGCCCGCTGCCGCGAGACTGGCGGCGCGCTTTCCGGCAATGCTTCAACCTCCCAGCCCGTCGGCCAAGTGATACTTGGTTCGGCCATCGCGGGGAAAACCACAGCTGACGACAAAGCAAAAAAAACAAACACAGATTTCAACAGTCGGATCATTGCCGGACGCACTCGTAGATAGAAGGCAAAGTCTGAGCCCCGCCCTCGCGCAGGGCAAGCCCGCCTTGCATTTGGCGATGCCGGCCGGCATGCGTATCATTGCGCCCATTCACTCGCCCATTGTAATTGGAGGGCCCATGAGCCTCAACGAACTGAACACTTTTCCCGGCGTGACCGCCACGCCAGACAGCGCAACCCGCAACTTCGTGTTCAACCACACCATGCTGCGCGTGAAGGACATCACCAAGTCGCTGGATTTCTACACCCGCGTATTGGGTTTCACGCTGGTCGAGAAGCGCGATTTCCCGGAAGCCGAATTCAGCCTGTACTTCCTCGCGCTGGTCGACAAAGCGCAGATCCCGGCCGACGACGCCGCGCGTACCGAATGGATGAAATCGATCCCGGGCATTCTCGAACTGACCCACAACCACGGCACCGAAAACGATGCCGACTTCGCCTATCACAACGGCAACACCGACCCGCGCGGTTTCGGCCACATCTGCATTTCGGTGCCGGACATCGTCGCAGCGTGTGCACGCTTTGAAGAGCTGGGTTGCGATTTCCAGAAGCGTTTGACCGATGGCCGGATGAAGAGCCTGGCGTTCATCAAGGATCCGGATGGCTACTGGGTCGAAATCATTCAGCCTGCGCCGCTGTAAAAGCTGAAAGCCCCTCACCCTAGCCCTCTCCCAGAGGGAGAGGGGACTGATTGCGGGATGTTGGAGAATTACGCCGACTTGAACGATTGGCGGTGAATCCATAATCGACCGGCTCTCTCAGGTCGATGGATGATTTCAGACACCTCGGTCGGCTCCCTCTCCCTCGGGAGAGGGCTGGGGTGAGGGGTGGCTTTCCACGCGCAATAAAAAACCCATGATCGCTCATGGGTTTTTTCGTTTTCGACCTGGCAGTTACGCCGGTGCCGAAGTGCGAATCAAGTGATCGAACGCACTCAGCGAAGCCTTGGCGCCCTCGCCCACTGCGATCACGATCTGCTTGTACGGCACAGTCGTCACGTCACCCGCTGCGAAGATCCCCGAGATCGAAGTCTCGCCACGATTATCGACAATGATCTCGCCACGCGGCGACAGCTCGATGGTGCCCTTCAGCCAATCGGTGTTCGGCAGCAGACCGATCTGCACGAAGATGCCTTCCAGCTCAACCGTACGCAGCTCATCTGTGGTGCGATCCTTGTAACGCAGACCGTTGACCTTCTCGCCATTGCCGGTGACTTCAGTGGTTTGCGCACTGGTGATCACGGTGACGTTCGGCAGGCTGTGCAGCTTGCGTTGCAGCACGGCATCGGCACGCAGTTGCACGTCGAATTCCAGCAACGTTACGTGCGACACGATACCGGCCAGATCGATGGCCGCTTCAACGCCGGAGTTACCGCCGCCGATCACCGCCACGCGCTTGCCTTTGAACAACGGGCCGTCGCAGTGCGGGCAGTACGCCACGCCCTTGTTGCGGTATTCCTGCTCGCCCGGAACGTTCATTTCGCGCCAGCGTGCGCCGGTGGCGAGGATCACGCTCTTGGCTTTCAAAGTTGCACCGCTGGCGAAGTGGACTTCATGCAGCTCACCGTTCTTGCCCGGGATCAGCTTGTCGGCGCGTTGCAGGTTCATGATGTCGACGTCGTACTGCTTGACGTGTTCTTCCAGCGCCGTGGCCAGTTTCGGCCCTTCGGTTTCCTGCACGGAAATGAAGTTCTCGATGGCCATGGTATCGAGCACCTGACCGCCGAAACGCTCAGCCGCGACACCGGTGCGGATGCCTTTACGTGCGGCATAAATAGCCGCCGAAGCACCAGCAGGGCCCCCACCGACGACCAGCACGTCAAAGGCTTCTTTGGCGCTGATCTTCTCAGCCTGACGGACGATGGCGCCGGTGTCGAGCTTGGCGAGGATTTCCTCAAGGCCCATACGGCCCTGGCCGAAGTTCTCGCCGTTGAGGTAGATGCTCGGCACGGCCATGATCTTGCGATCGTTGACTTCGTCCTGGAACAGCGCGCCGTCGATGGCGACGTGGCGGATGTTCGGGTTGAGCACGGCCATCAGGTTCAGCGCCTGGACGACGTCCGGGCAGTTCTGGCAAGACAGCGAGAAGTAAGTCTCGAAGCTGAACTCGCCTTTGAGCGAGCGAATCTGCTCGATGACTTCAACGCTGGCCTTCGACGGGTGGCCGCCGACTTGCAGCAGCGCCAGCACCAGCGAGGTGAATTCATGGCCCATTGGAATGCCGGCGAAACGCAGGCTGATGTCGGCTCCAGGGCGATTGATCGAGAACGATGGCTTGCGGGCATCGTCACCGCTGTCGATCAGGGTAATTAGGCTCGAAAGACTGGCAACGTCTTTCAGCAGGTCCAGCATTTCACGGGATTTCGCACCGTCGTCGAGGGATGCAACGATCTCGATCGGTTGGGTGACCCGTTCCAGGTACGATTTCAACTGGGCTTTAAGATTGGCGTCCAACATACGGGCGATTTCCTTTATTTGAGGCGAAAAAAAGCCCGAGCGAATCTCGCCCGGGCATTTTTATTGGGCGGTGCAGCTAACTTAAGAAGGTGCGGCGTGCCGCCCTGCGTTGCATGTCACAGACTTAGATCTTGCCGACCAGGTCCAGCGACGGAGCCAGAGTGGCCTCGCCTTCTTTCCACTTGGCCGGGCAAACTTCGCCTGGGTGTGCAGCGACGTACTGAGCAGCCTTGATCTTGCGCAGCAGCTCGGAAGCGTCACGGCCAACGCCGCCATCGTTCAGTTCAACGATTTTGATCTGGCCTTCAGGGTTGATCACGAAGGTACCACGGTCAGCCAGACCAGCTTCTTCGATCAGCACGTCGAAGTTGCGCGAGATGACGTGGGTCGGGTCGCCGATCATGGTGTATTCGATTTTGCCGATGGCTGGCGAAGTGTTGTGCCAGGCAGCGTGAGCAAAGTGGGTGTCGGTCGAAACGCTGTAGATTTCCACGCCCAGCTTCTTGAACTCAGCGTAGTTGTCGGCCAGGTCTTCCAGCTCGGTTGGGCAAACGAAAGTGAAGTCGGCTGGGTAGAAGAACACTACGGACCACTTGCCTTTCAAGTCAGCATCCGAGACTTGAACGAAGTCGCCGTTTTTGAACGCGGTAGCTTTGAACGGTTTTACTTGGCTGTTGATGATAGGCATCGATGACTCTCCGTCAGGGGTTATGAAGTTGATGGGTGAATCCTACCCACTCACTCGACGGAAGGCTCATTGGCAAACCTGATGCTGCTGATTTGTTTTCGCTATTAGCTGACTGTATTAATAGAAGAAAACGATCTCTACGCTTGATCCGGCTTATCCATAATCCGAGCCATTCCCTGGAATGGGCTTACCTCAACATAGCGCATGGCGGATTTCATGTCCTTCCAGCCAACGTAACTCATCAGTGATTTTAGATCCCAGCCGCTTTGATGCGCCCATGTGGCAAAGCCACGCCGCAGTGAATGGCTGGTGTAGTTGGCGGCGGCAATCCCGGCGCGCTGCAACGCCTGGCGCAGCAGCGGAATGATGCTGTTGGCGTGCAGGCCCTCCTCGCTCAGATTGCCCCAGCGATCAATGCTGCGGAACACCGCGCCGCGTACCAGCGCAGCCTCTGTAATCCAATCGATATAGGCCTGCACTGGGCACAGCTTGAGCAGCGCCGGGGCCTGGTAGGTCTGCCCGAGGTTTTCCCGGTCGCCCTTGCTGCGCGGCAGATACAAAGTGATGCCCTTGCCAGCGCTCGCCTGCACATGCTCGATCTGCAGGCGGCACAACTCATCGCTGCGAAAGCCGCGCCAGAAGCCCAGCAGAATCAGCGCGCGATCCCGATGAGCCTTGAGCAAGGTCGGGCGGTCCTGATCCTGGCGGGCGGTTTGCGCCTCCTGCTCCAAGCAATCGATCACTCGTTGCAAATCCTGCAGTTGCAACGGCTCAGCCTGTTTTTCCTGCGCCGGGTGCAAGGCGCGAATGCCCTTGAACACCTTGCGCACCACTGGCGCCTTGGTCGGATCGGCAAAGCCCTGACTGTTATGCCACTGCGCCAGCGCGGACAGACGCAACTTCAGCGTATTGATCGACAGAACTCCGGCGTGCTCCACCAGATAGCGCGCAACGCTGTCGGCAGTAGCCGGGAGAAATCCGCCCCACGTCACCTCGAAATGCTCGATAGCCATGCGATAGCTGCGGCGAGTGTTGTCCCGGGTGGCGGCTTGCAGATATCGATCGATGTCACTCATGGGCAGTTTTCTCGCTTGTGTACGGGTTGACTCATGCAGGTGCGCATTTTGCCGCCTGACATTGGGTAATACCAGTATATCCCGCCTGTTTTATTTCAAATGTTTACCTATATTTTCAGCATGGTACACTGCGTACTTTAGTGGCATGTACCACAGTACGTAACCGTAGGAGTTCACATGGCCCGTGGCGGCATTACCAAAGCACTGGTGCAAATCGCGCGCACAGCGATCCTGGCTCGCGGCGAACACCCAAGCATCGATGCAGTACGCATCGAAATGGGCAACACCGGCTCGAAAACCACGATCCATCGCTATCTGAAAGAACTGGATGACGGCGCACAACCAGCAGAAACGTCAGCAGAACCGATCGATGATGAGCTGACCGCCCTCGTCTCTCGCCTCGCCCAGCGCCTGAAAGAACAGGCGCAGGAGCCTATCGAGCAAGCCCGCGAACAGTTCGAAGAGCAACGCGAAGCACTGGAGACCGAGCTGAAACAGGTTCGCCAGGCGCTGGAAAAACTCGAGCACGATCACGACATTCAAGGCGCCGCACTGCAACGCGAATCCGAGGCGCTGAGTAACACCCGCTCGATGCTGCAAACCGAACAGACGCGCAACGCCGGTCTCAACCAGGCACTGGCCGATTTTGAATTGCGCTTGCAGGACAAGGACGAGCAGATCCGCTCACTGGAAGAAAAACACCTGCACGCCCGCGATGCGCTGGAGCATTACCGTAACGCCACCAAGGAACAGCGCGAGCAGGAACAGGCCCGCCACGAAGGGCAAATCCAGCAGATCCAGGCCGAGCTACGCCAAGCCCAGCAGAGCGCGCTGGTGCGTCAGGATGAGATCACACAGTTGCACCGCGACAACGAACGCCTGCTCACCGAGAACCGTGGCACCCAGCGCGAGCTGAACTTGTTGCAGGATCAGCTCAAGCAGAGCAATCAGCGGCAGGATCAATTGCTCGAGCAGGCGACGCGCACGGATAGCGAGCGCACCCTCCTCCAGGAACGTCTGCGCGTCGCGACGCTGGAAAGCCAGGCGCTCAAGCAGAGCGTCGACGAACAGACGCAGCTCAATCAGTCATTGGAAAAGGAGTTGCTCAAGGCTCAGGCGAGCCTGGAAGAGAGCCAGCGTCTGGCGGCTACCGTTGCGGCAGCGCCAGACTCAGCCAAAGCGGAGGACGCTTAAGCGCTGACCGGCGTGCGCATGGTCACAAACTCTTCGGCAGCCGTCGGGTGCACCCCGATGGTGTCGTCGAAGTCGCGCTTGGTCGCGCCGGCTTTCAAGGCGATCGCCAGACCTTGCACAATCTCGCCAGCGTCCGGGCCGACCATGTGGCAGCCAAGCACCTTGTCGGTCTTGGCATCGACTACCAGCTTCATCAGGGTTTTCTCCTGACAGTCAGTCAGGGTCAGCTTCATCGGCCGGAAGCGACTTTCGAAAATGACCACTTCGTGGCCACAATCGCGCGCTTCTTCTTCGCTCAAACCGACTGTGCCGATGTTCGGCAGGCTGAACACGGCGGTCGGAATCATCTTGTAGTCCACCGGGCGGTATTGCTCCGGCTTGAACAGACGCCGCGCCACGGCCATGCCTTCGGCTAGCGCGACCGGTGTCAGTTGCACGCGACCAATGACGTCGCCCAGCGCCAGAATCGACGGCTCGGTGGTTTGATACTCGTCGTCGACTTTGATGAAGCCCTTGTCATCGAGCTGAACATCGGTGTTTTCCAGACCCAGATTGTCCAGCATCGGACGCCGACCAGTGGCGTAGAACACGCAATCGGCTTCGAGCACGCGACCATCCTTGAGCGTCGCCTTCAAGCTGCCGTCGGCCTGTTTGTCGATGCGCGCGATGTCGGCATTGAATTGCAGGTCGAGGCCGCGCTTGGTCAATTCTTCTTGCAGGTGCTTGCGCACGGACACATCGAAACCACGCAGGAACAAATCGCCGCGATACAGCAGCGTGGTGTTGGCGCCGAGACCATGGAAAATCCCGGCGAACTCGACCGCGATATAACCGCCGCCAACCACCAGCACACGCTTGGGCAACTCTTTCAGGAAGAACGCCTCGTTCGAACCGATCGCGTGCTCGTGCCCCGGAATTTCGGGAATCTGCGGCCAGCCGCCAGTCGCGATCAGGATATTCTTGGCGGTGTAGCGTTCGCCGTTGACCTCAACCTCGTGCGGCCCGACGATTTTCGCGTGCGCCTCGTGCAGGGTCACGCCGCTGTTGACCAGCAGATTGCGATAAATGCCGTTAAGGCGATTGATCTCGCGATCCTTGTTGGCGATCAGCGTGGCCCAGTCGAAGTTGGCCTCGCCCAGGTTCCAGCCGAAACCGGACGCCTGCTCGAAGTCCTCGGCAAAGTGCGCGCCGTAGACCAGCAGCTTTTTCGGCACGCAACCGACGTTGACACAGGTGCCACCCAGGTAACGGCTCTCGGCCACCGCCACTTTCGCCCCGAAGCCTGCGGCAAACCGCGCAGCTCGCACACCGCCGGAACCGGCACCAATCACATAAAGGTCAAAATCGTAGGCCATTTCTATCTCCTCGGCAGGCCATCAGCATACCCGCAGTCATCCATTGGGCAAGCACTGCCATCCATATAAGGGCGGAAAATGAAAAAGCCACCCGGAGGTGGCTTTCTTTTGCAGACGAGGCAAACGCTATCAGTAAGCTTTGCCAGTCTTGTAGAAGTTTTCGAAGCAGAAGTTGGTCGCGTCGATGTAGCCTTCAGCGCCACCGCAGTCGAAACGCTTGCCCTTGAACTTGTAGGCCATCACGCAGCCGTTCTGGGCCTGCTTCATCAGGGCGTCGGTGATCTGGATTTCGCCGCCCTTGCCTGGCTCGGTCTGTTCGATCAGGTCGAAGATGTCCGGGGTCAGGATGTAGCGACCGATGATCGCCAGGTTCGACGGCGCGTCTTCCGGCTTAGGCTTCTCGACCATGCTGTGTACGCGGTAGATGTCATCGCGGATCATTTCGCCAGCGATTACGCCGTACTTGTTGGTTTCCTGCGGATCGACTTCCTGGATAGCGACGATCGAGCAGCGGAACTGCTTGTACAGCTTGACCATCTGGGTCAGCACGCCGTCGCCATCGATGTTGACGCACAGGTCGTCCGCCAGGACCACGGCGAACGGTTCGTCACCGATCAGCGGGCGGCCAGTCAGGATCGCGTGGCCCAGACCTTTCATTTCGGTCTGACGGGTGTAGGAGAACGAGCACTCGTCCAACAGCTTGCGGATGCCGACCAGGTACTTTTCCTTGTCGGTGCCCTTGATCTGGTTTTCCAGCTCGTAACTGATGTCGAAGTGGTCTTCCAGAGCACGCTTGCCACGGCCAGTGACGATGGAAATCTCAGTCAGGCCCGCGTCCAGTGCTTCTTCAACGCCGTACTGGATCAGTGGCTTGTTTACCACCGGCAGCATTTCTTTAGGCATGGCTTTGGTCGCTGGGAGGAAGCGAGTGCCGTAACCGGCTGCTGGAAACAAGCATTTCTTGATCATATAAGTCCTTGAAAAGGCTGTGTGTACGAGTTTCGAGGCAGTCTAATCAGGCGGCGTGCGCCTTACAATGCCCCGCGCTGGCTAACCGATGCCAACATAGAGAAATATTCGCGCGGATAGTTCCATCCGGGTATTTCAGCGGCGGAATCAGCGTAGCTCAAGATTCGGGCAAACAGGATCACCATACGCTTATCAGCCCCCAATGCGAGCATTTGCCGCTATCATGGCGTCTTTGAACCAGCGAACGAGAATGACCAGATGGCTGCGGTAAAAATCATCAACGGGTATGTGATCGACAAGAAAGACGGCAAGTGGACGCTGACCACCACCAACGGCGAACATATCGCCGGGCCTTTCGACAGCGAGCAGATGGCGACGGATGTAGCCTCGGTGTTCACCGATACACCTGCTTCTTCCAAGCGCCGTGGTAAAGATCAAGACTGATCCTGCCAGCACTTGCGCCAAGCCCTGCCAGAACGCAGGGCTTTTTTGTGCCTTGTTGGCAAACAAGTGGCCAATCGCTATAACCTTTTCATCGCGGCGCTGTCAGAGCATGCAGTCCCCCCACTTGAAGACCACGCAACCATGAACCTGAACAAACTGCAGCCGCTTTTCGCGGTATTGGTATTGAGCGGCTGTGCCACTTCGCAGCCCACCTATCTGAACAATGGCGAACAGGGTCTGAGCATCGACTGTTCCGGCGAAGCCAACTCCTGGGCCATGTGCTACGAAAAGGCCGATGCCTCCTGCGCTGGCACCGGTTATCGCATCGTCGGCACCGATGGCACGCCGGCGCCCAAGGAAGATGACAAAACCCTCGGCGTTGACGTTGGCAATTACAAGACGCGCAACGTCGTGGTCGTCTGCAAGTAAGCCTTACATGTGGATTTCGGCAAACTTGATCCCGAGGCCACGGACGACCTCGATCAGATCATCGAGCCGATTGAAGGACTCGACTTCGTCATTGTCATCCACCAAAAAGTAGCTGCGCCCTGCACTTTTCTTGAAAAACACGATCCATTCACCCGGATTCGCCGGGTTCTGGATGACATGGGTGGCAGAGATAAGGCCCTCTGCGTGGCGCTCCCGCACATGCTCTCGCTTCATCGCGACTCCATAAATGACAATGCCGCCACAGCAGGACTGTGACGGCATCGGGTGCTGATGTTCGCTAGTCTATCAGCCGGAAATACAGGCGTTCGCGGCTTTCTGTACATCGCGAGGGCGAACCGGCACGTTGGACATGCGCTCATGCAGCTTGATGCTGCTGCCGCCGGCGCGATCTTCGATATCAAACACGGCTGCCGGGCCTGAGGAAAGCTTGCCCGGGACGATGACTCGTACTCCGTCCTTCTGCGGCTGCACCTGCAACGCGCCGCGACTGTCAGCGAGCTTGTCGGTCAGGCATTGCGCATACTCCTGGGGCTTTTTGCCGGAGATCACGCTCATGGTTGGCAGTGTTTCATTGATTTCGGAAACATTTGCACAACCGGCCATCGCCAGAATCAACGGCACACACACCACACCCCACTTCATATCAATCCTCCGTCAAAGACCGTCCGACAGCACAAATGCCGCTTTTCTCCGGGGCCTTGTGCATTTAACCCGCCTGCCATGGCGAAGTTCTGTTCAAAATTTGTCAAAGCAACGCCCGACGGCCAGATAATAACCCGTGCGGGCTGATAAACTGCGCCCATCGACAAGCTATCGTTTTGATTTAGTAGAAAAAGCCCTTCTGGAGGCGCCATGAAATTCATTCACCAGCGCGAGCACCTCAACGAAGACGACATCGTCGTCATTCAATGCTCGCAGATGTGCAACATCCGTTTGATGAACGACGCCAACTTCCGCAGCTTCAAAAACGGCGGCCGTCACACTTACCACGGCGGCGCGTTCGACACGTTTCCGGCACGCATCACCGCACCGAGCACCGGCTTCTGGAACATCACCATCGACACCGTCAACCGCCGCGCAATCAGCGTGACTCGCAAGCCGACGCTGACCCACTCGATCAAGATCATCCGTCGCTCCAGCACCAAACTGAGCTGAGACGCACAGCCTATTCTGAAAGGGAAACATGACCGTGGCGCAAAAAACCAAATACGTGATCAAGTACAAACTGGACGGTGAACAGCGTTTCGAGTTCGCCGAACTGGAAACCGGCACTGACGAGGAAGCGAAAGCGGCGCTGAAGAAAATGCACGCTGACGAAGAACTCAGTGACATCAAGGTCAGCAAAGCGCTGTAACCGAATCATGCAACCGACCACGTTTGACCTGTTCGCCGACAACGAACCCGTACAGCAAGCCCGCGCCGAGCAGATCGGCGAACAATCGTGGGTGCTGCGCGGATTCGCCTTGCCGCAGGTCGAGCAACTGCTGACCGAGCTCGAAGCCATTCTTGCCGCCGCCCCGCTACGCCACATGGTCACGCCCGGCGGTTTCAGCATGTCGGTTGGCACCAGCAGCTGCGGGCAGTTGGGCTGGATCACTGATCGCAGCGGTTACCGCTATTCCAGCGTCGATCCTCTCAGCGGCTTGCCGTGGCCATCGATGCCGGCGGTGTTTGCCGATTTGGCCCACGAGGCGGCGAAACGCGCCGGCTTCCCGGGTTTTCAGGCCGACTCCTGCCTGATCAACCAATACGTCCCCGGCGCCAAGATGTCGCTGCATCAGGACAAGGACGAAAAGGGCTATGCCGCGCCCATCGTTTCGTTGTCGCTGGGGTTGCCGGCAATGTTTCTGTTCGGCGGTTTCGAACGCAGCGATAAAACCCGGCGCATCCCGCTGCTGCATGGCGACATGGTGGTCTGGGGCGGCGTGGACCGTCTGCGCTATCACGGCGTGCTGCCAATCAAACCCGGCCAGCACCCGCTCTTGGGCGAACGGCGCATCAACATCACCTTCCGCGTTGCTGGCGATCAGTAAAAGTTTGACCGCAAGGCGCGGAGTGTCGCGGGTTACGATGCTGGTTAACCTGACTCAAACAGGTCAACGGATTCCCTCTCATGGACACGCTTTCGAAGACGATCAGAACTGAAGACGATCCACGCTGGGCTGCCGTGGTTGCGCGCGATCCGCGTGCGGACGGGCAGTTTGTCTACGCAGTAAAAACCACCGGCGTTTATTGCCGACCGAGCAGCCTTGCGCGCCTGCCCAAACCGCAGAATGTCGAGTTTTTCGACACCGCCGAAATGGCCGAAGCAGCGGGATACCGGGCAAGCAAACGCGCCAGCAAGGACCAGAATGACGCGCAGCACGCGGCGATCATCGCAGCGGCCTGCCGGCAAATCGAAGCGTGCGAGACATTGCCCGCGCTCGACAGCCTCGCGGCGAGCGCCGGCCTCAGCCCTTTTCATTTCCATCGAGTATTCAAAGCTGCGACAGGCCTGACGCCCAAGGCTTACGCCATGGCGAATCGTTCACGCAAGCTGCGTGCGCGCCTGGCGGACGGCGGCTCGGTGACCGACGCGCTGTATGACGCCGGATTTAACTCCAACAGCCGTTTTTACGAATCAGCCGATCAACTGCTGGGCATGAAGCCCACCGATTACCGCGCCGCCGGGCAGAACAACGACATTCGCTTTGCCGTTGGCCAATGCTCGCTTGGGGCGATTCTGGTGGCGCAAAGCGAACGTGGGATCTGCGCGATTCTGCTCGGCGACGATCCGCATCAACTGGTCTGCAACCTGCAGGATCAGTTTCGCAAGGCCAACCTGATCGGCGCCGACCGCGAATTTGAACAGTTGATTGCCAGCGTCGTCGGCTTTGTCGAAGCACCGGCGAAAGGCCTGAACTTGCCGCTGGATATACGCGGCACCGCGTTTCAGGAGCGCGTCTGGCAGGCGCTGCGGGAGATTCCCGCAGGCCGCACCGCCAGTTATGCCGAAATCGCGCAACGTATCGGCGCGCCGACTTCGATGCGTGCGGTGGCCCAGGCTTGCGGGGCCAACCGCCTGGCGGTGGCGATTCCCTGCCACCGCGTGGTACGCAGCGATGGCAACCTTTCCGGCTACCGCTGGGGCGTCGAGCGCAAACGCCAACTGCTTGAGCGCGAACTCAACGATTGACGTCGACCACCACCCTGCCCCGCAGTTTCCCGGCGAGCAGTTTGGGCGCAGCCTCAAGGGCTTCGCTCAAACTGATTTCGTGACTGATCAATTGCAGCAATGAGATATCCAGATCCTTGGCCAGCCGGTCCCAGGCCTCGATACGGCGTGCTTTGGGCTGGGTCACGCTGTTGATTCCAGCCAGCGTCACGCCGCGCAGAATGAACGGCGCTACCGAGGCCGGGAAATCCATGCCTTGCGCCAACCCGCATGCCGCAACCACGCCTTCCGAACGCGTGCTGGCGCAAGCGTTGGCCAATGTATGGCTGCCGACCGAATCGACCACCGCCGCCCAACGCTCCTTCGCCAATGGCTTGCCCGGTTCGGACAAGGTGGCGCGATCGATGATTTCGGCAGCGCCCAATTGCTCCAGATATTCATGCTCGGACACGCGGCCGGTGGATGCCACCACGCGGTATCCCAACTTGCTGAGCAAGGCAATGGCAAAGCTGCCGACCCCGCCGTTGGCGCCGGTGACCAACACTTCACCGTGATCCGGCGTCACGCCATGGCGCTCCAGCGCCAGAATGCACAGCATCGCCGTGTAGCCGGCGGTGCCGATGGCCATGGCTTGCGCCGGGGTGAAAGCTTCGGGCAGTGGAATCAGCCAGTCACCGTTGAGCCGGGCCTTTTGCGCCAGTCCGCCCCAGTGGCTTTCACCGACGCCCCAACCGTTGAGCAGCACCCGATCGCCCGCCTTGAAATCCGCATGGGAACTGGACTCGACAGTCCCCGCCAGATCGATCCCCGGCACCATGGGAAACTTGCGTACCACCGGACTGCTGCCGGTAATCGCCAGGCCGTCCTTGAAATTCAGGGTGCTGTAAGCCACGTTCACGCTGACGTTGCCTTCGGGCAGTTGCTGCTCATCGATTTGCTGCAGATTGGCGCGATAACCGCTGTCGTCTTTGTCGATCAGAATGGCATTGAACATGACGGCCTCTCGAAAATGATTTGAAACAAGCATGCCTTGAAATAGCACATCGCAACACATTGCCACACTCGACTTTGCGCTAACGGCTCGATCAGCCGGGTAAATCCCCGGCAGGCGGCTATGCTTTTTCGACGGTTGTGTTTTCCCGGTTGCGCCTTGCAAACCGGTGTGTCGATGGAGCTGACGATGCCTTTCCTGAGCGCTTTACCCTCGCTGCTGATGTTATGTCTGCTGACACTTGGCAATGCCTGGGCAGCCGCACCGGCGGCAAAGCCGAACGCGGCGCCAAGCGAGCCGACATGGCCGCAGGTGATCAGCAGCGCCAAGAGCAAGCTGACGGTGTATCAGCCGCAGCTCGACAGCTGGGACGGCTATACGCTCAGTGCCCGCGCGGCGGTCGAAGCCACGGCTGCCGATGGCAAGTCCACCTACGGCATCGTCCAGTTCAGCGCTCACACCCTCGTCGACAAGGCCACTCGCTGGGTCGCGCTCGATCAGTACCAGATCATCAAGGCGGATTTCCCCGCCGACGCGAAACAGGCCGACACGTGGCTCGCCATCCTGAAAAAAGATGCCGAGAGCCGCAAGAAAACCATCTCCCTCGATCAACTGGAAGCGGCGGTTGGCGTGCTCAACGCCGAACAGAAAGCCGACGGTGCACCGCTGGAAAACACGCCGCCGACCATTATCAGCTCGGACAGCCCGGCAATTCTCGTATACATCGACGGCGAGGCGGCTTATCGGCCGGTTGAAGGAACGGAGCTGCAACGGGTGATCAACACGCGCCCACTGCTGCTCAAGGATGCCCAAGGCAGACATTACCTGCACGTATTCGACGGCTGGATGGTTGCCGATCAATTGGCCGGCGATTACACGCGCCTCGCCGCATCGCCGGCCAGTCTGGAAAAAGCCAAACAGGCGGCGATCAAGAGCCGCCAGGTGGACCTGCTCACCGGGCAAAGCGATCCGAAGGACAAGATTCCCAGCCTGGCCAAGCCGCCGCAGCCGAAAATCTTCCTCGCCACCACGCCAACGGAACTGTTGGTGACCGACGGCGCCGCGCAATGGCAACCGATTCAGGGCACCAGCCTGTTGTACGTGAGCAACACCACCGGGCACATTTTCAAGGAAATCGGCGACCAGAACAGTTACGTGCTGATCTCCGGGCGCTGGTTCCGCGCCAGCGACATGAGCGGGCCATGGACCTTTGTCCCGGCAGACAAACTGCCGGCCGACTTTGCCAATATTCCTGACGACAGCGCCAAAGAGAACGTCAAGGCCTCGGTAGCCGGCACGCCACAGGCGCAGGAGGCGGCCATTGCGGCGACCATCCCGCAGACGTCGGCGATCAACAAGAGCGCGGTGAAGATGACGACACCGCAATTTGACGGTGAGCCGCAGCTCAAAGCGATCAGCAATACGCCGCTGCAATACGTGATCAACAGCGCTACACCGATTATTCGAGTCGGCAACGACAGTTGGTGGGCGGTGGAGAACGGCATCTGGTTCAGCGCCACCTCGCTGAACGGGCCGTGGAGCGCGGCAACTTCAGTGCCAGCGGTGATTTATTCGATTCCGCCCAGCTCGCCGATGCACTACCTCACGTACGTGAAGGTTTACGAATCCAGCGGCGATACCGTGGTGGTCGGCTACACGCCGGGCTATCAAGGCTCGACGCTGGATCCGGCGACTGGCGTTGTGGTGTACGGCACCGGTTATCCGTATACGCCGTGGGTCGGTAGCGTCTGGTACGGGCCGCCGGTGACCTATGGTTTCGGCGTCGCGATTCGTTACACGCCGTGGACTGGCTGGACCTTCGGCTTCGGATTCGGCTGGAGCTGGGGCGGCAACACCGTCGCCATGGGCTGGGGCTGGGGCGCCTATCCGTGGTGGGGAAATTACGGCTGGGGCTATGCGTGGGGTCCGCGTCTGTACCCGGCGCCGCTGGCCTGGGGTGGCGCAGCCTACGGTTATCGCGGCGGCGCGGTGGCCTGGGGTCCGGGTGGCTGGGCCGGAACCACCGGCAATCTTTATCATCAGTGGGGTGATCGCGCGACGGTCAGCCGTTATGGCGCCGGTTACAACGCCTGGACCGGCAATCGCTGGGCCGGCCAGGTTGGCGCCTCGTACAACTCGCGTACCGGCATTGCCGCCGCCGGGCAACGTGGCGCGGTGCACAACGCCTACACCGGCAACTACGCTGCCGGGCGCAGCGGCGTGGCAGTCGGCCCGAACGGCGGCGCCATCGCCGGAGAACGGGTTAGCGCTGGCAACGTCCGCAGCGGCACTCACGTCAGTGCCAATCGCGGCGCCGTTTACAACCCCAATACCGGCAACACCACGCAATACGGTGGCATTCATGGCCGCGACGGCGGCGCTGCGCGGGTCGGCGACAACGTTTATGCCGGGCGCGACGGCAACGTTTACAAGAAAACCGACAACGGCTGGCAGTCCGTGGCCGGCAGCGGTGCCAACCGGACCAGACCCGCGAACAACAATGCGCAATTGCAGAATCTCAACCGCGAATCCGCCGCACGCAGTCTCGGCAATCAGCGCACGCACAACTTCAACCATTCTTCACAAATGATGAACCGTTCGTTTGGCGGTGGCGGCGGATTGCACCGACGCTGAAAAACTGCACGTAATGTTCAGAATTTCAGACTGGCCCCGCATCCGGTTTTGCTGTTAAAAACCGCGTGCCGTCCCTGCCCGTTTCATCGTTCGGAGAATTGCTTTATGAGCCAGTGGCTAGACACCCGCATCCTTGATCTTCTCGGGATCGAACTGCCGATCATCCAGGGCCCGATGGCCGGGGCGACCAACTCTTCGATGGTGATTGCCGTGTGCAATGCTGGCGGCCTCGGTTCAATGCCGGCAGCGATGCTGAGCAGCGAGCAACTGCGCGAAGAACTGAAGACGATTCGCCAGCACACCACCAAGCCGTTCAACGTCAATTTCTTCTGCCACCAGCCACCGGCGCCTGATGAACAGCGGGCCCGTGACTGGAAAAATCTGCTCGAACCTTACTTCCGCGAACTGGGTGCCGATTTCGACGCGCCGACGCCGGTTTCCAACCGTGCTCCGTTCGACGAGGCCGCGTGTGCCGTGCTCGAAGAATTCCGTCCCGAAGTGGTGAGTTTTCATTTCGGGCTGCCGGAGAAAAATCTGCTTGATCGGGTCAAGGCAACCGGGGCGAAAATCCTTTCGTCTGCCACCACAGTCGAAGAAGCGATCTGGCTGGAGCAACACGGCTGCGATGCGATCATCGCCATGGGTTATGAGGCCGGTGGCCATCGCGGGATGTTTCTCAGCGATGATCTGAGCACCCAGGTCGGCACCTTCGCCCTGGTGCCGCAGGTGGTCGACGCGGTGAAAGTGCCGGTGATCGCGGCGGGCGCGATCAGCGATGCGCGGGGTGTTGCAGCGGCGTTGATGCTCGGCGCCTCGGCGGTGCAAGTCGGCACGGCGTACCTGTTCACGCCGGAAGCCAAAGTCAGCGCCTCACACCACAAGGCCCTGCGCATCGCCAAGGAAAGCCAGACCGCCATCACCAACATTTTTACCGGACGTCCGGCACGAGGCATTGTCAATCGGGCGATGCGTGAACTCGGCCCGATGTCAGCGCAGGCGCCGGCCTTCCCCTTGGCTGGCGGTGCGCTGATGCCGCTGCGGGCCAAGGATGACGCCGACTTCGCCAACCTCTGGGCCGGTCAGGCGTTGACGCTGGGCAAGGATATCGGCAGCGCTGAGCTGACCCGGCAACTGGCCGAGGGAGCACTGGCCAAACTCAACCGCCACTGAATTTATGCGGCGAGCGGATTTATTCCCTCGCCACTAGGCGGCGTATCGCTATATATTTCCGTATACAGCGATTGCGCCCGTGTATCGGCGTTATCCAAAGCAAAGCATTTACCGCCGATCACGGAGCCTTTACATGACACTTGCTGCCACACGCCTCGCCCCTGCCTGCTTCGCTTCACTCCTCGCAATGTTCAGCATCGGCGCCGCGCAGGCTGATGAAGTGCAAGTGGCGGTCGCCGCCAATTTCACCGCGCCAATCCAGGCCATCGCTGCCGACTTCGAAAAAGACACCGGCCACAAATTGGTCGCCGCTTACGGCGCCACCGGCCAGTTCTACACCCAGATCAAGAATGGCGCACCGTTCCAAGTGTTTCTCGCTGCTGACGACGCGACCCCGGCAAAGCTTGAGCAGGAAGGCGAAACCGTCAAAGGTTCGCGCTTCACCTACGCCATCGGCACGCTAGCGCTGTGGTCAGCGAAAGAAGGCTACGTAGATGCGCAGGGCGAAGTGTTGAAAACCAACCAATACCAACACGTTGCGATCGCCAATCCAAAAGCTGCGCCATACGGTCTCTCCGCCACCCAGGTGCTGGAAAAACTCCAGTTGAGCGAAGCCACGAAAAGCAAAATCGTCGAAGGCCAGAACATCACGCAGGCCTACCAGTTTGTCTCCACCGGCAACGCCGAACTGGGCTTCGTCGCCCTGTCGCAAATCTACAAGGACGGCAAAGTCAGCAGCGGTTCGGCGTGGATTGTCCCGGCCACCCTGCATGATCCGATCAAACAGGACGCGGTGATCTTGAACAAGGGCCGGGACAGCGCCGCTGCCAAGGCCTTGATCGATTACCTCAAGGGGCCGAAAGCCGCTGCGGTGATCAAATCCTTCGGATATGAACTGTAAATGTCGCTGACCAGTGCCGACTTCGCCGCGATCTGGCTGACCCTGAAACTGGCGTCACTGACCACTGCGATCCTGCTGGTGATCGGCACGCCGATCGCGCTGTGGCTATCGCGCACCTCGTCGTGGTTGCGCGGGCCGATCGGCGCCATCGTTGCGCTGCCGCTGGTGCTGCCGCCGACGGTGATCGGTTTTTACCTGCTACTAGCGCTGGGACCGCACGGTTTTCTCGGTCAGTTCACTCAATGGCTGGGGCTGGGCACGTTGACGTTCAGTTTCACCGGGCTGGTCATCGGTTCGGTGATCTACTCCATGCCGTTCGTGGTGCAACCGCTGCAAAACGCTTTCTCGGCGATTGGCACCCGCCCGCTCGAAATCGCGGCGACCTTGCGCGCCAATCCCTGGGACACGTTCTTCAGCGTGATCCTGCCGCTGGCGCGCCCCGGCTTCATCACCGCAGCGATCCTCGGCTTCGCCCACACCGTGGGTGAATTCGGCGTGGTGCTGATGATCGGCGGCAACATTCCCGACAAGACCCGCGTGGTCTCGGTGCAGATTTACGACCATGTCGAAGCCCTGGAATATGCCCAGGCGCACTGGCTGTCCGCGGCGATGCTGGTGTTTTCGTTTCTGGTGTTGCTGGCGCTGTACTCCAGCCGCAAGACCCGCGCAGGCTGGAGCTGATCGATGATTGATGTACGCCTGAAACGCACTTATCCGGGGTTCGAACTGGATATCGATCTGCAAGTGCCGGGCCGCGGCGTCACCGCGCTGTTTGGCGATTCCGGCTCGGGCAAAACCACTTGCCTGCGCTGCATCGCCGGACTGGAGCGCGCCGAGCAGGGTTTTGTGCAGATCAACGACGAGATCTGGCAGGACAGTGCCAAGGGCATTTTCGTCCCGCCGCACAAGCGTGCGCTTGGCTATGTGTTTCAGGAAGCCAGCCTGTTCCCGCATCTTTCGGTGCTGGCCAATCTGGAGTTTGGTCTCAAACGCATCGCCAGGTCGCAACGCCGGGTCGATATGAACCAGGCCACAGAACTGCTCGGTATCAGCCATTTGCTCGAGCGTCATCCACAGCATCTGTCCGGCGGCGAACGACAGCGCGTCGGCATCGCCCGCGCCCTGCTGACCAGCCCGAAACTGTTGCTGATGGACGAACCGCTGGCGGCTCTCGACAGCCGGCGCAAAAGCGAAATCCTCCCATACCTGCAACGCCTGCAAGACGAACTGGATATTCCGCTGCTGTACGTCAGTCATGCGCAGGATGAAGTCGCGCGTCTGGCCGATCATTTGGTATTGCTCCGTGATGGCAAAGCCCTCGCCAGCGGCCCGATCGGCGAGACCCTCGCACGCCTGGATCTGCCCTTGGCAATGGGCGATGACGCCGGGGTAATCATCGAAGGCCAGGTCAGCGCCTACGACGCCACCTATCAATTGCTCAGCCTGCAACTGCCGGCCACTGAAATGAACATTCGCGTCACCCATGCGCCGATGGCCGTGGGCCAGGCCCTGCGCTGCAAAGTGCACGCGCGCGACATCAGTCTGGCGCTGAACAACGATGCAGCCAGCAGCATTCTCAATCGTCTGCCCGTTACGGTCGTCAGCGAACAGGCCGCTGACAACAGTGCCCACGTGCTGATCCGCCTTGATGCCGGGGGCACGCCGCTGCTGGCGCGGATCACCCGCTTCTCGCGTGATCAACTGAGCGTGCATCCGGGCCAGCGGCTGTGGGCGCAGATCAAGGCGGTGGCGGTGCTCGCGTAAATCATTCGGCACGACGGCCAGCGCCTGCGGTCAATCAGTTACAGACTGCCGTATGACCGAAGGAAACCGCCATGCCCGATACCGTGCTGACAGATGCTCTGCCCGCCGATCTGCATTACGTCGATGACACTCAGCCTGGTATCACCCGGAAAAAACTGCGCGGCAAGTTCGTCTATTTCGAACCGTCGGGCCAGCGCATCACCGACCCGGACGAAATCAAACGCATCAATGCCCTCGCGGTACCACCGGCCTACACCGATGTGTGGATCTGCGCTGATCCGTGCGGCCATCTGCAAGCCACCGGCCGCGATGCGCGCGGGCGCAAGCAATACCGTTACCACGCGCGCTGGCGCGAAGTGCGCGACGCCGACAAATACTCGCGCCTGCGCGACTTCGGCATGGCCCTGCCCAAACTGCGGCGCAAGCTCGAGGCGCTGCTCGATGAGCCGGGCTTCAGCCGCGACAAGGTCATGGCCACGGTGATTACCTTGCTCGACGCCACGCTGATCCGCGTCGGCAATACTCAATATGCGCGGGACAACCGCTCCTATGGCCTGACCACGTTGCGTAGCCGCCACGTCGAGGTCAACGGCAGCGCGATCCTGTTCCAGTTCCGTGGCAAGAGCGGCATTGAGCACCAGATCACCGTCAAGGACCGTCGCTTGGCGCGAATCATCAAGCGCTGCCTGGAAATTCCCGGGCAAAACCTGTTTCAGTATCTTGATGAAAATGGCGAACGGCACACCGTCACCTCCTCCGACGTCAATGCCTATCTGCAAAAGCTCACCGGCGCGGCGTTCACCGCCAAGGACTATCGCACCTGGGCGGGCAGCGCCCTGGCGTTGTCGGTGCTGCGCGAGTTGCAGCATGAGTCGGAAACCGAAGCCAAGCGCCATGTGGTAGAAGCGGTGAAGAACGTCGCCAAACAGCTGGGCAACACGCCGGCGGTGTGCCGCAAGTGCTACATCCACCCCGCAGTGGTCGAACATTTCATGCTCGGCGCCCTCGCCGAACTGCCCCGTCCGCGCGTGCGCAAAGGCCTGCGCGCCGAGGAAGTAGCCTTGGCGATGTTTCTCGAGCGGATGTGTGAGGTAAGCGAGGCGTCTTGATCTCCAGCGTAACGCTCGCTCCTACAAAGGTTTGCCGACGAGTTGAACTGGGTATTTTTTGCACGATCACACAGGTCTTCTATAGTTGATTTGAAGGTTCGCGCCACGCGGACTTTTTGTTGCAACTCAGCCGTTTCAGCGAACGGAGGTGTTTCATGTCCGAAAAAGAGTCCATCACCACCCTCCTCACCCTGCTCGACGCCCGCCAGGCGCGCCTCGCAGCCGCCTGTAAAGAAATTGCCGACTGGGTTGATCATCAGGGCGGGCATCCGACAGCGTTGCGCATTCGCGACCGGCTGCACGACATCGAAAAAGATGCGCCGCTGATTCGCGATACGCTCTCGACGCTCAAACCGATCGACCGGCCGTTGCCACGGTTCAGATAGGCCTCAGCGTAGCAGTCCTCTCTGCATCGGCGCAGAGAGGACGCCGATTGGTACTTTTCCGACCGACTCAGTCGCCCTTGCCGGTACGGCCGCCTCCATGGCTGTGCTGCCCGCCGACGCGTGCCTTCTCGGCCCGATCAACTTTCACGTTGACTGGACTCTCGCCTTTCTTGCCGGCTTCCTTGATTTTCTGTGGGTCTTCAGCGAACGGTTGATCCTTGTGATGATTGGTCATCTCAATGTCCTCAGACTAGTTAATACATACACTTAACAGACTCTAGTTTCAGCCGATCACAGTTCAACTTCGCACCGACAAATGGTCAGAATTCCGAAGCGAAGCGGTAACAAATCCAATCTCTTTTGCACATCAACCAGCAACTCGAAAAGTTATACGAAGCGGCGCAGAAAACAGCAAGCTGTATAAGTTTCATCACAAACTTACCGTTCATCGGCCTGAGGAAAGATTTTCAAAACATTTTTCGCCGGCTCGTAATCGGAGTAGATGTCCGGTGCGACAACGGACATAACTAGCGAAACGTTAATTGATATCGGAGAGCTATCATGACCACAGGAAATAAAAATCCAGGTAACTTCGCAAACGATCGTGAAAAGGCATCTGAAGCCGGCAAGAAAGGCGGTCAGTCGTCGGGCGGCAACTTTGCCAATGATCGTGAAAAAGCATCCGAGGCTGGCCGCAAAGGCGGGCAGAACAGCCACGGCGGCGGTCGCAAGTCCTGAGCAAGCGGTACAAGGGCAGCCTCGCTGCCCTTTGAAATCAGCTGATGGAGCGTAATCATGAGAACGGTACCGGCTTTTGCACGAGGCGAAGTGCAACGAAACAAGGGAGCGGAAGTGTATCCCGAAGCAGCGCGCAGTTCGCACGTGACCAGGTCGGACAGTCCGTCGGTGTCACCTTGTGTCGAACGACAGCAAATCAGTCCAAGGCACCGGGAAAGTGTTCAGCAGGAATGTTATGAACGCCGGGAACTTGCAGTAAATTCGGAAAACTACCGGACACCGGATACAACGCCGACTTATGAGCGCTCCTCTTAGCACAAAGGTCTAACTTGTAGTCACAAGACAAGCCAGACCAACCAAAGCAAACGACATCAGTAAACTTTATGAGCATTCGCGAACAACGACGGCACGTAGTTTGTGCATCCTTGATTCGCCGAGTGCCTATATAGAGAAAATGAGGAAGTTTGAAATGGCACAAGATAAACAACAAGGCAGCATGTCGGTTAACGAAGCAGGCAAGAAAGGTGGTGATGCCACTTCGGCTTCGCACGATAAAGAGTTCTATCAGGAAATCGGCAGTAAAGGCGGCCAGAACAGTGGCGGCAACTTCAAGAATGATCCTGAGCGCGCCTCCGAAGCCGGGAGCAAAGGTGGCCAGAACAGCGGTGGCAATTTTGCCAACGATCGGGAAAAAGCCTCTGAAGCTGGCAGCAAGGGCGGCCAGAGCAGCGGCGGCAACTTTGCCAACGATCGGGAAAAAGCCTCTGAAGCTGGACAGAAAGGTGGTCAAAACAGCCATGGTGGCGGGCGCAACAGTTGATGCGTCGGGTGCAGGGGAGCGCGGCTCCCCTGCCCACTTTCATTCAAGCGAAATTACAGCTATTGCTTAGGAGTCCTGACCAGCCGAGGGAATCGCCATGCCTGTTCATGTCATCAACTTCACCGGCCCGATCAATGCCTCGACGTGCGGCCAATTGATCGATAAAGCCTCGCTCGCCGTAAAGGAAGATGCACCGCGACTGATCGTCAACATCGCCACCATGGGCGGCGAATGCAGTTACGGTTTCACGATGTACAACTTCCTGTTGGCCCTGCCTATTCCGGTACACACCCACAATTTGGGAACGGTTGAATCGATGGGCAACATTGTCTTTCTGGCCGGCCAGCGCCGCACCGCCTGTACCCACAGCAAGTTTCTGTTTCACCCATTTCATTGGCACCTGCAAGGTTCGGTCGATCACTCGCGCATGTCGGAATACGCCATGAGCCTGGATTACGACTTGCACCTCTACGCCCAGATTGTCGCCGAGCGTACGAGCAACGGAAAAAATGCGCTGGAGACAGAGAAATATCTGACAGCAGCGCCGCGCATCATCAATCCTGAAGAAGCCATGCATTCAGGCCTTATCACGGCGATTGAAAACACCGAGGTTCACGCGGACTTTGTCTGCTCCTGCATCTACTCCTGAATCGTCCCACTTGATAACGCGTCGTAGCGGGCGCGTTCCTGTCTTAACAGCCGTCAATTCAGCCATAAATTCCAGACGAACTTGTACAGAATCGATCTGCCGTACAGGCCTGCAAAGCGCCCAACCAGCCGGTCATCACGCCCGTTTCAATTTCTCTGAATTATTCATTTCGCCAGATATCCCTCTTCTTAACAGCCGGAGGAAATGTATGAGCGGAGAGGATTTGTACGTGATTGATTACCTGCTTCACGGGAAGCCCAGGTCATTCGTCATTCGCACAAAAACCATGAACAATGCCGAAGCGTGGCAATGGGCAAGTTGTGACGCGGGTATCGCGCCCATCCCCCGCCCCGGCCGACCTCCGTTGAAACGTTTTTCCAAGCCGATGGCGGAACGCTTTGGCGTGACCGAGGTGCAATGGCGAGAATCAGTACCTCTGGTCTGGGAGGAGGATCACGTGAAATGACAGAACGCACATTGAAATTCGGTTTCGGCCGCTCGTGGGATGACGAGATGGCGGAGAATGCCTCGATGTTCCGCGAGGCCGATCTGCTCGAAGAAGCGGCTTACAGAATCATCGAGAACGACACGGACAATCCTGAAGCCTGGGCCCGTTTCAGCGAAGCCAAGGCTATGGCCGACGCCAAACGAACGGCGGCCTATCAGGACTGGATGCGCATCAAGCGCGCGATGAGCAAGCCGCGCTCGAAATAGCGGACTGGCGCCTCATGGCTTGAGGATCAGCAGGGGCTCGCCTTTCGGGACGACGTAAGTGGCCAGTTCGACGCCTTTCTCGTTGCCAACGTTTTTGGCCACATGCGCGACGCCCGCCGGAATGAACAACGAATCGCCGGCCTTGAGTATCACCGGCGCCCGCCCTTCGAGCTGATACTCGAACGTGCCGCTGATGACATAGGCGACTTCCACGCCGGGATGAGCATGCCGAGGCGAGGTGACGCCAGCGTCGAAATCGATACGCGCCTGAATCACTTCGCGATTGTCAGCGCCGAGATCCTGACGAACCAGATCGGTGCGGCTCAGACCTTTCTGCCAGCTCGTTGCCGGTGCATCCGCCGCATGGGCGAAGCCGGTCAGGGAGGCGAAGACAACGGCAGAAGCCAGAAACATTTGACGGTACATGGTGATGCCCTCTTGAGCGTAGTGTTGGTGTGAGGGCTACTTTGGGCTCGGCATGTAGGGCGGATGTGTCTCGAAGGCGCAGTTTGGTGTTGCCGTGTGTATGCGCTGAGGGTTGATACATGCTTATACAAACGTGTTGCTGGCCACCGCCACAAGCCATTCTCTGAAAGCGCTGATCTTTGGCGATTCAGCGGTTTCATGGGGTGTAACCAGATAGAAACCGAGATCATCCTGCAGGCGCAGGTCGAACGGTGCGACCAATCGGCCCGCACGCAGATCGTCGTTTACATAAGTCGAACGACCGATGCACACGCCCTGCCCGTCAATTGCCGCCTGCACCGCCATCATCGCCAGATCGAAGGTCAGCTTCCCGCCGTCGGCCAACTGCGCAGGCTGGTCGGCGGCGCTGAGCCAGGCCTGCCAGTCGCTGGCGGTGAGGCCGCTAACTTGTACAAGGGTGTGACTGGCCAGATTTTCCGGAGTGTGCAATGTCGTCGCCACTGCTGGATTGCACACGGGAAATACCTCGTCGGCCATGAGAAAGTCCGCGCGCAAGCCTTTCCAGTCGCCCCGCCCGTAGCGAATCGCCGCGTCGATGCCTCCTCGGCGAAAATCCACCAGATCGGTGGTCGCACTGATGCGCACATCGATGTCCGGGAACGCCTGCTGAAATGCCGGAAGACGCGGCAAAAGCCATTTCGAAGCAACCGAGACCAGCGTGCTGATGGTCAATACGCTGGACCCGCGCGACTCGAGTAATTGTTGCGTCGAATGGCGCAACGCTTGAAATGCAGAACGCACCCCCGGCAGGTAGGCCTGCCCGTCTTCGCTAAGCGCCAGGCCATCCTTGAGGCGCAGGAACAATGCCACGCCCAACTCGGCTTCGAGGCGCCTGATCTGGTGACTGATTGCTGTCTGCGTGACGTTCAACTCGGTCGCAGCGGTGGTAAAGCTCATATGCCGAGCCGCCGCTTCGAACGCGCGCAGGCCGTTGAGGGAGGGAAGTCTGGCAGTCATAAGGCTAAGGAGCGCATGAGAATTTGTCATACGCTAGCACTGCAAATGACCTTTGCGGAAGTTTTGCCCGCAGTGGATCGTGGCGCCTCCACCTTCAAGGGATATGCCATGAAACTTTACTTTGCACCGAAGACCTGTTCGCTCGCCCCGCATATCGTCCTGCGCGAACTCGGCTTGCCGTTCGAAATGATCCGCGTCAACAACCAGACCAAGCGCACGGCTGACGGCCGTGACTTCCGCGAGATCAATCCGAAAGGCTACGTGGCCGCGCTGCAACTGGATAACGGCGAAGTGCTCACTGAAGGCCCGGCGATCCTGCAGTTTCTCGCCGATCAAGTCCCCGGGAGCGACTTGGCACCTGCCGCAGGTACGTGGCAGCGCGCACGTTTGCAGGAACACCTGAACTTCATCAGCTCTGAGATTCATGCCGCCAGCGCGCCATTGTTCAGCGTGGAAATCCCCGAACCGGTCAAAGCGATTTTTCGGCAAAAACTGTTCAAACGGCTGGATTACCTTGAGGGCACCCTGACGGATCGGGACTATCTGATGGGCGGCTTCGGCGTTGCCGATGCCTACCTGTTCACGGTCCTGAACTGGCTACCGACGTTCAGCATCGACATCAGCGAATGGCCAGCTCTGGCGTCGTACACGCAACGTATCGGCGCGCGACCCAGTGTGCTTGCCGCCATTGCCGCGGAAGCAGCAACGCGGCCAGTCTGAACACGCGCGGGCCATGGCCGGAGGGAATCTGTAAACTGCCGCAATCTTCATTCACTCGAACAAGAGATGCCCATGGCCAATCAAGACATCATCTTCACGCCGGATCCCGACACTGATTCGATTTCTTCCGACGTTGCCACCTTCGGCGGCATCATGGTTTCCACGCAGATTCCAACCCGCGCCGATGGCAGCCTGGAACTCGGCAGCATCACCGAGCAAAGCGAGTGCACCCTGCAAGCACTGAAAGTCGCACTGGAACGTGCCGGCAGTTCGATGGACCGGGTGCTGCACCTGACCATTTACCTGACCGACATGGGCGATCGCGGGGCTTTCAATGAAGTGTACAAACGCTATTTCGCCAAGCCTTGGCCGGTGCGGGCGGCGGTAGGCGTGGCCTCGCTGGCGGTTGAGGGGATGCGCGTGGAAGTGACGGCGATGGCGGCGAAAGGCTGATTTACGGAAATACTGCGTAGGCTGCCTCCACGATTCAGAGGTGTGACATACGCAGTGAAATACTCAAGGGCGCGCGCCAAACACAGCAGCCACCAGGATGGGGCCGTTTGGCAAGCGCTGGCTCGCCCGTTGAGCGAATTGGCGTCAACGGTCTATTCACAAAACTCAAAGTGGACCGCTAGCTACAACAAACAGTTTACCTTCTGATACCCGGTATGTTTGCCCGCGGTGCTCGACTTCAAAATTGAATGTTGCCGTAATCGAATCGGTACCTTCTTCGTGTTTGCGCGCAAACTCTATCGTTCCTGTTTTCGCATATAAAATTTCATGCGACATAGTAATCACTCCCGCCACGGGACTTCCGAACCCGCCAACTTCATGCGTACCGTCGGTAAGGGAGCGATCTATCACAAATGAAATGATCTCACCCACCTCGTCCGTAAAATATTGGCCAATAACGCTGAACGTTTCCTTTGTGCCGAAATAAAGATGCCGAGTAGCGGAGAATATTGGCTTGCCAATGCCCGGATGATTGGGTGAAACGACCGCTTTGTAATACACCTCGGCCGTCTTCCGAGGACGAGATTTAAACGACGCGAAATCCGAGATACCAATCGTCGCGAAGGCGTTATTACCTTTCATGATATTAATCTCCAATGTCTTGCGTGATATAGGCCAGAGCGACTTTCCCGCTCCCACCTGATGTTCACGCTTTGGACGCGGGCGGACAACTGACAGACTTTACAGTTATGCATTGCCTCGTATTGTGCTAGGTCCTTCGTACCTGATATCGGCACGCTGGTGCCGCCTTGGTGTTTCACAGGTACAATGCGCCCCTTGCCCGTGACCGCCTGACTAAAAAAACTATGTCCTTGCCCAAGCATCACCTGGAATTGCTCAGCCCTGCCCGCGATGTCGCCATTGCCCGCGAGGCCATCCTGCATGGCGCTGACGCCGTGTACATCGGCGGCCCGAGCTTCGGCGCACGCCACAACGCCTGCAACGAAGTCAGCGAAATCGCCGAACTGGTCGAGTTCGCCCGCCGTTACCACGCGCGTATTTTCACCACCATCAATACCATCCTGCACGACAACGAACTGGAGCCGGCGCGCAAGCTGATCCATCAGTTGTATGACGCTGGCGTCGATGCGCTGATCGTCCAGGATCTGGGCGTGATGGAGCTGGACATTCCGCCGATCGAGCTGCACGCCTCGACCCAGACCGACATCCGCACCCTCGAGCGAGCGAAGTTCCTCGATCAGGCCGGTTTCTCTCAGTTGGTGTTGGCCCGTGAGCTGAACCTGAAAGAAATCCGCGCCATTGCCGATGAAACCGATGCCGCCATCGAGTTCTTCATCCACGGCGCGCTGTGCGTGGCCTTCTCCGGCCAGTGCAACATCTCTCATGCGCAAACCGGCCGCAGCGCCAACCGTGGCGACTGCTCCCAGGCCTGCCGCTTGCCCTACACCCTCAAGGATGAAAAGGGTGGCGTGATCGCCTACGAAAAACACCTGCTGTCGATGAAAGACAATAACCAGAGCGCCAACATCCGCGCTCTGGTCGAGGCCGGCGTGCGTTCGTTCAAGATCGAAGGTCGCTACAAGGACATGGGCTATGTGAAGAACATCACCGCCTATTACCGCCAGCGCCTCGACGACGTGCTTGAAGACCGCCCGGACCTGGCCCGCGCTTCCAGCGGCCGTACCGTGCATTTCTTCCTGCCCGATCCGGAAAAGACCTTCCACCGTGGCAGCACCGATTATTTCGTCACCGATCGCAAGATCGACATCGGCGCCTTCGATTCGCCAACCTTCACCGGCCTGCCGGTCGGTACGGTGGAAAAAGTCGGCAAGCGTGACATGCAGGTCGTCACCCATGAGCCGCTGTCCAACGGTGACGGTCTGAACGTACTGGTCAAACGCGAAGTGGTCGGTTTCCGCGCCAACATCGCCGAGGCCAAAGGCGAGTTCGAAGAAGACGGCGAGAAGCGCTACCGCTACCGCGTCGAGCCGAACGAAATGCCCGAGGGCCTGTTCAAGCTGCGTCCGAGCCACCCGCTCAATCGCAACCTTGATCACAACTGGCAACAGGCGTTGCAGAAAACTTCTTCGGAACGTCGTGTGGCCCTGAGCTGGTTCGCTCGTCTGCGCGAAGAACAGCTGGAAGTGACCGCGACCAGCGAAGAAGGCATCAGCGCCAGCGTCACCCTCAACGGGCCGTTTGGTGTCGCCAACAAGCCTGAGCAAGCGCTGGAGCAATTGCGCGACCTGCTTGGTCAGCTCGGCACCACGCAGTATCACGCCACCGACATCAAGCTGGATGCGCCGCAAGCGTTCTTCATTCCCAACTCGCAGCTCAAGTCTCTGCGCCGCGAAGTCATCGAAGCGCTGACTGCGGCACGTGTCGCCGCGCATCCGCGTGGCAGCCGCAAGGCCGAAACCACGCCGCCGCCGGTGTACCCGGATTCGCACCTGACCTTCCTCGCCAACGTCTACAACCAGAAGGCCCGCGACTTCTACCACCGTCACGGCGTCAAGCTGATCGACGCGGCGTACGAAGCTCACGAAGAGCCAGGCGAAGTGCCGGTGATGATCACCAAGCACTGCCTGCGTTTCTCCTTCAACCTGTGCCCGAAACAGGCCAAAGGCGTGACCGGCGTGCGCACCAAGGTCGCGCCGATGCAGTTGATCCACGGCGATGAAGTGCTGACGCTGAAGTTCGATTGCAAGCCGTGCGAGATGCACATCATCGGCAAGATGAAAGGCCACATCCTCAATCTGCCGCAGCCGGGCAGCGTGGTCGGCCACATCAGCCCTGAAGACCTGATGAAAACCATCCCGCGCGCACCGCACTGAGTGACCGGCGTGCGCGGTGCTTCGGCAACGCGCACGCCTGCTTGGCTCAAGCGCGGTAAATCGCAGGCATAAAAAAACGCCAACTTCTTGCGAAGTTGGCGTTTTTTCGTAGATGGCAGGGGCGGCTGGATTCGAACCAACGCATGGCAGGATCAAAACCTGCTGCCTTACCGCTTGGCGACGCCCCTGTAGCTCTGGTCAGCGGCTCCGTTAGGATCGCTGTGAGAACGGGGCGCAATTTAACAACATTCATTTCGTTTGGGAAGCCCGAGATGAAATATTTTTTGTTTTAAAACAGCCACTTATTATTTTCGCGCGAAAACTCACCGTTTCATCGCCATGTATCACACTGTGTACGCGCCCCGCTGCTACACAACCCAATGCAAAAACGCTCTCTGGCGACACAGAGCAGATACCTCGCCACGCTTCAATGCACCCAGGGTTTCAAGGGTTCATCCAGCCCCTTGGCCACAGGCTCGCAAAGGAGACGTCAGCATGAAACAGGCTCTGCACACTTCTAAAATCACCGCCGCGCTCGGCTTGTCAGTCCTGGCGCTGTCACTGCTCGGCGCCGTCGGCAGCGCTCAGGCGCAAACCACTGAACCGGCCGCCGTCAGCTATTCAGCGCCCTCTCCTTTCGGCCCGCTGAAGCACATCAAGGCAGGCGTGCTCGATGTGGCCTACGCCGAAACCGGTCCTGCCGATGGCCCGGTGGTGATCCTGCTGCACGGCTGGCCCTACGACATTCACAGCTATGACGAAGTCGCACCACTGCTCGCGGCCAAGGGTTACCGCGTGCTGATGCCATATGCACGGGGTTATGGCGACACGCAGTTCCTGTCCAAAAACACCCTGCGCAACGGCCAACCGGCAGCGCTGGCCAGCGACGTGATCGACTTCATGGACGCGCTGAAAATCAAACAAGCAGTGCTTGGCGGCTACGACTGGGGCGCGCGTTCAGCGGGCATCGTCGCAGCGCTGTGGCCTGAGCGCGTCAAGGCGCTGGTGGCGGTCAGCGGCTATCTGATCGGCAATCAGGCCGCCGGGCAAAACCCGCTGCCGCCGAAAGCCGAATTGCAGTGGTGGTACCAGTTCTACTTCGCCACCGAACGCGGCCGCGCCGGCTATGAAAAGAACACCCACGACTTCGCCAAACTGATCTGGCAACTGGCATCACCGCAATGGAAATTCGACGACGCCACTTTCGACCGCAGCGCCCAAGCGTTGCAGAACCCCGATCACGTCGAGATCACCGTGTTCAACTACCGCTGGCGGCTGGGCCTGGTGCAGGGCGAGGCGAAATATGCCGCGCTGGAAGAAAAATTGGCTACTGCGCCTTCGATCAGCGTGCCGACGATTACCCTGGAAGGCGATGCCAATGGAGCGCCACATCCCAAGCCTGAGGACTATGCCAAGCGTTTTACCGGGAAATATCAATTCAGATTGATTGAGGGTGGGGTTGGGCACAATTTGCCCCAGGAAAGCCCGGCGGCGTTTGCGCAAGCTGTAATCGATGCTGATCGTCTCTGACAGACCCGCCCTCAATACCCCTCACCCTAGCCCTCTCCCGGAGGGAGAGGGAACTGATTGGGGGATATTCGAGATTTACGCCGACCTGAAAGCGCTGTATTGAATCCAAAGTCGACGTCCATCTTTCAGGTCGATGTACAGCGCAAGATACCTCGGTCGGCTCCCTCTCCCTCTGGGAGAGGGCTGGGGTGAGGGTTTTTGGGGATTGCACCGGTCGATCTATTTAACCAGCCGTTTTTCCTTCGAAGGCCGATAACCGAAGTACGAGCTGTAGCACTTGCTGAAATGGCTCGGTGAGACAAAACCGCAAGCCACCAATACTTCCACCTGCGACAGCTCGGTATGTTGCAGCAGGCGGCGGGCTTCGGTGATGCGCAGCTCCAGATAGTAGCGCTGCGGCGTGGTGCCCAGTTGTTCCTTGAACAAGCGCTCGAGCTGGCGCCGTGAGCGGCCGGCGTAGACCGCCAGTTGTTCCAGCTCAAGCGGCTCTTCGAGGTTGGCATCCATCAGCTTGATCACTTCCCGCAACGGCGCGCTGACGCAGATGTTTTCATCCGGTTTGATCCGCCTGTAGCGCGATTCCTCGAACGCCAGAATGTCCTCGACACCCTCGACCAGCGCCTTGCCGTGCAGGCTTTTGATCCAGTCCAGCGCCATGTGGAAAGCCCCCGACGGGCTCGACGCGGTGAGCCGGTCGCGGTCGATCACAAAGGGTTCGCTACTGACGTGGGTGCTCTTGGCGATTTCGGTCAGTGCCGGGCGATGTTCCGGGTGAATCGCGCAACGGTAGCCGTCGAGCAACCCGGCGCGGCCGAGAAACCACGAACCGTTCCACAACCCGGCCAGACTGACGCCCCGCTCCGCCGCCAGTTTGAGCAAATGCACAAACCCATCGCTCGCTCGCAACTCGGTGCGATAACCGCCACAGACCACCAGCAGATCCAATTCCTCGAGCGCTGCTGAGTCCAGGCGCGCATCGGGGCGGATCACCAACCCCAGGTCGCTGATGACCTCGCCCTCACCCAGACCGAAGGTGCGCGAGGTAAACAGCCCCGGGCGCAACAGATTAGTGGTCACCACGGCGTCCAGCGTCTGCGTAAAGGCCGGTAGCGAAAAGTGTTCGAGCAGCAGAAAACCGGTGCGCGTCAACTGCGCGTTATCGCTTTGCTCATTCAGATAGCGGAGGTTTTTCCCCTTCATGCCTCCGCTGAATTGGCGTCGTTCGGTCAAGTTTCAATCCATCGGTCACATTGTTGTGCGCCGATAGTTGGCCGGAACCGGCAAAGAGTCAATCACGTCATCGGGCCGCACCTTCAAACAACCCATGGCCGTCGCCCCGGATCTGTCAAACGACCGTGCTCAACCCCGCCCCGAGACGCCCTTCGAGACGCCCAAACAGTACGTAGTGTTGATAGCCACTGGAGAAAGCGCCTGTGGCGATTGCAGTCTTTACGTCGGCGTTGAGTTGCAGATATTGAGCCTCATCGAAATGCTCGGCGCTGACTTCACCTGTACGGCCCAGACGTTCGCTATCAATCGGCTGCTCGAGAATCGTGCGTCGTTGAAAGTCGATGATGCGATTGACGGCATGACTTTCCAGCGGCCCCTTGTTGGGCGATGCGGAGTAGATGTGGAGACCGTTCTTCGCGCAGCGGTTGCACAAGTCCACGCAGTTCTTTTGCGTGGATTTGCGACTCATCAATTCCTGCACCGGCATGTCCAGATACTTGCCGACGCTGTATTCAGACTGATTGAAAATCGTGCAGCACAGCACGGTATTGCCATTGCAATCGAGTACCAGCCAATCATCTTTCAGAGTGCACGCCTGTTTGGGGTATTGCTTGACCAGATTGACCAGGTCTGCATACGGTGGCAACGCCAGGCGCTTGAGGGTTTCCCGGTCCGTGTCGGTGACCGAGGCATCGTCTTCGACGATGGCGAAGGTTTTTTCCAGCGGCATCATCACCGAGTAGCCGGTGGAGAAATTGAAACCCAGGCGCTCGCTGAACTCGCGCATCAGCCCCTCTTCTTCGAGGTTATCCAGATAGCGGTGGTAATAGACCTCGATAAGGGTATTCAGGCCGTGACGCTGCTTGAGGTCATGCAGCTTGATCATGTTCTGCTTGACCACTTCGATGTCGCCGCCGACATGCCCTTGGCGGTAGGTGTCCTGGTGGAACCCGGACAGGGAGACACGGAAGAACCAGGGATTGGCGAGCATCGCGCTTTCAATGTTCTTGGCCAAGTTCAAGTTGGAGCTGATGCCGCTTTGCAGACCTGCAGCGTTAATGATTTCGACGAACTCACCGATGCGCGGGTGAATCAACGGCTCGGTCCAGTTGTACAAAAATATCGCCTTGACCCCTTCACGCCGTGCCTTATCGACAATCTGCGTGAACATCTCGAGCTGCATGGCTTTCTTGAAATTGGCATTTTCCGAATTACCCATCGGGCATGACGGGCAGCTCAGATTGCAGGCGCCGACGATATCGATGTACATATTCATTACGCGCATAGCTCCTTGGGTCGAACGTGCACCTCTCATCACGAGCACGTTCGGGTCGCCGGGTTGGTTGTTTTTCTGACGACCCGCCTTCACGTAAAGCAATAAGCGCACCAGAGCCCTACGCCATTAACGCCACAATCCAGTCGATAAACACCCGCAATTTCAAGCTGACATGCCGGTTCGGCGGATACGCGACGTAAAGCGGCATGCTTTCCAGGCGCCAGCCCTCAAACAACGGCACGAGCTCTCCGCGCGCGACATGCGCATCGGCCATATACGTCGGCAACCACAGCACCCCCATGCCCGCCAGCCCCGCCGCCAGATAAGCATTGCCGTCATCCACCGCAAGCACATGCCGGCCCTTGATCTGCAGGCGCTCGGTGCCATTGTGCAAGGTGTACGGAAGAGGTTTACCAGTGCGAGCCCAGAGGAAAGCGACGACGCGGTGATGGGAGTCTTGCAGTTCCAGTGGGTGCTCAGGCGTCCCTTCGCGGGCCAGATAAGCCGGCGCGGCGAAAACACCCAAGGGCAGATCGGCGAGCTTGCGCGCCATTAGCGATTGATCGAGCAGCTCGCCGCCGCGCACCACGCAATCGACGTTCTCATCGATGATGTCGACGATGCGGTCGCTGACGCCCATGTCGATCTGGATGTCCGGGTAGCGCGCGTGAAAATCCGGCAAGGCTGGCACCAGAATATGCCGCGCGAACGGGCTCGGCACGTCGATGCGCAAACGCCCGCGCGGCCGTGCGGCGGCACCGGGCAGGCTGGTTTCGGCGTCGTCCATGTCGGCCAACAGCTTGATCACCCGCTCGTAATACGCCGCGCCATCAGCGGTGACGTTGACCTTGCGTGTGGTGCGGTTGAGCAGCTTGACCCGCAGCCGCGCCTCCAGTTGCTGCACCAGTTGCGTCACCGTGGTCTTGCTCATGTGCAGGGTTTCGGCAGCCTTGGTGAAACTGCCCGCCTCGACCACCCGGGCAAAGGCCTGCATCGCATCGAACCGGTCCATCCGCGCCCCTCGATTGTTTGGGATTTGCAAACAGTGAACGCCAAGCTTGCGCGTTTATCCGCGCACTGCAAATACCTAAAGTCGTTTCCATCAACCCACTGATGGAGTCAGCCCCATGTCCAAGCGCGATGTAGTGTTCCCACCCGCCCGCCATGCCTTGTATGAGCGTCACCGTTACTCTCCGGCGATTCGCTCCAACGGTTTCCTGTTTGTCTCCGGACAAGTCGGCAGCCGTGAGGATGGCTCGCCCGAGGCCGATCTGCGCGATCAGGTGCGCACCGCCTTCCACAACCTCAACGCGATCCTCGCTGCGGCCGGTTGCAGCTTCGATGATGCGGTGGATGTCACCGTGTTCATGGTCGATCCGCACTCGACATTCGAAACGATCTGGAGCGTGGTACCGGAGTTCTGGGGCGAAGCGCCGTTTCCGACCATCACCGCTGTCGGCGTGACCTGGCTGGCGGGTTTCGATTTTGAAATCAAGGTGATTGCCAGACTGCCCGAAGCGGCTTGACCGGAACGGCACACAAACAGACACAACGCGCCGGCACGGAGGCTGGCCAATCTCCTCGCGAATGCGTATAACCTCGCCGTTTCGTCTACCCTGACGTGGCGCGCCGTTGACTACCGGTGGCCCTTCGAATGTTGACGCTTACGAAACGGAGAATTCTATGTTCAAGCGTACCCTCGCCCTCACCGCCGGTCTGGCGCTGTCCTTTTCTGCCCTGATGACGCAAGCCGCTGATATCCTGCGCGTCAGCGCGATTCCCGACGAAGCCCCGACCGAGCTGCTGCGCAAGTTCGAACCGCTGGGTGCCTATCTTGAGCAGCAGTTGGGCATGAAGGTGCAGTTTGTGCCTGTCGCCGACTACCCGGCGGTGGTTGAAGCCCTGGCCACCGATCGCCTCGACATGGCCTGGCTCGGCGGTTTCACTTTTGTGCAGGCACGTTTGAAGACCGACGCCACCACGCCAGTGATCCCGCTGGTGCAGCGCGAGCAGGACGCGCAGTTCACCAGCAAATTCATCACCGCCGACCCGAACGTGAAAAGCCTCGCCGACCTCAAGGGCAAGACCTTCGCCTTCGGTTCGGTGTCGTCCACCTCGGGCAGCCTGATGCCGCGTTACTTCATGCTGAAAAACGACGGCATCAAGCCTGAGGGCTTCTTCAGCCGCGTCGCCTACTCCGGCGCGCATGACGCCACCGTTGCCTGGGTGCAGGCCGGCAAGGTCGACGCTGGTGTATTGAACGCCAGCGTCTGGCAGAAACTGGTCGACGCCGGCAAGGTCGACACCAGCAAAGTCAAAGTCTTCGCCACTACCCCGACCTACTTCGATTACAACTGGACCGTGCGCGGCACCCTTGATCCGAAGCTGGCCGCGAAAATCAAGCAAGCCTTCCTCGACCTCGACCCGGCCAATCCTGAGCAGAAGAAGATCCTCGATCTGCAGGCCGCCAGTCGCTTCATCGAGACCAAGCCCGAGAACTACAAGGGCATCGAGGAAGCCGCCCGCGCCGCCGAACTGCTGAAATGACCCTACGCCTCACCCAGGGCAGCCTGCGCCATGCCAATGGCGTCGATGCCCTTCGTAACATCGACGTGCAGATTGGTGCCGGCGAACAGGTCGCAATCATCGGCCCGTCCGGCGCGGGCAAGTCGAGCCTGCTCAATCTGCTGGCCACCGCGCTCAAGCTCAGCAGTGGCGACATCGAAGTGCTCGGCGAACGCGCCTGGCACTTGTCGGCTCACCAGCGTCAGCGCCTGCGTGCACGCATCGGCCTGGTGCATCAAGCGCCGCCGATTCCGCCGCGTCAGCGGGTGATTACGGCGGTGCTGGCCGGCAAGCTTGGCCAGTGGAGTCTGGGCAAAAGTCTGCTGAACCTGCTGCATCCACTGGATGTGGCAGGCGCTCGCGCGGCGTTGGCGCGACTGGATCTGGGCGACAAACTGTTCGCCCATTGCCAGCAATTGTCCGGAGGGCAATTGCAGCGCGTCGGCATTGCACGGGTGCTGTATCAGGCGCCGCAAATATTGCTTGCCGACGAACCTGTATCGGCCATGGACCCGGTGCTTGCCGGCCACACGCTGTCGATCCTGTCGCGCCATGCCCGCGAGCACAACGTCACGCTGGTGGCGAGCCTGCACGCGGTGGACCTGGCGCTGGCGCACTTTCCACGGATCATCGGCTTGCGCGACGGGCAGATTCTTTTTGATTGCCCATCCGATCAAGTCAGTCGCGACAAGCTCGATGCGCTGTACGCCAATGAACAACTGCAATCGCCAGCGCCAGCGGTCGCACCTTTGATTGTGCAGATTCCGCGATGCTGAAGGCCGATTCACGGGACCCGGCGGCGTGGCCGCGATTGTTGCTGACGCTGCTGGCGCTGGCCCTGCTGTGGCCGGGCATTAAGCTCAGCGAGCTGGACCTGGGCGTGTTGTTTCAGGCCGATAGCCAGAACGAAATGGGCCGTTTCGTTTCGGCGTTCTGGCCACCGGCGCATGATCAAGCGTTCCTGCAACTGCTGCTCAAAGCCACCCTGCAAACCCTGGCGATTGCCACAGCGGGCATGGCCCTGGCCCTGCTGTTGGCGGTGCCGGCGAGCCTGATCGCGAGCCGCGCACTGTCGCTTACTGCCGCTTCGCGGGGCGGCGTGCCGAGCCTGCCCGGGCGCTTGCTGCGCTGGCCGGTACGCGGATTGCTGATCTTTTTGCGCAGCGTGCCGGAAATCGTCTGGGCGCTGTTGTTCGTGCGCGCGGTCGGCCTCGGGCCGGCGGCGGGCGTGCTGGCCATCGCCATCACCTACAGCGGCATGCTCGGCAAAGTCTACGCAGAAATTTTCGAATCCACCGACCAGCGCCCGGCGCACGCATTGTTGCAGGCCGGCAGCGGTCGACTGGCGGCGTTTGCCTACGGCACGCTGCCGAATGTCGCCGCCGAATTGCTCTCCTACACCGTCTACCGCTGGGAGTGCGCGATCCGTGCCTCGGTGGTGATGGGCTTTGTTGGTGCGGGTGGCCTGGGGCAACAGATCGACCTGTCGATCCGCATGTTCGCCGGCGGTGAAGTCGCCAGCATGTTGCTGACATTCCTGCTGCTGGTGCTGTGCGCCGATCAACTCAGCCGCTTGCTACGCTGGAGGCTGACATGAGGCGCCTGATCAACCTGGTGCTGCTCGCCGCCATTGCGGTCGCGGTGGCCGCCTCTTTTGCCTATCTGGAACTGGATCTTGCCGAACTCGGCAGCGCCAACAGCCTCAAGCAGATGGGCAGTTATGTTCAGCGTTTTCTCAGTCCCGATTTGAGCGCCGGGTATCTGAAAGCCATCGCCCACGGTTCGCTGGAAACTCTCGCTATGTCGGCCCTCGGCACCCTGCTTGCGGCACTGTTCGGCATCGTTCTCGCGCTGCCCGCTGCCGGGCGTTTCGGCTGGCCGCTGCAAAGTGCGGCGCGTCTGCTGCTCAACGGCTTGCGGGCGATTCCGGAGCTGGTCTGGGCCGCGCTGATGGTGCTTGCCGCCGGTCTCGGACCGAACGCCGGCACCCTCGCCCTCGCCCTGCACACCACCGGCGTACTCGGTCGGCTGTTCGCCGAAGCGCTGGAAAACACCCCGGCGCAACCCGCCGAAGCGATTCGCTTGCAGGGCGGCAATCCGATCCTCGCTTTTTGCTACGGCACCCTGCCGAACCTCGCCCCACAACTGCTCGCCTACTGCCTGTATCGCTGGGAAAACAACATCCGCATGGCCAGCGTGCTCGGTTTCGTCGGCGCCGGCGGCCTGGGGCAGATGCTGTATGTCAGCCTCAGCCTGTTCCAGGAAGCCCAGGCCAGTACGGTGATTCTGGCGATGCTGTTGCTGGTGTTTCTGGTTGACTGGCTGAGCGCCTGGAGCCGGCAGCGTTGGGTCAAAGCGTAGGCCGAGTGGATATCTGGCAAAAGCTGATTATGCTTCAGGAAACCTTGCAGCCCTGCGAGGCGGTCAGACTGTGCAAGCTTCACGCTAGAGCAACGGCGGCAGATGCCAACGGGCCAGAGTGCGACAGGCAGTAACGGGGGACTCCGGCCTACAACAATAAGCACGACGGAGAACACCCATGGCCACAATCGACACAGCATCCACCGGCACGCCACCGCGCAGCGGCGGCATCACCAAGGAGGAGCGCAAGGTCATCTTCGCGTCCTCGCTGGGCACGGTTTTCGAGTGGTACGACTTTTACCTCTACGGCTCACTGGCGGCGATCATCGCCAAGCACTTCTTCGCCGGCGTCAACGAAACCACCGCGTTCATCTTTGCCCTGCTGGCGTTTGCCGCCGGGTTTGCGGTGCGGCCGTTCGGCGCCATCGTCTTCGGGCGCCTGGGTGACATGATCGGGCGCAAACACACGTTTCTGATCACCATCGTGATCATGGGCGTGTCCACGGCAATCGTCGGTTTGCTGCCCGGCTACGCGACCATCGGCGTCGCCGCCCCGGTGATTCTGATCACCCTGCGTCTGCTCCAAGGTCTGGCTCTGGGTGGTGAATACGGCGGCGCGGCAACCTACGTCGCCGAGCACGCGCCACGCAACCGGCGTGGCTTTTTCACTTCGTGGATTCAAACCACCGCTACCCTCGGTCTGTTCATGTCGCTGCTGGTGATTCTCGCCTGCCGCACGGCGCTGGGTAACGAGGCGTTCGAAGCTTGGGGCTGGCGGATTCCGTTTCTGCTGTCGATCATTCTGCTGGCCGTGTCGGTGTACATTCGCCTGCAACTGAGCGAGTCGCCGGTATTCCAGAAAATGAAGGACGAAGGCAAGGCCTCGAAAGCGCCGCTGACCGAATCCTTTGCACGCTGGGACAACCTCAAAGTGGTGATCATGTCGCTGCTGGGCGGCACCGCCGGGCAAGCGGTGGTCTGGTACACCGGGCAGTTCTATGCGCTGTTCTTCCTGTTGCAAACATTGAAGATTGACGCGCAGACCGCCAACCTGCTGATCGCCGGATCGCTACTGATCGGCACACCGTTCTTCGTGATTTTCGGCAGCCTGTCCGATCGCATCGGGCGCAAGCCGATCATCATGGCCGGGTGCATCCTCGCCGCGCTGACCTACTTCCCGATCTTTACTGCGCTAACCCAGTACGGCAATCCGGACGTGTTCGTCGCCCAGGAAAAAAATCCGGTCAAGGTCATCGCCAGTCCCGAGCAGTGCTCGTTCCAGTTCGATCCGGTGGGCAAGGCCAGATTCACCAGCTCCTGTGACCTGGCGAAAACGTTGCTGGCGAAACGCGCGATCCCGTACGAGAACGTCGCCGCCGAACCGAACACGGTGGCGCAGGTGCGCATCGGTGATCGCGTCATCGAAAGTTTCGAAGGCAGCGCCCTCCCCGCCGCCGACTTCAAGGCCCGCAACGACGCCTTCACCGCCAACCTCGGCGCGGCGTTGAAAGACGCCGGTTACCCGGAAAAAGCCGACCCGGCGAAAATCAATTACCCAATGATGCTGCTCCTGCTCACCGTGCTGGTGATCTACGTGACCATGGTGTATGGCCCGATCGCCGCGTGGCTGGTCGAATTGTTCCCGACGCGGATCCGCTACACCTCGATGTCGCTGCCCTACCACATCGGTAACGGTTGGTTCGGCGGCTTCCTGCCGACCGTGGCGTTCGCCATGGTCGCCGCCACCGGTGACATCTACTACGGGCTGTGGTACCCGATCGTGATTGCAGTGGCGACGGCGATACTCGGCACGTTCTTCCTGCCGGAAACCAAGGATCGCGACATTCTGAAAGACTGAAAAAGCCGCAGCGCCCTCTCCTGCGGGAGAGGGCACAGCCGCTGAAAAATTTCGAACGTCTGCCGCCGCGCTGTCTCCAATGTGTACACCCACAGGAGGCCAGCGCCATGAACCCCAACGACGACAAAACCCCCAACGCCCCACCCACCGATGCCAGCGGCAAACCGGTGAATGTGGTCGAGCGCGATCTGCAGGACCGCGACGGCAAAACCGAAGGCGTGGACAAAATCATCACGCCGTCTTCCACTCGGGTCAAAGAGCAGGAAGCTGAAGAGCTACAGCGCAAAGTCGATGAGATCGAGCGTAAGGTTGCAGACGGTAACTGAGTGCAGCGTGGCTGTGGCCGCGGCTTTGAGCGGCGGCTGTCAGCCCGATGACCAAAAGCTGATTTCCTACAGAATTGAACTACACAGCTGATCGACTTCACGTGCATCACAAGCGAAGCGTCTGACAGATTTGCATCGTCTGTTTTCGGATGATGTCTTCCTCGTCCCGCCAGTGACGACAACGAGCCACATCCCCCTTAGACTGCTTCACATTGATCATGGAGGTCATGATGAGCGCTGAACTTTCACTTATCGTTTCAGACTTCGAAACCGAAGAAGAGGCTGCGGAATACGACCTTTGGTTTCGTGCGCAGGTCCAGGAAGCACTTGATGATCCGCACCCTGGCATTCCCCATGCCGAAGCAATGGTGTTGCTCGATCAGATGAATGAAGAAAACCGCAGGAAGCGCCGCGCTGCGGGTTAAATGGAGCTACAAGGCTATTCGTCAACTGGCTGACATCATTGATTACATCGATCAGCACAACTCCGTTGCTTCGGTTTCCTTTCAACGTAAAGCCGTTGCCGCAGCGCAGAAACTTTCTTCCATACCCCATGGCTACCGATCCGGTCGGGTGTCTGGCACTCGCGAAATGGTGATTCATCCGAACTATCTGCTGGTTTATCGGGTGAATGGGGAGATCGACATACTCAGGGTGCTTCACGCTCGACAAAAATATCCCCTAACCCCTTCACTCTAAACAAAGGCGGCCAACCGGCCGCCCAAACGTACTGCACGAGAGTCTTTTACAACGTCAGCTGCCCACGCTCCTCTTCGGTCAGCTGCTGCTTCGCCTGTTCATCCAATGCCCCGGCGCCTAGCACCTGCACCGGGCTGTCCGGGTTATAACCGGTCGCCGGCGTGCGACTGGCACCATCACGCGACGGCGCCAGTTGCTCGTTGCCGAAACTGAGCACCTGCACGGTGAACACCGAGGCCTGGTTCTGCCGCGCCGCTGCCTGTTGCTGCCGGGCGACGTCTTCCGCCGCTTGGGTCGCGGAGGATGCTGCCGAACTGGCCGAGGTGATCGCGCCGGTATTCACCGCCGACACCACCGGCACGCCGGTCGCTTTGCCCTGCACCGAAATGTTCGCGGCGTTTACCACCGTCAGCGCGGCGATGTTGACGTTACCCGACACGCGAATCCCCGCCTCGCCGGCATCGATGGTGCCCAGTGGCGCGATCAGGTCGATGTTGCCCGGTGCCACTTCGGCGATCGGGTTGAGCGTGGCGATACCGGCCCCGGTACTCGGCACCGACGGCGACAGCGTGACGTTGCCCCAAATGTCGTAGACACGTTTTGGCGGGGTGTAGACCACGGTGGTTTTCGAGCCGCGACCGGCGTTGATATCGCCCTCGGCGGACCAGCCGAGAATCGAGCCGCCGAAGGTGGTCATGATCCGGCTCTGACCGAGCAGGATGCTGCCTTGCGAGTACAGCTGAATGTCGCCCGAACCCTGAGTGATGATCCCTGCCGTCGACGGCGGCGCCGCGCCTTCGATGCCGAAAACCTGGCCACCGCCCGGTGTGAGCATCTGGATATCGCCGCCAAACAGCGTCTTGACCCCGGCGCCGCCGTACATAGTGATATCGCCGTCGTAGCGAATCGTATTGCCGGCGACATCAGTGGTCGGGAACAGTGCCGCAATGGCGTTGCGACCGCGCAGGTAACTGCCAGTGCGCGGGCCGTCGGCATCGGTGTATTCCAGGCCGCCGGCACGCAGTTCGGCGAAGTACACCTGGCGGGCGAAGATCGCCTGTTCGGTACTCGGCAGTGCGGCGAAGAACGCTTGCGCCTGTTCGTCGCCACCCTTGAAGCCATAACCCAGGCTCAGCCAACTCTGCAGTTCTTCGACGTAGGTCTTGACCACTTTGCCCGGCTGCGCGCTGAGGGCCACCGCTGAATCCGCGACGTTTTGCGGGTTCAGATAACGCGCAATGAACCGTGAGTAATCCGGCCCCTGCGCGCCCGCACCCGCTTGCATCACGATGCTCGCACCGGGGCGCTGATCACCTGCCACGACAGGACCGAGGCTGGTGATGCTGGCGCGATCTTCCATCAGGATATTGCGCCCGGCATTGACGTCCAGAACACCCGGACCGGCAATGTCGAAGCTGCTGTAGAGAATGTCTCGCCCGGCCGAAATCCGCGAAATGTCGCGCGCATCGTTATGCACGAACAGATTGCCGGTAGACGCGATCTGTTCGTTATTGCGACTCATGCCCCCAACGGGCGCAAACGTGGGTTGCCCCAAATTGGTACCGGACGCCACGATGTCACGCCCCGCCACCATCCACACCGGGCCTGCCGATTCATACCAGGTGCGCTTCGTGGTCGCGAACGCCAGCGTTTCGCCCGTGCGAATTCCTACCAGGTCACCGGTCAGTGCATAGAAGCGCGCCGGCCCCTGAACACTGCTCAACCCCGAGTAGCTATCGGGACCAAAGGCAAACAGTGGATAGCGCGAATTGGTTTGCGCCAGCACACCATCGCTGCCGGCGTTGGTCGTGATCGGCCGAGCGGACTGGTTGTTGCCGTAGCCATTGAACGCGGGTGCAAACGGTGTGGCGAGCGCCGCCGGGCTGGCCCCTGACTGGTTGATGGCGTAGCCGCCGGCATAGATCGAATCCCCAGCGATCAGTTCAAGCTGCCCCGCGCTGGAAGGTGCCAACAGCAATGACCAGGCCAGAGCCGGCGCCGGGTTGCCTATGCCGTAGGCCGCTGATGGTCCCGCATAAATCGAGCCCTGGCCGGCCACGGCACGCAATATCGAAGGAAAGACGAAGCGGTCATCGGTCGGTGACCCGTTAAGCCCGGCGACGGGGTCCTGCCCGGTGGTTTCCATCAACTGGGTGCTGGGCGTCAGGTTGCCGCCGGCCGAGAACAAATCGATGGCTGTGTGATCGGTCCACAGCGAGAAACCACTCAAACCGCCACCGGCATGGTAAATGCCATCCGCCGTGGTAAACGGTGTGGAATTCTGCAACCTCACGCGGCCCGGATCGGCGGCGCCACCCAACACCAGATCGCCGCGGGTGTTGAGGCGCATGCCGGAGTCACCGGGAATCAGCACCAGCCCACCACTGGCATTACTGGCCGTCGAGTTGAACGGGTCGAAAGCGCGCGTTTCCCGTGGGTCATGAAACAGCGCCGAGGCGCCGTACTGCAGATTGATACCGCCCAACGCGGCGCCCGTCAGTTGCGCCGCACCGCGCAGGTTGATGAGCGCGCCCTGCAAGTCGTGCGTCGGCGTGCCGGTACCCGCCAGGCCGGCACGTGCCTGCAGAGACGGATTAAGGACACCGCCCAGACGAATATCCAGGTCTCCGCCACCGGTCAGTTGCAGGTTCCCGTCACTGTCCACGCGGCCCGTACTGCCCACAGCCACGATCAACCCCTGACTGCGAGGGTACGACGCATACCTGTCGTCGCCCATGGCCTTGAGCATGCCGGCATCCCCCCCGGCGCTCAGACTGATGTTGCCGCCGCCCAGCGTACCGAACCCGGTAAAGCCCACCAGATAAGGTCTGGTTTCCTCGCCCAGCGCTGGCAATGGCTGCGCAGCGTAGCTGCCGAAATTGATCCACCAGGCAGTCGGTACATCGTTGTTGCCGGTGCCCTGGCGCCAGAGCCAATTGCCCACCGCCACACTCGGCACCTGCTCCCGCGTACCGTCGCCCGTGGCGACCGAGCGACGGCCAAGCACGTCACCCGACACAGACCCGCCGGCATTGATCGTCAGGTCACCGCCCATCTGCGGATACCAGGCCTGATAGAGGCTGGCACTGCCGCCATCGACCCATTTTTCGTAATCGCTGCCAGCGCTGCCCAATACCGAGCCATCAGCCGACAGCCTTCCGCGGGGCTGGTTATAACGCGCGTCGACGTCTGCCGATTGGGTGCCGGCGGTGTAGACGCCGAAAGGTGAGGCCATGCTGAGGTTACCGGCCGCCATCAAATCCAGGTCGCCGGTGCCAGTACGCAAAACGCTGAACATCTGCGTGTGGGCCTGGGCGCTCTTGCTCGGATTGTTTTCAATGCACAGTGCCGGGTCGATGGAGCACCAGAACAATTCGTCATCGTTCATCGGTGTGTAATCCGGCATGCCCATCCAGTTGCCAGGCGCCCACACACTGCGCGCCATGGGCGCGCAAGAACCGGGAGCGATATCACAGAGCACAAGGTATTCCTCGGGAACCGGTTCGTACGGTGTAAAGCCATACTCGTTATCCACCGCCCAGACCAGTTTGCCGGCCACCTCGATCATGCTCACACCATAGTGAGTGTCGGCCATCTGCAAGTTGCCAACGCTGGCCTGAGGTTTCACGCTACGGCTGTCGGCCGCGGTCAGATCGGCCCCTGCCACCATGCGCATCGACCACGACGCACTGCCCGCCGGCAGCATGCTGGCAATCGCCCAGTTTCGACCTTGCTGGTTGCCATTGGCAGGACGCAGGTCGAGCAATACCGTGCCATCGGCGAGCTTCACGTTGGTCATGGAGGGGATCAGCGAACCCCGCAACAGCGCCAACGTTCCGTTCAACACAACACCCACCGTTTTATTGTCGGCATCAACCGCACCCGGCAGCGGCACGCCTTTGGGCCAGAGCAGGGCCTGCAGTGCGGTGGCGTTGTTCAAGCGAATACCTGCACCCAAACGACTGCCGGTCGGCAGGGTCACAGCGTTGTCGAGCAACGTACCGGCGGCATACATCAGGTTACCCGCCGCGTCATGCACATCGCCGGCCAGCACCGTTCCACCCTGTAACACATAAGGTGCGGCCAAAGTGCTCTGAACCGGCAACACCGTGCCCGCAGCCAGTGTGGCGGCTTGAATCGGCAGGTCGTAATTCAAGGTGGCGCCGACCGGGAAGAGCGTCCCTTCGGCAAGGCTGACACCACTGCCCGGTACGATCAGGTCACCGCCGAAAGGCTGTATCCCCGGCAACAGTTTCCAGCCGGCGTCGTCCACGGTTTCCGGCGGCGGTGCGAAACCGTCGTTGATGCTGCCGTAGATATCGAGGTTGCCACCGGCACGGATCAACAGGCTGCCCGCTTCCCCGCTGCCATACACCGAGGTCCGGCGAGTGTGCGGGTTGAGGCTGGCGTAACGGTAGCCGGACAAGTCGAGATCGCCCTGCACCACCAGATCGCCGTCAGCGGTTTTGCTGACGATTTCCACCCCCGGGCGCAGATGAAACGCATCGGCATAGGTCGCATTGTTGAGGCCGGCCAGTTTGCGTCGTAGCAGATCACTGTTACCCAGCGCCGCATCGATAAAGCCGCTGCTGTCTGAGTGAATGCGATCCAGGTAGGCTTGATCGATCACTTGATACGGGCGACCGCTGGCCGCCGGATCGGTGCCATCGGCAGCATCACTGTAACTTCGCACGGCATTCAGTCCGATGGAGCGGGCACCTTGAATACTCAACATACCGCTGGCATCCACCGCAATGTCACCGCCGCCCAGGCGCGGTGCATTCAGCTCCAGCGTCCCACGCAACACGTCATCGCGTTGTCCCGCCTGGTTTCCAGGCACTGCATCGGTGCCGTGACGCAGGTCAATCCGTGCACCAGCGGCCAGCGTCAGCACGCCGTCACCTGAATTGAGTTCAACCATGGCGCGGTTCGGTGCGTCGATGATTTTGCCGTAGCTGTCGACGCGCAGTACGCGGCCATGGGCATCGAGCAGCGCGTTGCCCGTCAGGTTCAAACCGTTTTTGCCGGCAAGGCGAATGCTGCCGACCCGTTCACCACTGGCATCGATCACCCCGTCCACGGTCAGGTTGCCGTTGTCCACCGAGACATTGACTTCGCCCGCCTTGAGTTCGTTACCGATACGCAGATCGCCCTGCTTGAACTGGAAGCTTCGACTGCCCACTACCCCGCCGGCATTCAAGCGCAGGTTAAGGCTGGCAAACGCCTGGCTCAAATCACCCGCCAGGCGCTGGGCGCGAATGTCCACGCCACCGGCCTTGTACGGCACCCACGTACCGCCCGCGTCGTAATAGCCACTGCTGCTGCCGACAATCTGCCCTTGCAGATCAACCTGTCCAGCGTCAGTGGCCAGGGCCACAACGTTCAATTGGCCGGCCTGATTGTTGACGGCGGACAGATCGATTCGCGAGCCCGCCAACTGACGAATATTGCCGTTGTTGCTCTGCAACGACACGTCGCCACCCCAGCTGTATTTCTGCACATCATTGAACGGCAGAACCCGGCCCGCCATGTCCACCTGCGCGCCGCTGCCAAGCAGCAGATCATCCTCGGCATTGACCAGCAGCTTGCCGCTGGCGAGGACGATGCGACTGTCGAGCACAACACTGCGTGCCGTCAGGCTCAGTTGCGCACCGAGGGCATCCGCGGCAGCCGTTGTGGCGCTACCACTCAGCGTCAGGTTGTTGCCCGCCTTGAGTTCACTGACCGAGGCGGCCTCGCCGGTCAGCAATGGCGTGCGCAGATTGAGATTGCCGCCGCTGTAGCTGAACCCCTTGACCGCGTCATAAGCTCCTTGGGATTCGTACACCGCCAGACTGCCCTTGTGGTTGGCGGTGATGCGCTCGCTGGCGTTGAAGTTGACGTTGGCAAACCCCAGGGCCAGTCGGTTATTGCGATCCAGGCCATTGGGCTGCGGGTTCGGGCCATAACCCAATTCGATCCGCTGTGCCTGAATATCCAGCGTGCCGTGCCCGTTGCCGGCGCCGTCCTTGACCACCGTACCCGGGGCCTGAGTCGCCCCGTTCCAGATCAGATTGCGGGTGCGGATCGTCGCGACATCGGTGGCAGCGCCCGAGCCGTAGATGGCCGGGCTACCCAACACCAGATTCTGCAAACGGCTCTGGCCGGTCTGCGGATCAATGGTGTCGAGGGTCACGCTGCCGAAAAAGTTGAACGCATCGCGGGCCACCAGACTCAGGGTTTCCAGGGCGGGGGCGCCAGATTGCGTGTCGCCCTGCAACAGGCGATCCAGCACGTTCTGGTTAAGCGTCAGGCCCGCGGGTGTGCGGCCGCTGGCTGCGGCCAGTGCTTGCGAACTGCCGGCATTGACCACACCGACCGAAAGCCCGAGTTGGCGAGTGCCAAAGCGCACGCTTTCGCCCAGTTCGAAGTCTTTGTCAGTGGCGGCGATGATGCTGCCGTTGGAGTACAGCAACGCCGCAGCGGTGCAATCGGCCGTCGGACAGTTGCCGATACGAATGCTTCCGCCCCCGCCATCGGTGGGCGCAAGCACCGGCGTCCAGCCGTTGGACACCACCAGCAGGCTGGAGCGCCCCGGTTCGTAGACGAAACCGGCTGCGGCATCATACGGAACGTTACCTCGCCCCAAGGTATTGACGCCCGCTCCCGCATCGATGGTGATGCCGCCATTGGCGCTGTTACTGCTCAGCACAACCTCTGGCGCCGAGAGGATCGCGCCCTCGCGCAGACGAATCGCCGAGGTATTGCCGATCACCTTGATCGAGCCGCCCTCCGAACCGTAATACACGGTTGGGGTGCCACCGATGGTCAAACGTCCGGCATTCAAGCGGTTGAGGGTGTCGGCGTACAGCGATACACCGTCGAACCCTGGCGTTCGCGTATGCCCGGCACCGAGAATTTCAAACTCTGCGCCGGTATAACCGCCCTGAACGACCGCCGTACCAATGACCCCGCCGCTGGCAGGTTTGAACAGCACCTGCCCGTTGAAATCCAGGGCTGAGTCGTGCTCGCCGCCACTGACCATGCGCAGGTGCAGCGTGTTGCCGTCCAGCGGTGTGCGGGCGCGCGGCAGACCGCGGCGGGCAGCATCGTTGAGCACAAATTGGCTGAACCCGGTTTCGTTGTACTGTGAATAGCGCCGCAGCACATCGGCAGACGTCACGATGACCTGGCTGGGCAAACTGTCGCGAATCCCGGTGTTGGCAATCGACAGCTGTCCGGCCGTGGTCCACGAGCCATTGCGCAACTTCAACGCACTGTCCATCGGCCCCGCAAACGCTTGACCATTGATTTCGACCCGGAAGGCGCCCGGTAACAAGGCAAAGGTCGATGGCAACAAGGTGTAGGTGCCGGGTGCCAGTCCGGCAACGCCGGTCCCGAGGGTGATCTGCTGGCCGATACGCGGGTCGACCGCGCCGGCCTCGGCCAGCATCGGCGCATAGCGGCTCTTGTCACCGGCCACGATTGCATACACGGGGTTGCTGGCCAGCCCCGGCAAACTGAAGGTGCCATCGGTGGCATTGCGTACCAGCGGATTGAAACGCGCGTCGGTGGAGCCACCTCGTCCGGAGACAAAACCGGCACCGCGCAAATCGCCGCCGCCCGAAAGGTCGATGACCGCCCCGGCCTGCACATTGGTGTATTGCGCATCAAGGATGACCCCGGAGGTCGCTCCGGCAATGCCATTCAACATCACCGACTTACCGTTGTAACGATAGTCGATACCGTCGGTGGTTCCTCCATAGGGCATGACCAGTCCGGCGGCGCTGACTGAAGTCACGCTGCCCGGCAGAAGGTGAAGTTCACGGGTTTTGACGATGATGTCATCACCCAGGGATATCAGCCCCAAAGGCGCACGAATGACGCCGCCCTGCTCGATCTGTCCCGCACTGAGTGTCAGGCTGCCGAACACCGAGTAAGGCAAAGCGGTCGGCGCCGCCCCGTGATTGCCGATACGCAACGTATGCTCCGGCACCGATCCGGCCATACTTTGATAGCCCACTCGCACCTCAGCCGAGACGCCACTGGCCGGGTAGATCTGCGCAGCCCGCATGTGCATGTCACCCGCAGTCCACAGACGGCTGCGCTGCTGTTCATCGGTTGGCGCGAGGAAGCGCAAGTCGCCCTGGCTGTCGAGCGTGACCAGACCAAAGCCACGGCGGCTGACCGCCAGCGCCGGTGCGGCCGATTGCACGAGAGTCCCTTCGGTGCCGAATGAAAGCGAGTTGCCCACGTCCAGCAGGTTCGCGCTGGCGGTGAATTGCGCGCCGGACAACTGCGCTGTCGGATTGCTCATCACCCGCGGACGCACTTTGACTTCCGAGCTGAAATAGGTGCCCAGCCCTGACAGGCGCAGGTAAGGTGCGCTGAGGTTGACCCGGGCGCTGTCACTCGCCGACTCGGCCAATGAAAGGGAACCGGCGAACAGGCTCAGGCCCTGTCCCATGTGCAGGTCGACATCGCCGTCGAACGTCATCAGACCGTTGCTCAGCAGGCTCACGCTGTCGAAGCCACCGCTCATAAGCTGATCGGCACTCAAGCGTGTACGCCCGTAGCGTAAAAGTGGCGAAGCCTCTCCCGCTCGCAGCGGCTGCGGCAGTGCCGGCGCAGGCCCTTGGGCAATGATCAGTTCACGTGGCACGCGCACCGCATTGCTCAAGTTCGCGGAACCGTACGCCGGTGTATCCAGAGCGATCTCCAGACGCCCGCCCGCCGCACCTGCACCGCCAGCATTGGCCTGCAGACTGCCCTCGATGAACAGACCATTGTAGGAACTCAGGGTGATCCGTCCGCCATCGGTGGCCACACGAGCGGGGCCTTGCCCACCGCTATCGAGCACGGCTTGCGCACCGGACGCTTCCAGTCGCGCACCGTTGCGGATGATGACGAAAGCATCGGCAGCGGTCGCCGTGACTTTCTTCACATCAATCTCGCCACCGACAATGATCGAGCCGCCCTTGCCGACCTGGCCGTAGACGCGGCCCAGCGCATCGACAGCGGTCGCTGCCCGACCGGCGACATCGATCAAGGCATGTTCACCGATCCAGATCGAACGGTTGTGCGGGGTCGGATCGGCCTCTTGCAAGGACGTCGCCACATCAATCGCGCCGAACTGCTGTTGACGGATATCGACAATACCGCCCCAGGCGTTGAGTTCACCATCAAGCGTGATCTGGCCTGCCCCGCGCAAACCGATGCGCTGGCCGGGATCGACACTGATCCGTGAGCCTTCGCCAATCGACAACGGACTGCTGGCGGGATCAATCAAGCCAGCAAGCGTCGCGCCGGCCTGCAATGCGACAGAAGCGCCGGCCCTTTGCGTCAAGACGCCCTTGAGCGGGTCTTCCTGAAATAACGCGGGCGTCCATAGCTCCAGCGCAGCGCGCGGCGACATACCGGACACAATGGTCGAGGCGGATTCGCCAAATCGATAGACCGGCATCTGCACATCGATCGCGCTTTGCGCGGCGACCTCCAGCCCCTTCAGACCGATGATGTTGTAGGCGCTGAACCCCGTGCGGAACAGCTCCGGCGTCAGGCGCAAGGTCTGTTCTTCGGCCACTTCGCCGGAAGCGCCGATCCGCACCTTGCTGGCCTGCACGGTCAAGGTGCCGCCGCCGTTCACGCCATAGCCCTGCACCTCGCCATCGAGCACCATGCGCGACAGGCCTGGCGCACTGTTGGCGCTGGATTCAAGCGTCACGTCGCCACCCTTGCCGCCACGCGTCTTGCCGTTGGCCAATACCGCACCGCCCGACGAAACATCGACCAGACTGCCACTGGCCAGCAGAATGTCGCCGGTACTGCGGATCGACACTGTCCCGCCATTGAGGTACGCCAGGCCGCCCGCGTCGTCCGGGTTACTCGACAGGTTGCGCCACAGACCGCGCGTCTGCAGCTGCACACCCTGCGCAACCGTCACTCGCGCTTGCTTGCCTGCTGAAACCTGGAGACTGGTGTCATCACGCCGATCGGTGGCGAGCTGGTTCAAAACGTTGCCCAATTGCAGGCTGCCGCCTTGCGCAATCAGATCGGCATTGACCTGCACGTCAGGGCTGAACAGGGTGATGTTGCCACCGTGATCCACGGTCACGCCTTCATTGACTTCAATCGTGTTTTTCGCCGAGATCTTCAGCGCGCCCAGCGCGAAACCATTGAGCAGCCCGGCATCGAGGAACAGTTTGCCTGCGCGTTCTGCCGCGACCGCGTCGGTCAGCCCTGCGTTCGCTACGCTGGCATGCGCGCCCCCCACTTGCACCTGATCGAGCAACGGGTCGAGTTGATAGAGCAGGCCGGCACTGGCAGCGACATAAGCAGCATCGTAACTGCCAACCACCAACTGCCCTCGCCGCGCCCGGGCGGTCTGGGTCTGGGCATAGCCGTCCAGACCTGCCCGCGGTGCCTGGATTTGCCGTTCGCCCTGAAACACCTCACCCAACAGCTGGCCTTCCAGCACGGCGTTGCCCGTTGCGATCACCAACTGGCCGGCATCCCGGCCAACGGTGTAACCCGCTTCCTGACGACGCGTCGGCGCGATCAACGGGCTATAGAAATAATCCGTCTGGCCCCAGCGCTCGCTGTGACTTTCGTAACCTTTGTAAAGACCGTTGTAGAGAATATCGCCCGGCGCACGCGACACTTCGTATAACCGCCCGTCCGCACCGCGCAGCCAGCTCTGGCGAATCTCGCCGCCCTGCACATCAAGCGTGCCGCCGGACACATTGATCAGCGAACCTTTTTCGCTGATCACGTCCTTTCCGGAAAACCGCACCTCACCGCCCTGCGCCATCCATTCACCAACGCCATGGCCCTGAGTGCCGAGGTATCCGCCGACCTCCAACAACCCACCGGCGGTGTACCAGCGGTCGGTGGCGTAACCGTTGGTGCCCGCCGGCACGAATACCAGCTCACGGACATCGACCCAGATGTCGTTACTGTTGAGCGCGCCGTTCTCGCGATTGACCGGCGCATCACGCTGCTCGTTGCCCTGGACGTTGATCTTGATGTTGTTGTTTGCCATCGCCACTTTGACGCCGAGGGCGCCGGACACGTCGATCACCGCCCCCTCGCGCAACAGACTGCGCTGTCCGGCGACAACTGCCACCTGCCCACCGGTGGCAAGAGTGATCGAGCCGCTTTTGAATTCGACGGTGCCGCCGCTGCCGATGTCGATGCGTGACTGATCGCTGCGGATCCGGTTGTTGGCATTGACGCCGGTCAGCGCCGCCTCGCGCTGGCTGTCCAGGGCCGTGAGATCACTGCTGTCGAGCAGAATCGCACTGACGCCATTTTCGCCCAGGGTCACACGGCCTTGGGCATCGCTGGCCGGATTGAGCAGATGCACGGTGCCGCGCGTCGCCACCGAAGTGCTCGCCAGCAGCACACCGTTTTGCACGACGTCGCGGCCGGTCAAGGTGATGTCGCCGGTGGATGCCTGGATCAGGCCGGTGTTGCTGACCTTGCCCGAGCTGTCAGCCTTGAAACCGGGAATGACCTCACTGCCGAAGGTGGTTGAATAACCATTACCGTCGGTGCCCGAGCCCTTGCGGATATGGAAACGGTCCCCCGCACCCAGCACCGTCTGACCTTTGGCCGTACTGATCGAGCCGTCGTTCTGCACGTCCTGGCCAAGCAGCAAGGTATAGCCGCCGGCGTCGGTGGAGAGCGCAGGTTGATGCGTTTGTATGGCTGCGCCACGCTCCACTAGGACTTTGCCAGCAGCGTCGGTGAAGGTTGGCTGACTGCCGGTGCTGTCGAAATACAGACCCCGATCGCGAAATTGTGCATCGGTCATGTTCGCGGCTGCCGCTACCAGATTTCGCACATTGACCTGGCTGCCACCGCTGAAGACGATGCCGTTGCGGTTGATCAGCATCACCGTGCCGTCCGCTTTGATCTGCCCCTGAATCTGGCTGGCCCGTGCGCTCGGATCGTTGACGCGATTGAGCACCGCCCAGTTGGCCTGCTGGGCAAATTCCACTGTGGTATTGCGGCCGACGTTGAACGTTTCCCAATTGAGAATCGCCTTGTCGGCGGTCTGCTCGATCTTCACCGTGGTCTTGCCGTCGGCCTGGGTCTGTTGCGGGCCTTTGGCGTTCATCCAGCCCTGGCTCAGGCTGTTATCGACCTTCAGGCCGCCCTCGCCCAATCCGTCCGGAACCACTTGCACACTGCCCAATGCGGCGGCACGTCCAGCGGCTTGTGCGGCCTGCTGAGCGGCAATCGCTGCCACGGTGTTATTGAGCGTCTGCAAAGAGCGCTGCAACTGCTGGCTGGCCCGTTGCTGCTGTGCCAGCGGTGGGGTCATCCCCGGCAGACCGCTCCCACCCGGACGCGACGCCGAAGCCTGCTGCGCTGCGCCCTTCGCGGCAAACCAGGTGGAACTGAACGCTGTTGCCGCCTCGGCACTGCCCGCCACCAGACACAAGGCGACGGCTTGCGCCAATGGCTTGAGCAGCCACTGTGCGGGATCGCCCGCGCCACGTTTGATCGGCCGGATACGGTTACTGTGACGGGAGGTGCGAGCAAGCATCACTACAGGTCCTTTTGGGTGGCAGGTCGGATCAGCCCTGCTGTTACGACATAGGCAGTTGGCGAGCCTCACGACCGAACGGATGTCACACAAACTTCATGTTCGAGGAGTAAATCGGCAAAAAAAAACAGCAGCCCGAAGGCTGCTGCCGTTTCATTGCAGTTGAGACAAGGCTTACAAAGGACGACCAATGCCGTTGCAGGCGTTGGCGTTGTTGATGTCCAGGTTATTGCCCGAGGTGTTGGTGATGAAGTTGGCGGTCACAGCGGTTTTCCAGTTGTTGGGAACCGGCGTGAAGCTGTGGGCGACGGTGGCGACGTTGTTGCCCGGGTTGCTGTAGTGGGTGGTCAGGAAGTTGCGCACGGCGGTGGCCACGGCTGCATCTTTGTAGCACTGGCCGAAGATGAAATTGGTGTAAGCCACAATCGGGTAACCGCTTGCCGGGTTAGGCACGACCGGGGCCCAGCCAGCCGGGTTGGCAGGTGCGCTTGGCACCGGTGCAGTGCTCAGCGCCAGCGTCACGTTAGCGTTGGTTGGCTGGACGCCATTGACGCGGGCAACCACAGCGTTGCTGGTGGCGTTCACGCCGTCCGGACCCACATAGCCGATCGAACCGTCCACGGCGTTCACCGCAGTGGCCACATCAGCGGTGTTGGCTACGCCGACCCAAGTCGATGGCAGCGCGGAACCGGCCGGCAGACGAGCGTTGGTGAAGGTGGAGTTGACGGCGAATTTGGTCGGGCAGATCGAGTTCAGGTGACGGCTGAGGATTTCGGTGGTGCCACTGGACACGCTGCGGTAAACCACACGGATCGGCGTGCTGTCGGCGTTACCCAGCAGAGCGCCCCAAGTGGTGGCGGTGCCCGACAGCGCATCGCACAGTTGAGCGCTGGTCAGGTTAAGCGCGGTCTGACCGGATTTTTTGTACGGAATGGCAACCGAAGTGGCCACCGATGGCAGCTGGATCAGCGGGCCGTACGAAGCACCGAAGTTGGTGGTGTAGGTGCTGAGTTCCGAAGCGCTGAGGATCGAGTCGCTGGCGGCGAAATGCACGGTGCCGGTGGTGCTGAACTGGGCGGCATTGTTGGTCAGGAAAGCGCTTTTGCCGACGCCGCTACCGGTCACGGCGTAGCTGAAGTTGGCTGGCAGGATGCTGTTGGCAGAACCTTTGTACAGCGCGGCAGGCAGCGAGGCGCCACCACCGGTTACGGCCATGGCCTGGGCGGAAGCCAGAGCGGCGACGGTCAGTGAGGCGGCGATCAGAGTGCGCTTGAACATGAAGAATCTCCTTTTCAACTTGGTTGGGAACACAGGTTTCGGAAGGCTTGCATGACACCGGGAGGGTCCACCGCAGTGGAGCCGCAGGGAGAAATTCGCAGCTTCCGGTGACAGATAAAGGAAAAAACCTCGGGAGCTGCGCGGGGATTTTGGTGCGGATTTCTCGGGTGTTTGCGGTGGGTTGCGGCGCGTCTGGATCGGGGGTTTGGCTGAATCGGGCTGGAGCCGTTGGCGGGTGGTTGCAGATGACAGAATGGAGAACCCGAGGATGATGGGATCGGGACTCGGGTGAGGGTCAGGCCGATGCAAAATATTTGAGTTTTGTGTTGTCGGGACTGGCGCTTTCGCGAGCAGGCTCGCTCCCACAGTTGAAATGCGTTCTTCTGTGGGAGCGAGCCTGCTCGCGAAGAGGCCGGCCCGGCCAACATCAAACCGGGCTACTGCACCAACTGGTTGATCTCAATAATCGGCAACAACACCGCCATCACAATCACCAGCACCACCCCGCCCATCACCACAATCATCAGCGGCTCGAGCAAGGCGGTCATGCCCATCGCCCGCCGTTCGATATCCCGCGATAGCGTCTGCGCCGCACGCTCAAGCATCGGCGGCAGCGAGCCGGTTTTCTCGCCGCTGGCGATCAGGTGAATCAGCACCGGCGGGAACACATTCTCCACGCGCAGCGCGGCGGCGAGGTTGACGCCTTCTCGCACCTTTGCCGTGGCCTCGCTGACGCTCAGGCTCAAGCGGTCGTTGGACAAGGTCTGCCGCGCTGCTTCCAGTGCACGCAACAACGGCACGCCGGCGCCGCCGAGAATTGCCAGCGTGGAGGCGAAGCGCGCGGTGTTCAGGCCGAGAATGAAACGCCCGAACAGCGGCAACTTCAGGACCCGGTGATGCCAGCTCAATCGCGCCGCCGGATTGCGCAAATACAGACGCCAACTCCAGAACGCCCCGGCCATGAGCGCCGCGCACAACCAGCCCCACGCGCGAATGAAATCACTGGCCGTGAGCATCGCCAGGGTCAACCCCGGCAAATCCTGCCGCGCTTGAGAGAACGCGCTGACCACCTGCGGCACCACGTAGCTGAGCAGGAAAATCACAATGCCGATCGACACCAGCCCGACCACGCCGGGATAGATGAACGCGGTGAGAATCTTGCCGCGCAGGTTGTTGCGTTCCTCGATGTAATCGGCCAGCCGTTCCATCACTTGGGCGAGATCGCCGGACTCTTCGCCAGCGGCAATCAGCGCGCGGTAAATCTCGGGAAAATCCCGTGGCCGCGACGCCAGCGATTCCGCCAGACGCATGCCGCTGCGCACATCGGCGCGCACGGCGCTGAGGGTCTGGGCGATGTGCTTTTTCTCGGCCTGCTCGACCGTCGCGCTCAGTGCTGCTTCCAATGGCAGGCTGGCGCCGAGCAGGCTCGCCAGTTGCCGCGTGGCCCAGGCGAGGTCGTTGTCGGAGAGTCTGGCGCTGAACAAACCGCCGCCACCGTGTCGGGCGACGTTGCTTTCCTCGTGCACCGACAGCGCCGTCAGACCACGCCCGCGCAAGGCACTGAACGCCGCGCTCTGGCTGTCCGCCTCAAGGTGCCCGGACTCGATTTTCCCGGTGGCATCCGCCGCTTCAAAGCGATAGCGATTCATCAGGCGTCCCGTGTCACACGAAGGATTTCTTCCGGCGCGGTGGCACCGCTGCGAATCCAGCGCTCACCGTCCTCGCGCAGGCTGAACATCCCCGCTTTCGACGCCGCCGCGCGCAAGGCCTGCTCCCCTGCCCCTTGGTGGATCAGCGTGCGGATGTTGTCGTCGATGCAGAACAATTCGTGGATGCCGGTGCGGCCGCTGTAACCGGTGTGATTGCACGCTGCGCAGCCCACCGGGCGCCAGGTGCCGGGCGTGGCCGGATCTTCCTGTTTGCACTGATTGCACAGGCGCCGCACCAGACGTTGTGCGAGGACGCCGAGCATGGATGACGCGAGCAAGAACGGCTCAACGCCCATGTCGATCAGGCGATTGACCGCCGACACCGCGTCGTTGGTGTGCAGCGTCGCCAGCACCAAGTGCCCGGTGAGCGAGGCCTGCACGGCGATTTGCGCGGTCTCGAGATCGCGGATTTCGCCGATCATGATGATGTCCGGGTCCTGGCGCAGAATCGCCCGCAGCGCGAGGGCAAAGGTCATGTCGATCTTGGCGTTGACCTGAATCTGGCTGATCCCCGGCAAATCGTATTCCACCGGATCTTCCACGGTGAGGATGTTGCTGGTGCTCGCATCCAGCCGCGCCAGCGCCGCGTAGAGGCTGGTGGTCTTGCCGCTGCCGGTCGGCCCGGTGACCAGGACGATGCCGTGGGGCTGGCGGATCAAATGGTCGAGTTTGGCCAGCACCTGTGCATCCATGCCCAAGGTTTCCAGATGCAGGCGCCCGGCCTGTTTGTCGAGCAGGCGCATCACCACGCGTTCGCCATGGCCGGTGGGCACCGTCGACACCCGAATATCGATCGGCCGCCCCGCTACGCGCAAGGCGATACGACCGTCCTGCGGCAAGCGTTTTTCAGCGATGTCGAGCTGGGCCATGATCTTGATCCGCGACACCAGCGCACCGTGCAACGCCTTGCGCGGCGAGACCACATCCCGCAGGGTGCCGTCGACGCGGTAGCGCACCACCGAATGGGTTTCGAACGGCTCGATGTGAATGTCGCTGGCCTCATCGCGCGCGGCCTGGGTGAGCAAAGCGTTGATCATGCGAATCACCGGCGCGCCGTCCTGCGTGTCGAGCAGGTCGGTGATTTCCGGCATGTCCTGCATCAGCCGATCGAGATCGACCTCGTTTTCCGCAGCCCCCACCACCGCCGCCGCACTGCCGGTGTCGGCGTAAGCGCTGGCGAGCAAACCGTCGAGCTCGTCATCGCGCACCCGCTCGACCTGCGTCGCGCCGAACTGCCGACGCACTTCGCTGATCGACCAGCCGGGCGTTGACGGGCACACCGTCAGCACGCCATCGCGCAAAAGAATGCGCTGCGCCTTGGCCCAGGCGTAAGGCAATGCACTCATCGCCCATCCTCCCCGCAATCGACCGTGGCAATGAGATCCTCTGTGGCAATGCGATCCCCTGTGGCGAGGGGATTTATCCCCGTTGGGCTGCGAAGCAGACCCAAAACCTTAGAACCGGTTTCTCCAGGCAAGTCGCGTGTGCCCGGTTTACGACTGCTACGCAGCCGAGCGGGGATGAATCCCCTCGCCACAGTCATCATCTCAGTCAAAACCGGGTGCTCCCTTCGATCGATGCCGTGGCAATGGGATGCCCTGTGGCAATGCGATCCTCAGTGGCGAGGGGATTTATCCCCGTTGGGCTGCGAAGCAGACCCAAACCTTGAGAACCGGTTTCTACAGGCAAATCGCGTGTACCGGTTTTACGACTGCTGTGCAGCCGAGCGGGGATAAATCCCCTCACCACAGTCATCATCTCAGTCAAAACCGGGTGCTCCCTTCGATCGATGCCGTGGCA
>NZ_RCOC01000095.1:15651-16056 GCF_004307515.1 Pseudomonas sp. Sample_14 | reverse complement strand
CCACAGTCATCATCTCAGTCAAAACCGGGTGCTCCCTTCGATCGATGCCGTGGCAATGGGATCCCCTGTGGCAATGGAATCCTCAGTGGCAATGGGAACCTCTGTGGCGAGGGGATTTATCCCCGTTGGGCTGCGCAGCAGACCCAAACCTTGAGAACCGGTTTCTACAGGCAAATCGTGTGTACCGGTTTTACGACTGCTTCGCAGCCGAGCGGGGATGAATCCCCTCGCCACAATCATCATTCCATTCAAAACCGAGTGCTCCCTTCAATGGGTACCGTGGCAATGAGATCCCCTGTGGCAATGCGATCCCCTGTGGCAATGAGAACCCCTGTGGCAATGAGAACCCTTGTGGCGAGGGGATTTATCCCCGTTGGGCTGCGCAGCAGACCCAAACCTTGAGAA
>NZ_RCOC01000095.1:0-15641 GCF_004307515.1 Pseudomonas sp. Sample_14 | reverse complement strand
TGTGGCGAGGGGATTTATCCCCGTTGGGCTGCGCAGCAGACCCAAACCTTGAGAACCGGTTTCTACAGGCAAATCGCGAGTACCGGTTTTACGACTGCTACGCAGCCGAGCGGGGATAAATCCCCTCGCCACAATCATCATCTCAGTCAAAACCGGGTGCTCCCTTCAATCGATGCCGTGGCAATGGGATCCCCTGTGGCAATGAGATCCCCTGTGGCGAGGGGGTTTATCCCCGTTGGGCTGCGAAGCAGACCCAAACCTTGAGAACCGGTTTCTCCAGGAGAATCGCATGTGCCCGGTTTACGACTGCTTCGCAGCCGAGCGGGGATGAATCCCCTCGCCACAGTCATTATCTCAGTCAAAACCGGGTGCTCCGTTCAATCGGTACGGCTTTGATCGTGGCGCGTGGGCCTGATGTCGGCCCCGGCGCTGGCACGCCTTGCGCGGCGCTTGGCAATTGCGGCGCCTGCATGTCGGGCATCGCCCAGCTGCGTTCCGGCTGCAAGCCGCCCTGGGCGCGGCGCATGAAGTCGTAGCGGTTGAGGGTGATGCTGCGCCCTGCTTCGCTGTCGCGGATGATGTACGGGCGCAGGAACACCATCAGGTTGGTCTTGGTGATCGCCCGGCGTTCGTTGCGAAACAGCGCGCCGATCCCCGGCAGGCTGCCCAGCCACGGCACCGCATCATTGCTCTGGCTGTAGCCGTCCTGAAGCAAACCACCGAGGACCATGATCTGCCCATCGTCGAGCAGAATGCTGGTATCAATCGCGCGCTTGTTGGTGACGATGCCCGCCGCAGTCACGCTGTTGGACGCGCGCTCATCAATGCTGCTGACTTCCTGATAGATATCCAGCTTCACCGTGCCACCCTCGGAAATCTGCGGGCGTACGTTGAGCTTGAGGCCGACCTCTTCGCGGGTCACGGTCTGGAACGGGTTGTTGCTGGTGCCCCCGCCGCCAGTGACGTAGCTACCACTGACAAACGGGATGGTCTGGCCGACAAAAATGCTCGCCGCTTCGTTGTCCAGGGTCAGCAGGTTCGGCGTCGACAGCACGTTGGTCCCGCCCTTGCTCTTCAATGCCCGGGCCAGCACTTTCAGGTCGAGAATCTTGCCGATGCCGGGAATGTCGACCGTGCCGTTGACGTAGCCAAGGTTCAAACCCTGCGGCAGCACGTCGATGCTGTTCTTCGCACCGGTGTTGAGCCCCGCGCCACCCAGATTGGCGCCGCCGATCACGCCCTTGCCGCCGAGATCACCGGTCTGCCACTGCACACCGAATTCACTGGCATCGTCCTCGCCGACCTCGACAATCAGGCTCTCGATCACCACTTGCGCACGGCGCTGGTCGAGCAAATCGATGACCTCACGCAGATTGCGATAAAGCGGCTCCGGCGCGGAAATCAGCAGCGTGTTGGTGGTGGCGTCAGCCTGAATCGTCACCCCGCCGGCGCTGAAGGCAACGTTCTGTTCGCTGCTCTGCGTACCGCCACTGCTGCTGCCGCCACCACTACCCTGCGCATAGCTGCCGCCGCTTGCGCCGCTGCCAGTCGTCGTTGAAGTGCCCGTGCTCGGCGTGCTGCTCTGGCCGTTCTGCCCGGCATTGCCGCCGGTGCTGCTGCCCATCGCGCTGAGCACCGACCGCGCCGCGTCGCTGCTGCCGCTGTCACTCTCGCCGGTGAGCAAACCACGCAAGGCTTGCGCAAGTTTTGCAGCTTGGGCGTTGCGCAGATAAACCACATGCAGATTGCTCGGATTGCTCTGCGCGTTGTCGAGTTTGTAGATCAGGTTGCGCGCCAGCTCGGTGCGCTCGGGGCTGCCGGCGCGGATGATGATGGTATTGGAACGTGGGTCGCCAATCACGGCGATTTTCTGCGTCGGATCATTGCCCGGCGCGTCGAGCAAGTCGGCCACCATCGGTGCAATGTCGGCAGCAATGCCGTTCTGGATCTGCACCACGTCGGTGTCGATTGCGCTCGGCGTGTCGATGCTCTCGATCAACTGCGCGACGCGGGTAAGGTTCTCGGCGTAATCGGTGATGACCACGGTGTTGTTGCCGGGATAGGCATTGATCGGATTGTTCGGCGAGACAATCGGGCGCAGCACCGGGATCAGGTTCACCGCGTTTTCGTATTGCAGGCGAAACGTGCGCGTGAGCATGCCGTTGCCGGCCGGTTTGTCGGCGCTGTAGAGCGGTCCGCCGAGCAGCTTCGCGTCAGCCTCGGGGACCACCTGCGCCACGCCGCCGACATCGACCACGCTGAAGCCTTGCATGCGCAACGCCGCGAGCAGCATGTCGTAGGCCTGACGGGCCGGCACCTGACCTTCCGAGACCAACGTCAGATTGCCCTTGACCCGTGGATCGACGAGAAACTGCTGCCCAGTGGCCCGCGACAGCGCACGCACCACCGCCTGAATATCCGCCTCGACGAAATTCAGCGTCACCGGTTGCTCGCCCAACGGATTGCGCGGGATCGCATTGCTCGGCGCAACACCAGCACTGCGCCCACGCTGACTGATGTTGTGCAACTGCTTGGGCACCGGCCGCGCCTGAGCCTGCGCCCGTTCGCGATCGGCCACCGCATCGCCGCTGCGCTGGGTGTTGGCCAGCGGCCGCCCGAGTTCGCTGTCGACCAATAGCGGCGGCTGATTCTGCGGCGCCGTGGTGCTGTTGCACGCGCTCAATGCCATCAGCAACAACGGCAGCGCCAGACGTGCCGGTTTGCAGCGTGACTCCTTCATGAAGCTTCCTTAGCGCCCTGCGCCTGATCCATGCGAACGGTGCCTGACAATGTGCCGGCAGTGACTTCGGTCGAGGCCGCGCTTGCGCGCTGCAACTGCGCCTCGACCACCTGCAGAGAAAGTTGTGACGGCTGGCTGAGCAGCCAGTCGAGCAGCGCATCGGCCGGCGCGGCGTCGACATTCAACTGCCACGCGCCACCCTCCGCCGCTTGTAATTGGTAGTGCCCAGCCAGCCCCGCCGCTTGCAGACTTTGCTCCAGCGACTGGCCAACGCTTTGCCCCTGCGGCCGCACATTGACGCTGCGCAACAGCACTTCCAGCGCCTCGGTTTGCGCGCGCAACTTGGGCGTTTCGCTCTGCCAAAAAGTGATCCTGGCCAATGGTGGTTTGACCAGCGTCAGCCAGATCAGCAGACCGACAAGCACCAGCGCCATGCCGGCGACCATGCGTTTCTCACGCAACGCCAACGGCTGCCAACGCGCCTGCAACTGACTGCTGAAGCGCTGCCAGCGCGCACGGTAAATCGCCAGCGTCGCCCTACTCATCGTCTGCTCCGCTGTCGTCGTCTTCGTTGGTGTTTGCGCTGGACTCATCGCTCGGCCGCAGCGTCCAGCCTGCGTCATCGGCAGTGACGCTGATGCCGGCCTGGGCCAAGGTGCTTTGCCAGTTCTTTTCGTTGCCGCCACGGTTTGCATCGCTGAGCAAGGCCAGTTGCAAAGCGCCGTCACGGTAGCTCAGGCGCTCGACACTGCCAGCCATGAACGGCATGCCCGTGCCGGCCTGCAACACCAGCCGATTGAAGTTCTGCGCCGGGTCATCGACCGCGCCTTTTTGCCGTTGCTCGAGTTGCTGACGCGCCTGTTGCAGCGGGTTGAGAATCACCGGCAATTCGGGAAAGGCCTGCTTCACCCGCTGGCTCATCTGCGCCTTGAGCTGCTGGCCCTGCCGCGCTTCGCGGGCGGCGTACAGATTCAGGCCGACCACCCAAACGGCCACGGCCAAAGCCACACACCCGACAGCTCGACCCCAGCCACGTTGCTCGCCGCCGGTTTGCTGCAGACCACCGTGCAAACCCCAACCGGGCAAGGGGCCGATCCAGCGTTTTGCTGATCCGGCTTCAAACGATGCCTCATCAACTTCGTCACCGAGCAACGGCTCAACCTGCGCACTGTTCAAACTCTCGCGCCGGAGCAAATGTCCGTCCGCCACGCAAGCAACAACCCCCGGCAGCACCGGCAGGCTGAACGGCGCCGGATACAAACCGCGCAGACTCAACCCCGCCTGCTTGATCACCGCAGCCAGACGCTGCAAATGCTGCCGCGAGACCCAGGCAATCTGCACCTGCCCACTCGCATCACGAGGGCTGTGGCCGATATGCATTTGGCTGCTGTCACCGAGCATCAGCGCCTGCGCCGCACACTGCACAGCGGCCGCGGTTTTGTTAGCGGGCAGCGGCGGTAGATCAATGCTGGCGAGCAGGCTGTCGGCCGGATGCAGAAAACACAGCAGCGGTGGTTGCTTCGGCCGTTGCCCCAACTGACTCAAAGTCAGCCGTTCCTCACGACTGACCTGCCCCTGACGATCCAGCCAGGCGCAGCTCACTTCGCTGTGCAACTCCAGCTCCGCCAGCGGCGGCAACGCAACGCGCAACTGGCTCATGCGCCCACCCGCGACCAGATCACTTGCGGCAGCCGATCCTCGCTGCGGTGCAGCAAAGCGTCGAGGCTGACCCGACGCTGATCACGCCGCGCTTCACCGCGCAAACGAAACCAGTCACTGGTGATGCCGACCTTGACGCTGCTCACTTCCAACTGCGGCATGCGCAAGCGGTTCACAAAATCGCCGCGATTGATAAACCAGCGCCCGGCGTCACGCTCGGCAATCAACGCCGTCGCCCGCTCCAGCGAAAGCCCCGGCACATAGGCCGCCAGCACCTGCGCCGTGGCGGTGTTGCCGTTAATCCACGTCGTCGCCGGAATCACCGTCACGTACGGCGCCAGTTGGCCGATCAGCGCATCGGTCACGCCTTCAACACTGCGCAAATCATCCAGCGTGCGCAGCATCGGCACCTTAGGCGGTGGCGGTTTGTGATCGGCATCCGGCGACGTCGCGCGGCCACTGTCGAAACCTGCTTTGCCTGTCGCGCCAATCTGCGCATTCAGCAGATGCGGATAACCGGCAATCACCCGCTGACGGATGCGCTGGCCGACAACGCCACTCACGCCGATCAGCTCGCACAAACGCGCGAACGCCTGCACCTGCGCCTCATCTATGCGCTCATTGGCGACCAGATTGCGCAGATTGAACTTGCCCTGCTCGTCCTCCAGCCGCCCGGCAAAACCCGCCGCCAGCAACGGCTGCGCCCAAGGCTGATCACGCCGGGTCAAGGGATCACGCAGGCGCGCATCCCAGAGCAACTGCCGGCTGATCTCCAGACCACCCTGCGCCACCCACCGTCCCTGCACCCGCTGCTGATCGGCCTCCAGCGCCCGGGTCGCCACGCTCTGACGCGTCAACATCCCCGCCGCAATCACCGCCACCACGGCGGCAATCAACAACGCGCTGATAATCGCCATGCCCTGTTGCTTCGCCCCGTTGAGCGAACCTGTGTTCACGGCTGGCCTTACAACTGCCAGGAACCGATATCGGCATTCACGCCATCGCCGTCAGGCTGACCATCGGCGCCGAGGGAAAAGATATCGACCTCACCATTTGCACCCGGGTTGAGGTACTGATAAGGCCGGCCCCACGGGTCATTCGGCAAACGCTCCAGATACGAACGCCAGTTGCTGTTCTTCGCATCCGCCGGCCGCTCGACCAACACCTTCAGCCCCTGATTCATGCTCGGATACGCGCCGTGATCGAGGCGATACAACTTCAACGCCTGCATCAACCCACCAATATCCTGCTTCGCCGCCGTCGCCCGCGCCTGATCCGGCCGGTCAAGCACCTTGGGCACCACCATCGCCGCCAGAATCCCCAGAATCACCACCACCACCATGATCTCGATCAAGGTAAAACCCTGCTGCCCACGCGGCATGCGCGGCGACTGACTGAGCGTGTTCAAAGGTGCGATATCCATCTCGACATTCCCTGGCTTGATCCGAATTCGACGCGCAGTGTTGCAAGAAGATATGTCAGGGATGTTGAAAATCCTCGGGTGTTTCCGTCGTCAAGCCGTCAAGGACGGGGGTTAGCGTCGAGGGCTGGGTTTTGGTTTTGGGCCATGTATGCGCGCGCGAACGCGAGAGGAAGGATTCACCCTGATTGAAGTGCTGGTGGCACTGGCGATCATCGCCGTCGCCATGTCCGCCGCCGTGCGCGTGGCCGGGTTGATGACGCAGAGTAATGGGCTGTTGCGGGATCGATCGATCGCGCTGATTGCCGCGCAGAGCCGGATGGCTGAGCTGCGTCTGGAGGGCCGGTTGCCGAATGGGATGAAGGCTGTTGAATGTGATCAAGGGCGACTTATGTTGCGCTGCGAACAGGTGATCGCCAGCGCAGAGAATGGGCGACTGCTCAAGATTGGAATCCAAGTATTTGACCGCAACCAGGATGCGCCGCCATTGGCCAGGTTGGAAACCTTACTGACCCGCCCACCGTAGGAGCTGCCGAGGGCTCGGGCCGCGATCGGACGATCTTTTGATCTTCCCTCCCGCAACAAACACAAATCCCCCTGTGGGAGCGAGCCTGCTGGCGAAAACAGACTATTAACCAACATCATGCCCACATCTACCAAAGCCACCGCCGCCAACCCCACTACCTAAGACCTCAAGACCTCAAGACCCCAGCAGCCAACCACAACTGCGCAACCACCACAAAACCCTCTGTGATCTGGCGTAGCTTTGCAGCGTACGACCTAACGCGTCTGCGTAGTGGTATTTCATTTCTGCGGATTGAGAGTCAGATTTGCGCCGTTATTCGCGTCGGTGACCCGCGATTTAATCATGGTGCTTAATTCTTCTCCGCTCTTCAGCTTCGGAGAACAATCAATAGGTGCGAAGGTGTATCCGAGCCTTTCATCAGCTATCGCGACTGCCGCCCGATTATCTGACATAGGCGCTATAAAAACTCCTTTTACATCTGGCAACCCACAGTAGCTCGGGCTGTGGTGAAAAGCGGAGAACGCGATTGCCTCCCTAAGCGGCACTTCATAAAAATCTTTAGACACGACTTTTTGCATGATTGTTAGAGACATTACTCCCGAAAAAAATACAGCCAAAATTGCCACAAAGTCCAGAGAGCGTACCGAATTTCGTTCTTGCGTCGAATTTTTCTTACAGCGATGCTCATAAACTAGATTCCTGAGAAGTATCAACGGCATAAGAATCAAACTGGCATAACCCAACCCCAATGAAATCGCCAACATCCAAATAACAGGAGTAAAAATCAGGGTCAGCCAAAGTTGTGCACCAGACAGATCCTGCGGTGCTAAGCCGGAAAGCTGAGAAATTCCAGCGTCAGAATAGATTTTCGACAGTGTTCCTACGATCACCACAACAGGCACAACCAGAGCCTTAATTAGCTCACCATAACTTTTCCATTTCTTTGGAATTTCCCAGTAATAATAAAGAAAGAAGAGTGAACTGATACAGTTAAATGTAAAGAGCCACATAACCTCAGTTGCTTGAAACTTCACACCGGAGATAGCAAAAGCACCGAAGATAAAAAACACAGTCGTCGCGACCGCGAACACCAACACTGCCCAATGCAATACTGACCAAGATCTAACACCATTGCACTGGAAAACAAGCCAACACCATAATTGGGGCCAGAATTTAAATCGAGCAAGTTGACCGAGAACTACGGGAACAGCAAAAAACAAAGCACATACGATCACTACTATCGACATAACCTTCAATCCGTGGAATTAGATGACATCTGTGTGCCGGAAAAGTCTCGGGCCGGAGAGCCTAAATTACAGAAGCGCTTGGCGGAGTTTCAATTAATCAACGGGCATTAGGATCCGAGCTTCGATTCCAATTTCCTGAAGAAGAAACAGAAGTCCTCCGCCCTCAATCAATTCGATTGGCTTGTCTTTAGCGAACTCGAACGCATCTGGACCGTAGCCGCTGGTTGTGACCAAAATTCCTTTATTGGCACCCTCGTTCATCATTGTCCCGTAGAGGTCCCGAACTGCAGAGACGCCGACGGTATGCTTATACCGTTTTGCCTGGATAACAACCTTGCCACCTAATATGGGACGAGGATCGTAAGCAATGCAGTCGACTCCTCCATCACGTGAGGATCGGGTGAGCTTTGACTCTAACCCCATCTTCCCGAAGAGATTCGCGACGAGAGCTTCAAATTCGTAGGGATTCAGATCCATAAGATTGGTGGCTGAACCGAGTTGCGATACCAGATCCTGCTGGTCTACGAAACGCTTGTCGACCATATTGAACTCAATTATTGGTCGAACCGGTAGCGCTTCGCTTGGGGCCCGAGAGACGTGTGCACCAAGATTTTTAAGACAGACGGCACGATCGACTCGCGCTAGATCGATTTCCATAAAAATTTCGCGCGTAGTGCGCACAGAAACGAGATGAGGTTGCACTGAGCGTCCCGTGGCAGGATCGATACTGTTTATGTAGCCGTTGAAACAGCAGACCTCTATGAACTCTCCTTGATCTGCTTCGAAAAGCTCATGGAGACATCTAAGTGCAATACTTGCGACCAGATCAGAATACAGAAACTTCGTTTCTGCCGGCTTACGAAGCTTAGTGGTAATTTCGTCCTTGGATTTTATGTAACGGTATTCTGCTACTTCAGGAATGATTACCGGAGAAGGCAGTTCGTATTCGACCACTAATTGTTTTGATTCAGGGACGAATGCCAACGAAAAATTCTGCGGGAAGCCTTCTGGATAATCAGATGTTTCTAACACCATACTGCAATAGGCAACTATTGATTCCGGATCGCCCTCATAGTAGGAGTAACGAAACGCATCGACTTCGGAATCACGAAGTGCCTTTTTTTCAAGGAGCGCGGATACACCACTTTCATAGATTTCACGTGCACTTCTCAGCGCTTCCAAGCGCTGGGCATTCAGAGCCTTATGCTCCTCCTCGCTGGAGTTGAATTGTTCTGTGGCAATTCTTAATCGGTCGATGTGCCTGGCTTTGAAGCTTGGTATGAACGAAAGATACCAAGGCAAGGGAGGAACCTTCGACGTGAAGAACTCTAAAGAAGGGCCCTCGACAAAGGTGGTCAGTGATTTCGCTGGAGCAAACGGAAGCGGATTGTCCAAAACACGAAGGGAATCAAATGTGACGGTATCGTCTACCATCAAAGACGCCGACAAGATGGATTCCAACCCTTCTATCCAAGACCGAATGGTTGCGTTTCCATCTCGGACTTCCTGCTCACGAAATTCCAAGTAGTTTTGCTTTGCCGCTCGCTCGGATTCGCGATCGTATCGTACCTGCTCACGCTCGCGAATCGCGCGAGCTTTAAGCTGCTGCCGTTCGGCACGATCAGCTGCGCGTAGTGCCGCGCGACGCTCTGACTCATTCAACCGTTGCTGTTTTGCTGACTCCCGGGCAACTGCTCGGATTACCTTTTCGAATCCACTCCGCTTTGCCATATCGCCTCCCTGGTGGTGGCGCGATGGTATCAAAAGAAAAGCTTGGATGAATATAGTTTGGTGGGTTTCGAACCTTCCCCGAGATCCGAAAGCTCATATATGGGTTGCTTCTGCGTCGATGATAGACATGCGCACAACCGCATTGGTCGAGACACAAGGATCTGTGGGATGACCAATCTCTTTTTTGCAAAACACGCGAATTGAGATTCAGTCAGACGACCAAAACAACAGGCTACCTTTAGATAATGTCTCTGGGGACTGGCTTTGAGAACGTGATTTGGGGACGGATTTGTTACCAGCTCCGCCCCTATGTAGTCACCAGTTGTCGTAATTTTTTTGAGGGTAAGAGCAGCAGAATGAAGGCGTCAGTCTTAGCCCGGCAATTCAAGATTATCGATCACCCGATTCACCGCCAGCTCCCCCAACATGATCAGTTGAGCAACCCCCAACAACGCCCGCCGCTGCGGCGCCGGCAACAGACTGGAAATGTCCTGAGCAATCGTCTTCGCCGAAGCAAGCGTTTCACTCGCATCCGCCAGCAGTTCTTCATTCTTGGTATCCGCCGTCACCGCATACATCCCACGCGCCTTACGCGGCGGAGGCAGGAGATTGTTTGGCGACAGGTAATGATCAAGCGCGCGGTCAGCGGCTTCGTGGAGCTTGTTGGAATCGAGGGATTCGTAGGGAGACGTGGGATCGGTTTCGGGGGGGTTGGGTGTTGGTTTGATCATGGTGAAGCTCCAATTTTATACCTCGTGGAACCACCAACACCTGTCGCTAAACAAGTAAGGGTGGCAGCTGTGCGCGGGTTAGCGAACCGAGAGGTATAAGACCCGGCAGACCCGAAGGTCTCCCACGCACAGCCACCATATCGTCATCGCAAACGTCTGCGACAAACTGGAGTGTCGTTGTACTTATACCTGGTCAGGTCGCTAAACCCGGTCGCTGGGTTGCCAGCGACACGTAGACGATAAAGACCAAGTACAAAGCGCACAAGCCGGCGGATTCTGGCGTAGCTGTAGGCAAAGGCGCAAGGGTGTGTAGCCTGAGAGAATGTTTGGAGATGTCTTTTTAAACGCCGGCGTTTATCGAGACCTTGCAGCGGCACCTCCATGAGGTGGGGAGGCCTGTCAGATGATTCTCAGACTTATTTTTTTGGAAATAAATCAGTTACCTTTTCGTACCCTTTTTCCCGTTTGATGACTTCCAGCGATTGATATGAGACAAAAACTGAAACTCCGTTTGTCTACAAAACCAAAGGTTGCTCAAAGCAGTATTGACTATGGCACCATGAAACCAGTACAAGAAAAGGGCGTTCGGAAGTTTCTCTCTACCTTAAGGTGAAAAGGAAATCAAAATGACTGACGCTCAAGTAACGTGTATTAATAAGCCAAATGTAAATAGCTCCCATGAACACATAACTCACTTGGGAAATCAAGCAAATCAATGGCGCTGGGCTCGCGAGCAAGTGATTCCAGCATTGATGCGGGCACAAATACTTTTTATGTGGTCGACCCGATAAGTGGTGCTCGTGCAAACATTGGTGTTGTCCGCGAATCTGGCCGCGCTCCCTACTTGCGCACCTACGCAGATGGAAAGTGGAATAACAACTTGCTGTCGCTCAATCAGTGCCCCATCTGATAGAAATTGAAAACACGCGGCTGATTTATTCTTAAAATTATTCATGAAAATATATCAGCCCCACTTTTCCTTTAGGAATATTCTAGAATGCTTGACTTTACTGAGCTTTCCAATGACGGACAAGATCTGGAGCTCTTGGTTAGAGAGTTACTTTTTAGTATAGGGTACAAAGTCTACTGGAGTGGACGTGGGCCAGATGGTGGTAGAGATCTAGTTTGTATTGAAGAAACGAACAGCATTTTTATGCAGACTTCAAAAAAATGGCTAATTCAATGCAAGCATAAAGCAGTATCCGGCGCAAGCGTAGGCGTCAACGATTTGGACGACATTATAACAAGCTGCGCCCAGCATGAATGTGATGGATATTTACTTATAACCTCAACACAACCCTCTTCTTCCGTTGTCACTAGGCTAGAAAGCATCACACAATCCAATCACTCCCCAGTAATAGCCGCCTATTGGGATTCGGTTGAGCTAGAACGGAGGCTGAAAACTGCTCAACAGTGGAATATCGCGCAACGCTTCTTCCCTCGTAGCGCCTCCGGATGGCAGATTTTTGCAAGTGAGAGACCAAATCATTGGACGGCAAATTATAAAGGGTATTATTTTCATATAACCAACCGTATTGGCTCAAGCTGCGAGATGTATCTATCAAATATTGTTGAAAAACTTGACTTGCTCGAGCGCTTCGCCTTTCCCGAAAAGCACTTTATGAGACTTCGAAGCGTTTACTTCAATGACAAAGGTGGAACTTTTATGTGGTATGTCGACTACATGCATCCACACGACGAAGCCCCAATCTTGACGGACAACAAGCTAGAAGAAGCGTTGAGCGAAGATTGGAATGATAGCTTTGATATAAAAATCAGAAGTTATATCGAACACAGCGATCACTATGATCCAGACCATTACGATTTTTATGACCGGTACATGGGACAATTCATCTTGGGAATGTATCGCCCAAACTGAGCAGCCCCCTTTTTCCAGGGCATGCGACCTGTTTCACGATTTCTAACTGTGAGAGATCTTTGGTCTGAATGACCGCTATGGCCAGTTGCCCCCTTCCTAAACGGCGGCTATCGGTCACAAACTGACACCCGAAGCAAAGAAAATGAGGATTTCAGTTTCTAGTAAAATGAGGCGTCATCTTTGGAGCTTTCAGACTGCTGCCTTAACCGAACTCTGCCAATGGTTTTTCTATCAGTAAAGTAGTGCCCCGAAAGCTCTATAAATTTTTCATTCCATGTATTTTTAACTCGAACATAAAAGACTGTGGAGCCAATGTAGGAGGCTCGAGTTACGTCATGAGGCATAGACCTATACACGTAATAAATCATATATTGCCCCCCCTCAAATGCAGGAGTGGTCTCAAGGGTGATTGACCTAGAGGTCTCAGTATGCAGATCTATCTGTGTGAAGAGCAGAGTTTGAGTGATTCTGGCTCTAGCAGGAATCCTTATCCCATCCTCCGTAATTATTTCCCCTTTCCATAATCCGTTAATATCAGGAAACAGAGACTTATTAAACCATCTGGAAATCTTCCAAAGCCTTCTTGAAACAAACTCAGTGGTTACAGTCAATATTATTAGTATAGCAGCCCACGGAGCGATACTAAGAATTTTAACGAGAGCAAGATCTTCCTTCCAGTACTCTTGTGCAAGTTCATAGATCCCAAGACTGATGAATGTGGTAAGGACGGCAATATATTTAATCAGGCGAGAGAAGCTAATTACTTTAAGCATAGTGATCAAGCTTCTCGAAATTGTGCAGACAACCCTTCCCACTGCTTTTTGCTGAAAGTAGCGCTATATATGATTCCCTCAGGTCTCTTCCCACTCCAACAGAAAACTCAAGCTCAGGGCTTACGAGGGATTTTATCGAATCAAAAATAAACTCGTCTGTGGGCGCGTCCCCTTTGCAATATCCAGCCACCCCATCCGCGGCGCAAAACAAAACAATAAAACCTTGAGATACTAAAAAATCAGAAATTTCTTTTGTCTTGCTGCGAACCAACTCGTTTACCCTCATGAGCTCCAACGAGTTGTTTGCAAAGTAAGCACTAGCTATTTTTTGGCCAACATCGTCGCCATCAATAGTAATATATTTAAAATTCTCATTGGCCATATGCTTAGCTCTCAACAACTATAAAAATTGACTCATATTACTTTGATTCATCGACTATGGCAATTTTATTCCTGCCAGCCAGCCTCTAGCCCCCCCTAAATTTCACTATATATATTTGGCTTTCCCTCACCGCTCAAACATTAGCACCTATGTCATTCTGACTAAGACAATGATGCACTGAGAGCCGTACCAACTCATTACCGTCTTGATTTTTATTACCCCTAGTTAGATTGCCATATAAATATACATTGATAAATGATTAGCTAGGAGTGTAATTCGCCTATCAAAACACGAAGGGGGTTGATTTTTTTGTGACAATAAATCAGCCCCCACTTTTTTATTTTTCCGCTACGGTCGCTTTGTTACTCCGCGATATAGGACTCACGCAAAGCCTTTAGCGTCTCCAGATCATCTATCCAGTAACGCGATGTAAGCTCAATTGCCAGATTCCTACCCAATTCGCTCACCTCATCTCGCAGTAGCTTTATCGATTTGAATTTTTCTTCAGAGTCGATAATTTTTCTAATCCCATCCGGCGTCACCAGTGATACTGTCCAGTATTTATTGTCGATTAGGCGAGTAAGTTGCTGCTTTGCCACAGCAACCAAAGCTAGTTCATTGTACCCAGGCACCGATAGCGGAGCATCATCAAAGTGATAAACGAGTCCAGCTATCTCGTAACTGTTCACCAGAATCGCCGAAGGATTGTCACTATCCGCTTTCAAGTTCTTAAGCATGCGAATAATTTTTTTTGCACCACCCCGCGTACTCGCCTCCTTTTGGTTTATTTTATCGATATGAAGGAATGGCCTATTCAAAAAAGTATCACCAGTATTTTTCTGGTAGATCTTCACTTCACGATCTTTCTTCATTTTGCTAGCTTGATATGCAGCAGAGTCATGCCAATGCGAAGGCACCACATCTACGCTTCGCGACAAGCTCCCACCCGACAATGCAATGGCTTTGTCTTTTGTAATGTCAACATCGGCAGCTGGGTAGGCCGCCGTCAAGGCCAACTCAAGCTCACTTCGGAGACTAGCGAGTTGAGCAATGCCGCTGGGACCTACCCAATTCGAGTAATCTGCTGTGTTCGCCCGAGCCCCCTGAAGATCAATAGTCAAGTAACGATCCAGAAGGACCAGAATGTCGATGTCGCTTACACCTCGGATGTGGACATTCAGTGGAACAGAGCCTTGGTACTCGAACCTAACCCCCGTAGAAATGCGGTTCGTGATCTGGTTTTTCACCCTCTCACCTTCCGCCACGGAATTTTTTGTATAGGTCGGATCAACTTCCTGCATGATCCCTAGCGCATACTTTGCCCACTGCCCGCTCGAACGGGTTTCGAACTTCTCTGAAATTGGCCTCGAACTCGCAGTAATGCTATCCATTACAACGTTACTGCTACTCCCCCGGCGCCGAGATTTAAGATCTGTCAGCCTTCGATTAACATCCTTACCCATTCTTTTATCTCCTGGTAAATGTCATGATCCCAGCAGTACCACGCCCTTTGGCAGTGAAGTATTCACCTTTGGCGAATTTCAAACCTTTTGAAAATCTCATCTCGCTATATCCTTGATGACCATTGAGATGAGCATTGCCCGTCTTCGGTTTGTTTACGTAGCTATACATCAACATCCAGCAGCCATCTGGCTCAGGAATCAATGCAACCGACAAGCTATGAGATACAGAGGATTTAGTTTCCAGCCTAACCCGGATCTTCTCCCAGGTTTGAGATACGGCCAGATCTGCCTCCCAATCGTGAGCGACAGTCCCGTCATCATTTAATGTTTGGCCAATACACTTCCAGTCCCCAGAAATGTTGGGAACCTGAGCCAGAAAGCTCAACGGACGCCAGCCATATTTATTGAAGAACCAATAAAGGGCTGTATAAGTCACGCTAGCGGTGAGTGGAATCACAACGAAGTACTTGCCCCACTCGGGCACACCCAATTGCACCATAAGATCGGATAGCCCGATCCCAACCGCAGGGAGAAAGGAAACAACAATCGTGGCCAGCATGCCTAGATAGCGACCGACAGTGCTTCTGCGATGACCTATAACTGAATACTCATGATCTTGCATGCCATCCCTCGCAGTAGCTAGCTACATAGCCCAGCTGACAATGATAGCACTTTGAAATCGAGACATACTCAAAATGTACTGCTGGTCAGGATAAACCCAGGCACTACCTAGTGCTGTCGGACGGCCTATCAACGGAACCCTTTACCGGGTGAGAATTGAACGCACTACCTCCCCATACCGCCGCCAAAAGCTACTCCCGCCGGGTTATTTGAGGAGCGGAAAAATTTAAAGGGGCTGATTTATTTTCTAGAAATAATTCAGCCCCCTTTTTTCGTGCCCTCCAAAGACATATCCTTTGATATCAATAAGTTACCTATAACAAGCTTCGACCATCCTCTCTATTCTTTGCCGGAACACATTGATCGCAAAACATGGAAGTAATATCCCAATCGCTTGGGGGACGCGACTAAAATCAGTCCGCAACTCAGTGCCGAGTTAGCTTCGGCATTTCCCCCACCTCCCCCAACC
>NZ_RCOC01000083.1:0-43402 GCF_004307515.1 Pseudomonas sp. Sample_14 | reverse complement strand
CCTTCCGACGTCGCCGGTGGATCAAGATCAAGAGCAGGCGAGCTGACACTCGGCCATTGAGTGGTGAAAAGCGTGGGTGTTCGGCTTTTGATTTGTGTTGTTGCTGCCCCTCACCCCAGCCCACTCCCGAGGGAGAGGGAGCCGATTTTGGGCGTTCCAAAATCTGCATTCGACTCGGTATCGCAAGTCGGCGTATTTCGCCTGAACACCTCACCCTAGCCCTCTCCCTCCGGGAGAGGGCTAGGGTGAGGGGCTTTTGATCTGTTTCTTTTGCGGATACTGACTCGGTATCTCAAGCCGACGTTGCTCTGGTAATCAGCCCGACTTCCCGCTATGACTGCGCATCGGCAGAGGATTTCCCTTGCTGAACTGCGGTGAATCGTGTCCTCGGTCCGGTCGATCCACAAAGCGGATGCGCAAAAAAACCCGCTGAGCCGAGGAAGTTGAGCGGGCTTTTTTTGTGGTTCGGAAATTACAACGTACCAAACACCTTCTTCGCCAGACTCGTCGCCGCAGCGGCCGGGTTCTGACGAATTGTTTCTTCCTGCTTGCCGATCATCTCGAACAAACCATTGAGTGCCTGTTCGGTGACGTAGCTTTCAACGTTGGCGCTCTTGGCGTCGACGACACCGAAAGCCGCAGCTTGACCTGCAAAGGTGTTGTACTTCTGCGCGACGCCGACCTTGTCGGTGGCTTGTTTGACGATGGGCAGGAATTTCGCGCGGATCCGTTCGCGGCTGGATTTGTTCAGGTATTGGGTTGCCGAATCGTTGCCGCCGCTGAGGATGCCTTTGGCGTCGGCCACGCTCATTTTCTTCACTGCATCGACGAGGATTGGCTGGGCCTGGGTCACGGCGGATTCGGCGGCTTTGTTCATCGCGGTTTCCAGTTCTTCGACCTGGGCGCCCATGCCGAAGGCTTTCATCTTGCTCGCGGCTTTGCCGAGTTTGCCCGGCAGTTCGATTTTCACTTCGGGGTTGTTGCTGAAGCCGCCCGGGGTGCCGAGTTGTTTCACGGCGATCTGTGCGCCTTGGGTCAGGGCGTCCTTGAGGCCGCCGGTGGCGTCTTGTTGCGACAGGTCGTTGAGCGACAAGGCCAAGGCGTTGGCGGAGATCAGCAGACCGGCGCAGGCGGCGGCGAAGCGAAGGGTAGGGCGGCGCATGGCGGCTTCCTTGTGGCGAAAAATGGATTAACGAACGGCGTCGACGCGAATTTTCAGCGGCTGCGGGTCGTTGCCGTCGAGTTGCACGGCGTGGTTTTCGGTGGTGATGAACATCAGCTCGCCGTTGACTTCAATGCGCGCGCTGACCGAGTAACGGTGGCCGGATTTGACCTGCGCCGGATCGTAGCTCAAATGAAACGGCAGCGGCACCTGGCCTTTGATCGGGCCGTTCTGTTCGGCGAGGACGATGGCCGGTGCATCGGCCAGCGACACGTCCTGCAGGCTGACGCTCAGGGTCGCGCTCGGGGGCAGGGCGATGCGTTGCAGGTAGAAGACTTCGCCGTCGAGGCTGGCCTTGCCGGCAGGTGTGGTTGATTGGCAGGCGCTGAGCAGGGTGGCGGCAGCGAAGGTCAGCAGTTTTTTCATGGGTGGAACTCCTTTCAATGTGGGAGCGAGCCTGCTCGCGAAAGCGCTGGGTCAGTCAAACTAAATGTCGACTGACATTCCGTCTTCGCGAGCAGGCTCGCTCCCACAGGTCTGAGGCTTCAAGCCTCAGGCTGTGGCGTGATCTGATCCGCCGCATCTTCACTGCGGTGCAGCGCGACCTGGCGGATCGACAGGCGAATCTCCGCCGGCAGCACGCGCTTGGCCGCGCCTTCGGCCAGCTCGCCGAGCAGTTCGTGGTAGCTGAGCTTGCCGGCTTCGTCGCGGCGCAGGACGTCGAGGTCGAGCAGGGTCTGGATGAAGTGGCGGAACAGACTCTTGTCGAAAAACTCTGGGGCGTTCAGGCCATGGAGGATCGACAGACGCTGGGCCATGACCGTGCAGAGGTCTTCCAGCTCTTCGGCGCTGATGCTGTTCTGGCCGCTGTTGAGCAGCAGGGACACGGTCATGTAGAAACGCTGCAAGGTCTGCGCGATGCTTTTCGACAGCAGCGTCAGCAGCACGAAATGCCGCGAACTCGGCGCCGGACGCAGGTACAGGTCTTTCTCGAAACGCAGCAGGCCCTGCTCGACGAACGCTTCCAGCCACTGATCGATCACCGCGTCGAGTTCGTCCAGGCTCCAGCGGATGAACAGCTCCGATTGCAGGTACGGATACAGCGCGCGGGTGTAGCGCAGGATCTGCTCGCGGCTCATGCGCGAGGTGCTCTGGAAGAAACTCGCCAGCAACGACGGTAGAGCGAAAATGTGCAGGACGTTGTTGCGGTAGTAAGTCATCAGGACCGCGTTCTGCTCGTCCAGATACAGAATCTTGCCCAGCGCATCGTTCTGCTCGGCGAGCAGATCCATGTCTTTCACATGCTCGATCAGCGCACGGCCATCGCCTTCCGGCAAGGTGGTGTGTGGCGAATACGGGACCTTGCGCAGCAGCGCCAGATACAGGTCCAGCACCCGCGCCATGGCGCGATCATCCAGGGCCAGACGCGTGGTCGACAGCAGAGCCAACGCCACCAGATTCACTGGATTGATCGCCGCCGCTTCGTTCAGATGCCGGGCGACTTTCTCGCCGAGGCGGTTGGTGGTTTCGTTGAGCCACGCCGGTTTGAACTGCGGGCCGAGCTCCTGCTGGCGCCAGTCCGGTTGCTCGGCGTCGAGAAATTCCGCCAGTTTGATTGGCTCGCCGAAGTTGACCGCGACCTGACCGAAGCGCTGCTTGAGCGCGCCGATCACTTTGAAAATATCGAAGATCGATTCTTTTTTCTTGCTCGCCCCACGCAGTTCGCCGAGGTAGGTGCGGCCTTCGAGCACGCGCTCGTATCCGATGTACACCGGCACGAAGACGATCGGCATCCGCGACGAACGCAGGAAACTGCGCAGGGTGATCGCGAGCATGCCGGTTTTCGGTTGCAGCATGCGCCCAGTGCGCGAGCGACCGCCCTCGACGAAATACTCGACCGGGAAACCTTTTGTGAACAGCGTGTGCAGGTATTCGTTGAACACCGAGGTGTACAACGGATTGCCCTTGAAGGTGCGGCGCATGAAGAACGCACCGCCGCGACGCAGCAGGCTGCCGATCACCGGCATGTTGAGGTTGATCCCGGCGGCAATGTGCGGTGGGGTCAGGCCGTTGCGGAACAGCAGATACGAGAGCAGCAAGTAATCGATGTGGCTGCGGTGGCACGGCACGTAGATCACTTCGTGACCTTGCGCGACGTTCTGCACGCCCTCGATGTGGTTGACCTTGATGCCGTCGTAGATCTTGTTCCAGAACCAGCTCAGCACCACTTCGAGAAAGCGGATCGCGGTGTAGGTGTAGTCCGAGGCGATCTCGTTGCCGTAGCGCAGGGCCTGGGCCTTGGCTTTTTCCGGGGAGATTTTTTCGCGCTCGGCTTCGTCGAGGATCGCCTGTTTGACCAACGGCTGATTGAGCAGGCCTTTGACCAGATTGCGTCGGTGGGAAATGTCCGGGCCGATCACCGCAGCTTTCAGGTTGCGGAAGTGCACGCGCAGGATGCGCTGGGCCATGCGCACGGTGCGCTCGTGGCCCTTGTTGTGATCGATCAGTTCGCGCAGGTGGATCGGCGCGGAAAATTGCACGCGGGTTTTACGCCCGAGGACGATGATGCTCAGCAGCCGGCGCAGGCGTCCGGTGACTGCCCAGCTGTCGGCGAACAACAGTTTCCACGGACTGTTTTCGCTGTCCGGGGACTGGCCCCAGAACACGCTGACCGGAATGATCTGCGCGTCTTCGGCAGCATTCTGAGTCAGCGCGCTGACCAGACGGGTGAGAGTCGGCGGCGCGCCGCGTTTGTCCTGACGACCGAGCCAGTCCGGGTCCGGCGTCAAATAGAAAAACGCCGCTGGTTCGATGAGTGAACCCACCGACACCGCCAGCACCGGGCGTGGCAAACCGGCCTTGGTGCACTCGGTGTCAACCACTGCCAGATCGGTCAGTGATGGGTTTTGCAGGACGTAGAACACCGGACGACTGCGGTCGAGGTTAAGAGTGAACGACGACTGATTGATGGTCTCGGAGCGAACCCAGAGATACAACAGGCGGCGCAGGGTGCCAAACACAAGACGGCGGAACGGGGAACGGGTCATACGGCTTCTGCGTGAGTGAATAAAACCGAGCAGGCGCTCGGGGCGGACAGTTTGCCGTATTAGGCGAAAATCGGCAAAAAAGCGCCGAAGTAATCTCCTGTTGAGAGTTTCCGCACCTGTCATATACTCGGCGCTCTGTTGCCGGTGCCCTGTCATGGACGTCGGACGCAGGCTGACGTTCCTCGAAGGCTTTCCTGCGAAAAGCCCGTTCAATAATAAAAAAGGAGTATGAACAGATGGCAACACGCGAAACCGGCAACGTGAAGTGGTTCAACGACGCCAAAGGCTACGGCTTTATCCAGCGCGACGACGGCGTGGACGTGTTTGTCCACTACCGCGCGATACGCGGCGAAGGGCACCGCTCGCTGACCGAAGGTCAACAGGTTGAGTATGCGGTGATCACCGGCGAGAAGGGGTTGCAGGCTGAGGATGTTGTAGGTCTGTAACACAAACCTCCAGAACGCCAAAAACCACTGTGGGAGCGAGCCTGCTCGCGAATGCGGTGTATCAGTCACCATTCATATCGACTGACACTGCGCATTCGCGAGCAGGCTCGCTCCCACGTGGGCTCTACGTTGCCCTGGTTACGCGGTCTTCCAGGTGATTTCTTCTTCTCCGTCTTCGCTGATGCGAATCCAGCGATCAGCGGTTTCTTCACCTTCTTCTTCGACCCACGTCCCCGGTGCACAACGCACTTCCACGTTCAGCGCGGCAAAGGCTGCGCGGGCGCAGGCGATGTCGTCGTCCCAGGGGGTCTGGTCGCTTTCCAGGAACAGGCTGTTCCACTTGCCCACGGCTTTCGGCAGCCAGGTCACTGGCACGTTGCCGGCCTTGCACTTGTACGTCTGGCCTTTCTGTACCCAGTCGCTGCACGGGCCCAGCGCTTGGCCGAGCCAGGCGGCGATGGCCTTGTGGTCGACGTCGGCGTCTTTCAGGTAAATCTCGATGTCCGGTTGGCGCATGGATGTCCTCACTGCGGGTCTGAAAAATCCATTCGCGGATTTAGCCGGCCCCGGGCCTGTGCCCGAGACCAAAAGTTATTGAAGAACGAAATAATCGTAGCGCATCGACACGGTGGTCTCGAACGGCTCGGCCTGCTCGATCACCGCCGCACGACGCTCGGCACTGGCACGCCAGCCGTGAGGCGTCATCGCCAACAGGTTGGCGCGGTCCTCGGGCTTGTCCAGAGTCAGCTTGAATTCCAGGGTTTCGCTGTGCGCCAAGGCCATGCCTGCCGGCACCAGGGCCAGGTGCTTGTCGTCGGTGTACTCGCGCACTTCGTCGTACAGGCGTTCGCGCAATTCCATCAGATGGCCACGGGTCGGGCCGACTTTCATCAGGCCGCCGCCGACGCTGAGCAGACGCTTGGCTTCCTCCCAATCCAACGGACTGAAGACGCTGGCGAGAAATTGGCAACTGCCTGAGGCCAATGGCACGCGGGCCATGCTGGCGATCAACCAGGTGATCGCCGGATTGCGCTTGCAGGCGCGTTTGACCGCTTCGCGGGAGATATCCAGCGCGTAGCCATCAGCGTTCGGCAAAGCTTCGGCGATTTGCGCGGTGTAGTAACCCTCGCCACAACCGATGTCGACCCAGCGCTCCGGCGCATAACTCGCCGCCAATTCAGCCAGACGCCTGGCGACTGGCGCGTAGTGCCCGGCGTTGAGGAAATCACGCCGCGCCTCGACCATCGCTTGATTGTCGCCCGGGTCGCGGCTGTTCTTGTGCTGCACCGGCAACAGGTTCAGATAACCCTGACGCGCACGGTCAAACCGATGCCCGGCGGGGCAGACCACGCCGTTGTCGACCGCGTTGAGCGGCTCACTGCAGATCGGGCACGCGAGCATCAGGCGAGCAACTTGATCAGGGTCTGGTAATAGATTTCGGTCAGCACGTCGAGATCGGCTGCCAGCACGCGCTCGTTGACCTGGTGGATGGTCGCGTTGACCGGGCCCAGTTCAACCACTTGCGTGCCCATAGTCGCGATGAAACGGCCATCGGAGGTGCCGCCGCTGGTCGACGCCTTGGTCTCGCGACCGGTGATGTCCTTGATGCTCGACGACACCGCATCGAGCAGCGCCCCCGGTTCGGTGAGGAATGGCAGGCCGGACAGCGCCCAGTCGATGTGCCAGTCCAGACCATGCTTGTCGAGGATGTCGGCAACGCGTTTCTGCAGGCCTTCGACGGTCGATTCGGTGGAGAAACGGAAGTTGAACACCGCCACCAGATCACCCGGGATCACGTTCGTCGCGCCGGTGCCGGAATTGAGGTTGGAAATCTGGAAACTGGTCGGCGGGAAGAAATCGTTGCCGTGGTCCCAGTGCTCGGCGGCCAGCTCTGCCAGCGCCGGAGCGGCGAGGTGGATCGGGTTCTTCGCCAGATGCGGATAGGCCACGTGACCTTGCACACCTTTGACCGTGAGCTTGGCGCCGAGGGAACCGCGACGGCCGTTTTTCACCACATCGCCGACCAGCGTGGTGCTCGACGGTTCGCCAACGATGCACCAGTCCAGGCGCTCGTTGCGCGCGACCAGACGTTCGACCACGGCCTTGGTGCCGTGATGCGCCGGGCCTTCTTCGTCGCTGGTGATCAGGAAAGCGACCTTGCCTTTGTGATTCGGATAGTCGGCGACGAAGCGTTCAGCGGCGACGGTCATCGATGCCAGGCTGCCTTTCATGTCTGCCGCGCCACGGCCGCAGAGCATGCCGTGTTCGTCGATCACGGCATTGAACGGATCGATCTGCCATGCGGTAACCGGACCGGTCGGCACCACGTCGGTGTGACCGGCGAAGCACAGCACCGGGCCGTCGTTGTTGCCGTGAGTGGCCCAGAAGTTATCCACATCTTCGATGCGCATCGGCTCCAGGGTGAAACCGGCATCGCCCAGGCGCTGCATCATCTGCTTCTGGCAGTCGGCATCGACCGGGGTTACGGAGGGACGGCGGATCAGGTCGATGGCCAGTTGAAGGGTCGGCGATAGGTCGGCGTGGGCCGTCATGGAAAACTCCGGGATCATGGGGTGTGAGCTTGGGCTTCTAATGTGGGAGCGAGCCTGCTCGCGAAAGCGGTCTACCAGGCACCTTAAAGGTTGAATGTTACAACGCCTTCGCGAGCAGGCTCGCTCCCACAAGGGATAGGGGTGGTCAGTCAGACCGGTTATCACGCCAAGCCCCGCAAAATGGCGGTTATCTTAAAGCAAAACGGCGACCATTGGCCGCCGTTTAGTGCTGCGTTGCGGATTTAGACGACCGGTGCCGGCTCAGCCTTGGCCACAGGTTTGGGCAGCGACGACAGGAACGCCATGATCAGCGCCGCCAGATACGGCAGCGACTGCACCAGCAGCATGGTTACCCAGAAGCGCATGTCATTGCTCGGAATGCCCTGCACGAGGAAGATCCCCAGCGCCGCGCCCCACAGCAACAGCATGATGAACAGCTCCTCGCGAGCCTCGCTGATCGCCACCCAGAAACCGTGGTTGTCAGCGTTTTTCGGCGTGCGGAAGAACGGAATGCTGCTGGTGAAGAAACCGTACAGCACCGCTTTGGCGATGGTGTGCGACAACGCCAACCCGGCCAGCGCCGCGCAGAACGCATCCTTCAGATTCACACCGACGGCGCGGCGGTAGAGGAAGATGATCTTGCCGACCTTGAACACGAACAGCGCCAGTGGCGGGATTGCGAAAATCAGCAGCGGCGGATCGACCCGTTGCGGCACGATGATCATCGCCGCCGACCACAACAGCGCGCCAACGGTGAAGAAGATGTTCATGCCATCGGCGACCCACGGCAGCCAGCCAGCGAGGAAGTGATAACGCTGACCGCGAGTCAGTTCGGTGTCCTTGCCGCGCAGCAGGCTGCGGGTGTGGCGCTTGATGATCTGGATCGCGCCATAGGCCCAGCGGAAACGCTGTTTCTTGAAGTCGATGAAGGTATCCGGCATCAGGCCCTTGCCGTAGCTGTCGTGGTAATACGCCGCCGACAGGCCTTTCTCGAACACGCGCAGGCCGAGTTCGGCGTCTTCACAGATGCACCAGTCAGCCCAGCCCAATTCCTCCAGCACGGAACGGCGGGTCATGGTCATGGTGCCGTGCTGAATGATCGCGTCACGGTCGTTGCGAGTGACCATGCCGATATGGAAGAAGCCCTTGTATTCGGCGTAGCACAGCTTCTTGAAGGTGCTTTCGTTCTGGTCGCGATAATCCTGCGGCGACTGCACCACGGCGATTTTCGGGTCGGCGAAGTGCGGCACCATGTGCTTGAGCCAGTTCGGGTGCACGCAGTAATCGGAGTCGATCACCGCAATGACCTCGGCATCCTTGGCGGTGTGCGGAATCAGGTAGTTCAGCGCGCCGCCCTTGAAACCGGCCAGCGGCGAAACGTGGAAGAACTTGAAGCGCGGGCCGAGGGTTGCGCAGTAATCGCGCACCGGTTCCCACACCGCCGGATCCTTGGTGTTGTTGTCGATGATCAGGACTTCGAAGTCGGGATAATCGAGTGCGGCCAGTGCGTCGAGGGTCTGTTTGACCATCTCTGGCGGCTCGTTGTAGCACGGCACATGGATCGAGACTTTCGGTCGGTAATCGGAATCGCCCAGCACCGGCAGGAATTCCCGCCGGCGCTTGTGAATCCACACCGCTTCGGCCAGTTCATGGGCCTCTGTGAGCAGGACGATGAATACCCCGAGCGCACCGAGCGCCAAGAGGAATCCGACCGTGAGGCTGAACCACGTGCTGTATTGCTGGCTGTAGTCGTAACCGATGTACACCAGCACCGAACCGCAGAGGAACGCGATAAACGTCAGGAACGTGCGACCACGCTGGCGCAGGGCCGAGCCGTCGATCATCAGCAGGGTCAGCGACAGCAACGCCAGCACCACCGAGCCGATGGCCAGCACGCGCCATTGCGGAATCGCCACCACCGGGCCTTCGAAATTGAATTTCTGCTGGCGCGCGGCGTTGAACACGCCCCAGTAGGCGCCGACCGAACCTTCATCGCTGGCCTTCCACGGCTGATCGAACGCTTCGATCACGAAGTAGTTGAAGCCTTGGCGATTGAGCTTGTTGACCAGTGTGCGCAGGTAAATCGCCTGATCTGCCGGCGAGGCATCGGCGCCACCGCGCATGCGACCATTGCTCGGCCAGCCGACCTCGGAGAGCAGCAGCGGTTTTTTCGGAAAGAGTTTTTTCAGATCGCGGGCACGGTCGAAGACGAACTGGCCGGCCTTGTCCACCGGAATGAATTCCCAGTAGGGCAAGACGTGGGCGGCGATCAGGTCAACGTGCTTGGCCAGTTGCGGGTATTTCTCCCAGATGTGCCATTGCTCGGAAGTGGTCACCGGTACTTTTACCGCAGCGCGCACCCGATCCAGCAGAACGATCAGCGCTTCCGGGGTGATTTCCTCGCGAAACAGCGCCTCGTTGCCGACCACCACGCGCACGACGCTGCGCGAGGTGTTGGCCAGCTCGATGGCTTTGGTGATTTCCCGTTCGTTGCGTTCCTGGTCCGGGCTGATCCAGATGCCGAGGGTGACACGCAGGCCGAATTCTTCAGCCAGTTTCGGGATGTCTCCAAGCGAGCCGTCAACCGAATAGATACGGATGTTGTCGGTCAGCTTGCTCATGATTTCCAGGTCACGGCGCATTTCGTCGTCAGAGGGATACTGATCCTTCTGTGGGAATTGCCCCTGCTGGAATGGCGAATACGAGAAGCCGGAGATTTGCTGCGGCCAGTTCGGTGCCGTGACCGGGCGATTGACCAGCGCCCAGAAACCGGTGAACAAGGCAGCGATGGCCAGCACCACCACCAGGTTGAGTCCAAATTTACGCGATGACATAGCTGTTTCGGGTTCCAAAGGCTGTGGAACGAAGGATCGGTCGGATAGACGCCCGAGGGGCGCGCATCCTACACCGGCGGTTAACCAGCCGTACAACTGACGGGAAAATGCCTGACGTTGGGCAGCCGTCTCTGACTTAAGTTCTTACACTTGTCGCTTGCAGCTTAAAACTTGTCGCTGCGTAGCCCTATAATGCGCGCCGGTTTTTGGGGTAATGGTCATGAGTACAGAAGATCCGCGGTTTGCAGGTATCGCCCGTTTGTATGGCATCGAGGGCCTGGAACGCTTGCGCGCCGCCCATGTGGCGATCGTCGGCGTTGGTGGCGTCGGTTCCTGGGCGGCGGAAGCCATGGCCCGTTGCGGGGTTGGCGAGATATCGCTGTTCGACCTCGACGACGTCTGCGTCAGCAATGCCAACCGCCAGTTGCATGCGCTGGACAGCACCGTCGGCAAACCCAAGGTCGAGGTGATGGCCGAGCGTCTGCGCGGGATCAATCCTGATTGCACGGTGCACGCCGTGGCCGATTTCGTCACCCGCGACACAATGGCTGAATACATTACGCCGGACATCGACTGCGTGATCGACTGCATCGATGCGGTGAACGCCAAAGCGGCGCTGATCGCCTGGTGCAAACGCCGCAAGATCCAAATCATCACCACCGGCGGGGCGGGCGGGCAGATCGATCCGACGTTGATTCAGGTCTGCGATCTGAACCGCACCTTCAACGATCCGCTGGCTTCGAAAGTGCGCTCGACCTTGCGTCGTGACTACGGCTTCTCCCGCACCGTGACCCGCCACTACAGCGTGCCGTGCGTATTTTCCACCGAACAGCTGCGCTACCCGAAACCGGATGGCAGCATTTGTCTGCAGAAGAGTTTTGTCGGCGATGGCGTGAAGCTCGACTGCGCCGGCGGGTTTGGCGCGGTGATGATGGTTACCGCGACATTTGGCATGGTCGCGGCGACCAAGGCTGTGGACAAGATTGTCGCTGGTGTACGGCGCCCGGCGGACCGGGTCAAGCCTCAAGCCTGAAGGTATTTGATCGTTCCCACGCTCCGCGTGGTAATGCAGCCCGGGACGCTCCGCGTCCCATCCAGAGCCGAACGCGGAGCGTCCGTTGAGGCATTCCCACGCAGAGCGTGGGAACGATCAGTCAGCGAGCCAACTCATTCATCCGCTGAAGCACGGCATTGAGGCCATTGCTGCGCGATGGCGATAGCTGGCGGGACAGGCCGAGCTGATTAAACCAATCCGGCAAATCGATTTGCTTTATATCAGCCGCCGACAAGCCGTTGACCCGCAACAGCAGCAACGCCACCAACCCGCGAATCATCCGCGCATCGCTGCTTGCCTTGAACTGCCAGTGTCCGTCGCGCAAATCCCCGACCAGCCACACCTGACTCTCACAGCCATGCACCCGGTTGGCCTCGCACTTTTGCGCGTCATCCAGCGCCGGCAAGCGATCGCCGAACTGCATCAGCAACCGCGCCCGCTGTTCCCAGCCAGCCGCATTCTGAAAGATCTGCAGCGCCTCAGCCGCTTCAACCGGCAGGCTCATCGCAACATCTCCAGCGCCTGATCCAGCGCCTTGAAAAAGCGCTCCAGATCTTCCGAGTCGTTATACAGCGCCAGCGACACGCGAATCGCGCCGGCCAGTTCGAAGCTTTTCATCAGCGGCATGGCGCAGTGATGCCCGGCGCGTACGGCGATGCCTTGTTCGGTGAGCAGATGCGCCAGATCGGCGTTGTGCACGCCTTCGACGACAAAACTGGCCAAGGCCAGTTGCGGCTTGCCGAGCAGGCGAATGCCGTTGCGTGCGGCGAGGCCGCGCAACAGGTAGTCGTGCAGCGCCGCTTCGTGGGCAGACACGGCTTGCTGATCCAGTCCAGCCAGATAATCCAGCGTGGCTCCGAGGCCGATGACACTGGCGATCGGCGGTGTGCCTGCCTCGAACCCCAACGGCGCCGGGCGGAAGCGCGAATCCTGATAGTTGGCGTCGAGCACCATCTCGCCGCCGAACTGCCAATGCTGCAATTGCTCCAGCGCAGCGTTGCGCCCGAACAGCACGCCGAGGCCATCGGGGCCGTAGAGTTTGTGGCTGGAAAATACATAGAAGTCGCAACCCAGCGCCTGTACATCATGCCGACCGTGCACCACACCTTGCGCACCATCGACCACGGTCAGCGCGTTCTGCGCCTTGGCCATGCCCAGCAAAGCGGTCAGTGGCTGCCAGGCGCCGAGCACATTGGACAACTGGCTGACCGCCAACAAACGCGTGCGCGGGCCGATCAGGTGTACGGCAGCGCCGAGGTCGATCAGGCCGTCGGCATCCAGCGGCAGGATCACCAGTTTCAGATTGCGACGTTGCGCCAGTTGCTGCCACGGCAGCAGGTTGGCGTGATGCTCCAGGGCGCTGATGACAATCTCATCGCCCGGCTGAAACAGAGGCTCCAGACCATAAGCCAGCAGATTCAGCGCGCTGGTGGCGCCGTGGGTGAAGATGATTTGCCCGCTGTCACCGGCATTCAGCCATTGGCCAACCTTGCGCCGACTGTCTTCGAACGCTTGCGTCGCGTGGGCACCGGGCAGGTGTTGCGCACGATGCACATTGGCCGCGCCGTTGGCGTAGTAATGCGTCAGTGCGTCGAGCAGGGCCTGGGGTTTTTGCGTGGTGGCGGCGCTGTCCAGATAGGTCTGGTCTTGCCGTTGCAGCGCGGCGATGGCCGGGAAATCGGCGCGCCAGGGGGAGGGGATCATCATGGGTTCAGCCCTGTGAAATTGGGCGGGGTGTACGCCAAACCTTGTGGGAGCGAACCTGCACGCGAAAGCGTCCTTGAGGACGCCAAAAGCTTCGCGAGCAGACTCGCTCCCACAGGCCTACAGCGCTTAGTTGTGAGCGTGCAGCGCTTCGTTCAGTTCGATCGCCGATTTGTGGGTCTTGCATTCCACAGCACCGGTTTCCGAATTGCGACGGAACAGCAGATCAGTCTGACCGGCCAGCTCACGTGCTTTCACAACCTTGACCAGATTGTTGTTTTCGTCGAGCAGCGCAACCTTGGTGCCAGCGGTCACGTACAGGCCCGATTCCACAGTGTTGCGGTCGCCCAACGGAATACCGATACCGGCGTTGGCGCCGATCAGGCAGCCTTCGCCGACCTTGATCACGATGTTGCCACCGCCCGACAGGGTGCCCATGGTCGAGCAACCGCCGCCCAGGTCCGAACCCTTGCCGACGAAGACGCCAGCGGAAACGCGGCCTTCGATCATGCCCGGGCCTTCGGTGCCAGCGTTGAAGTTGATGAAACCTTCGTGCATCACGGTGGTGCCTTCGCCGACATAGGCGCCCAGACGCAGACGTGCAGCATCAGCGATACGCACGCCGGCCGGTACCACGTAGTCGGTCATTTTCGGGAACTTGTCCACTGAGAACACTTCCAGCAGCTCGCCGCGCAGGCGTGCTTCGAGTTGCATTTCTGCCAGTTCGCTCAGGTCGATCGCGCCCTGGCTGGTCCACGCCACGTTCGGCAGCAGCGGGAAGATACCGGCGAGGCTGACGCCGTGCGGCTTGACCAGACGGTGCGAGAGCAGATGCAGCTTGAGGTAGGCCTCAGGCGTGGAGGTCAGTTGCGCGTCTTCGGCCAGCAGCGTGGCGACCAGCGGCTTGTGGCTTTCGGCCAGGCGGGTCAGCAGCTTGCCTTGCACGGCGTCGATGCCTTTCACGGCTTCAGCCAGTTGCGCAGCCTGGGCGGTGGTGAAGGTGATGGCCTGGTTGCCTTCGGTGTAACCGAGGATCGGCGCAACAGCCGCGACCAGTTCGGCCGAAGGGTTGAGCAGTGGCTGGGCGTAGAACACTTCCAGCCATGCGCCTTGACGGTTCTGGGTGCCGACACCAAAAGCGATGCTGAACAGGGAATTGGACATGTGAATACCTCTACAAAGAGTGACGGGCTGCTTACTTCAGAGCGGCCGCGTAGATATCTGGCTTGAAGCCAATCAGGGTTTGGTCACCGAGATCGAGCACCGGGCGCTTGATCATCGAGGGTTGTGCGAGCATCAGTTCGATAGCTTTCGCCTGGTCGAGATCGGCTTTGCGTTCGTCGTCGAGTTTGCGAAAGGTCGTGCCGGCGCGGTTCAACACGGTTTGCCAGCCGTGCTCGTCGCACCATTGGGTCAGGTGCTCACGGTCAATGCCGGCGGTCTTGTAATCGTGAAAGTCGTAGCTGACAGCGTGTTCATCGAGCCAGGTGCGCGCCTTTTTCATGGTGTCGCAGGCTTTGATGCCGAAAAGGTGCAACGTTTTACTTGAAACGGCCAAGGAATCGCCCCCTTTACAGGTGCTGGAAAAAAATGGTGACGGATTATGCCATGACCGGACGGTTTCGTCGGCCACGGTTGTCGTAACGCTGTAAAACCTGTGGGAGCGAGCTTGCTCGCGAAGGGGGCCTGTCAGTCAATTTCTGTGCTGAATGACACACCGCATTCGCGAGCAAGCTCGCTCCCACATTTAGTCCGGCGTCCAGGCGTGCGACGTATGTGCAACGGTCAGCCACAGCCTAAGGCGCTAATATGGCAGTTCAACGCTGTCGATCGCCTGAGATTCTGGTTTTATGCAAACTGCTTACACCGTCCTCATCCTGCTGATGCTGGTCAGCGTCTCGCGACTGGTCGGGCGGGTCATCCCGCTGCCGTTGCCGCTGGTGCAAATTGCTGCCGGTGCCTTGCTCGCCTGGCCGACGCTTGGCCTGCACGTCGCCCTCGATCCCGAATTGTTCCTGTTTCTGTTCCTGCCGCCGTTGTTGTTTTCCGATGGCTGGCGCATGCCCAAACGCGCCTTCTGGCAATTGCGTGGACCGATCCTGACCCTGGCGGTCGGCCTTGTTCTGTTCACCGTGGTCGGTGCCGGTTATTTCATTCATTGGCTGTTGCCAACGATTCCGCTGCCAGTGGCCTTTGCCCTGGCAGCGGTTTTATCGCCAACGGACGCCGTGGCGGTTTCAGCGATTTCGCAGAACCGTCTCCCCACGCCGCTGATGCACATCCTTCAGGGCGAGGCGCTGATGAATGACGCCTCAGGCCTGGTGACCTTCAAGTTCGCCCTCGCTGCAGCGGTCACGGGCGTGTTTTCGTTGACCAATGCCAGTCTGACCTTCGTCGCGGTGGCGCTCGGTGGCCTGGCTGTGGGTGTAGCGTTGAGCTGGCTGGTCGGGCGCCTGCGCGCGTGGATGATCGCCCGCGGCTGGGACGATCCGGCCACTCACGTGGTGTTCATGTTGCTGCTGCCGTTCGCCGCTTACGTACTGGCTGAACGTCTGGGCGCTTCGGGCATTCTTTCGGCGGTGGCGGCGGGGATGATGCAAAGCTGGCTCGACCTGCTGCCGCGCCAGACCAGCACGCGATTGCTTAATCGCAGCGTCTGGGCGCTGCTCGAATTTGCGTTCAATGGCTTGATCTTCCTGCTGCTTGGCCTGCAATTGCCAGACATCATCAAGGCGGTGGTCAGCCATGAGCCGACGCTGTGGCCAACGCTGTTCTATCGCTGCCTCGATGTGCTGGCGATTTTCGTCGCGCTGGTGCTGCTGCGGTTCATCTGGGTGCAGAGCATCTGGCGCTTGTCGGTGTTGCTGCGCCGAGTGCGCGGCAAGGGCGAGCTGACGCAAGTGCCCACGGCGCGTTCATGCTGGTTGCTGACGGTGGGCGGTGTGCGCGGGGCGGTGACGCTGGCAGGCGTGATGTCGGTGCCGATGCTGATCGGCGCCGAGGCTTTTCCTGAACGCGACTTGCTGATCTTCATTGCTGCCGGGGTGATTCTGCTGTCGCTGGTCTCGGCCTGTATCGCGCTGCCCTTGCTGCTGCGCGGCATCGACAAAAGTCCTGACGACAAGCGTCGTCAGGAAGTGCGCGACGCTTGGCGCAAGACAGCCGAAGCGGCGATTCACTCGCTGGAAAGCGAAGAAGTGGTCCCGCAGGATGCCGCTCAAGCGGCGCTGGCAGCGGAGCTCAAGGCGCGGATCATGTCCGAATATCGCCATCAACTTGATGTGTTCAATGATTCCGCCGAAGCCCAGGCGCTGGCATTCCAGATGGATCTGCTTGAACGGCGTTTGCGCTTGAAAGCGCTGCGCGCGCAACGCCTGGAACTCTACAGCCTCAGCCGTCAGCACCAGATCGGTGATGACGTGTTGCGAGAAGTGCTCGGCGAATTGGATTTGAGCGAGGCCAATCTGGGGCAGGTCAAGTCGTAGCACGAGATGATTCCTGATGGCGATTCAAGGGGATTCGCAAGAGCCGCCGTCAGGAATTTCGATCGGATAGAAATGTGCGCAGATGCGTTTGTCCTGCCAACTTATTTCCGTGTTCATCGGTATCTCAAACTTCCCATCGGTTAGTTCCTTCTCGACAGGATAATGCATGATTGAAGTCGGGTCGTATGGGGTGACGGTGATCGCCTCGTCTATCGGTGTAAAAATGTTCAGGTCCACGCTTTGCTTATCCATTCCCCATTTTTCCGCATATTCCTGATAGACCTTCGGTCTGTTCCAGGGAATGTTAGCATCAGGGTGCAGATGCTCATGATGAAAACCGAGCGCATGACCGAACTCGTGTATTACTACCGTGCGAAAATCCGCATCTCCCGGACGCGCGTATATGAACATCGTGGGTTTTCCTGCCGCGACTGTTAGTGCGTCGGTGCCAATTTGCGAAGCGTTTTGAGTAGTGTCGGTTGTAATTCGGATTACGCCGTCTTTACTATCGATGAAGCTAAAGGTGAGGCTGACATAGTCCGCCCATTCCCATATATGGCTCTTTATCGCTTCTTTCAGCGAGGCGGGTGGGTTGTCCATAAACGAAATGGTCAGGTGGCGGCTCGGGTGCCAACACTTTGCATTGAGTGCCATGGTCCGGTAGGTCAGGCCTGAGTTGTTGGTGTACGAAATATTTTTCGAGTTTTCATTGATGGCCGCTCGAAAGCTGGCAACTGGATCTTCTATTTCAAGATTCAGACAGGGTCTGGTTTTGTACATGGTCAATTCCTTTGAGGTTTTTATCCAGGGTCGACTGCAAGTTAGTGGTTAAAAACTTGTAGTTTGTAAGTTGGTTATTGCGGGGGTAGGTTATTAGTTAGTGTATTGAGGAGTAAAGGAGGGGGTTGTAAGTTAGCGTTTCTTTTTTTTAGTCAGCATCAGGTGGCCTGATGCGGACTCTTGAAAGTTACTGTTGGCGAGTTACGAATGCGCGTATTCTTTCGGCGGCCTCGACACATTCAGCCAACGGCGCAACCAGCGCCATGCGCACGCGGCCCGCCCCCGGATTGACGCCATCGACATCGCGAGACAGATACGAGCCCGGCACCACGGTCACGTGCTCTTGCTCGAACAAATCACGGCAGAACGCCGCATCATCGCCCTGCACGTTCGGCCACAGATAGAAGCTGCCGTCCGGGCGCTGTACGTCCATGACCGGGCTGAGAATGTTCAGCACCGCATCGAACTTCTCGCGGTACAGCGCACGGTTGGCGCGCACATGCACTTCGTCATTCCACGCGGCAACGCTGGCCAGTTGAGTCTGCACTGGCATCGCGCAGCCGTGGTAAGTGCGATAGAGCAGGAAACCCTTGAGGATGTCGGCATCGCCGGCAACGAAGCCTGAGCGCAGGCCCGGCAGGTTGGAGCGCTTGGACAGGCTGTGAAAGACCACGCAGCGCTTGAAGTCATTGCGGCCCAGTTCGACGCAGGCGCTGAGCAGGCCTGGCGGCGGGGTTTGTTCGTCGAAGTACAGTTCGCTGTAGCACTCGTCGGCGGCAATGACGAAGTCATACTGATCAGCCAGGGCGATCAACTTCTTCAGAGTCTCGACCGGAATCAGCGCGCCGGTCGGATTGCCCGGCGAGCACAGGAACAGAATCTGGCAACGCTGCCAGATCTCCGGCGCTACTGCGTCGAAGTCCGGGTTGAAGCCGTTTTCATCGAGGCATGGCAGGTAATGCGGCTTGGCCCCGGCGAGGAACGCCGCGCCTTCGTAGATCTGATAGAACGGGTTGGGGCTGACCACCAGCGCATCGTTGCCACGGTTGACCACGGTCTGGGTGAAGGCGAACAGCGCTTCACGGGTGCCGTTGACCGGCAGCACATTGCGCGCCGGATCGATCCAGCCGTTCGGCACACCAAAACGACGCTCGCACCAGCCGGCGATGGCTTCGCGCAGGGCCGGGATGCCGAGGGTGGTCGGGTACACCGCCATCTGATCCAGACTGTTCGCCAGCGCTTCGGCGACAAAACTCGGCGAACGGTGTTTCGGCTCGCCGATCGACAGGGCGATCGGGCGTTTGTCCGGGTTCGGCGTAACGCTGCCGAGCAGGGCGCGGAGCTTTTCGAACGGGTACGGCTGGAGCTGGTTCAGAGCGTTGTTCATGGGGGCCTCTTTTAAATGCTCAAGAGCTTTCTGTGGCGAGGGGATTTATCCCCGTTGGGCTGCGCAGCGGCCCCAAAAACCATTCACTGCGGTTCAACTGAATGTCCGCATACACAGGTTTTACGACTGCTTCGCAGCCGAACGGGGATAAATCCCCTTGCCACAGGGGATTGTATGTACCGGAGGAAGGCATGGGCTGCATTCACACGGATAAACGGGTGATTCAGATACTGATCCGCGAAAGTTTGATATCCGGTTCCTGATTGACGCTCAGCTGTTCGACGATCGCATCCTGCAAACGGCTGCACAGCAGCGGATCGGACAACGGCTGGTTGTGCGCGTCGGTGATGAAGAACACGTCTTCCACGCGCTCGCCCAGGGTCGCAATCTTGGCGTTCTGCAGCGACAGGTCGAACTCGAGGAAAATCCCCCCGACCCGCGCCAGCAGGCCCGGCCGGTCTGGCGCCGTCAGTTCCAGCACGGTCACCGGACGCTGGGCGTCGTTGTGAATGGTGACCTGCGGCGCAAAGGCGAAATGCTTGAGCTGACGCGGCACCCGGCGCTGGATGATCGTCGGGTAGTCGTCCGGGTTGCGCAGCGCTTCGGTCAGGCCTTCGCGGATCTGCTTGATCCGCGCGGGGTTGTCGCCGATCGATTCGCCTTCGTTGTCGAGCACGATATAGGTGTCGAGAGTGAACTGGCTGCTCGAGGTGATGACCCGGGCGTCGTGAATGTTCAGGTTGAGCTGGTCCATCGCCGCCACGGTCACGGCGAAGAAATCGTGCTGGTCCGGTGCATAAATGAAGATCTGCGTGCCGCCCTCGAACTCGCGCTGGGTGGTTTCCTTGATCAGCACCAGCGGCCCGCCATCAACCGGTTGCTGCAGGATCGCATCGCTGTGCCAGGCTACATCGCCGGCGGTGTGGCGCAGGAAATAATCATCGCCCAATTGCGCCCACAGTTGCTCGACATCGTCCGGGTCGGTGCCGCCGCGCACCAGGATGTCCAGCGCGGCACTTTGCGTCTGGCGGATCTGTTCTTCGCGATCCACCGGGTTTTCCAGACCCCGGCGCAGGGCGCGCTTGGTCTCGGTATAAAGCTGGCGCAACAGGCTGGCGCGCCATGAGTTCCACAGCGTCGGGTTGGTCGCGTTGATATCGGCCACGGTCAGCACGTAGAGGTAGTCGAGGCGGGTTTCGTCGCCGACCGCCTGGGCGAAATCGTGGATCACCTGCGGGTCGGACAGATCCTTGCGCTGCGCAGTGGTGGACATCACCAAATGGTTCTGCACCAGCCAGACGATCAGGCGGCTGTCCCACACCGGCAACTGGTGACGCTGGCAGAACGCCTCGGCATCGACCGCGCCGATCTCCGAGTGATCACCATGCCGGCCCTTGCCGATATCGTGATACAGACCGGCCATGTAGATCAGCTCAGGCTTGGGCAGCTTGGCCATGAGCTTGGCCGCCAGCGGAAATTTCTCCGAGACCTGGGTGTACTGCAGTTTGCGCAGGTGCTTGATCAGATTCAGCGTGTGCGCATCGACCGTATAAATGTGGAACAGGTCGTGCTGCATCTGCCCGACGATAAAACCGAACTCGGGCAGGTAGCGCCCGAGAATGCCGTAACGGTTCATCCGCCGCAGATTGCGATGGATGCCGATCTTGCACTTGAACAGCTCGATGAACAGGCTGGTGTTGCGGATATCGTTACGGAAGTTGTCATCGATCAGATGACGATGTTCTCGCAGCAGACGAATGGTGTCGGCGCGCACGCCTTTGATTTCCGGCTGCTGGGCCATCAGCACGAAAATCTCCAGCATGGCGAACGGCGTGCGGCGGAACACGTTGTCATTGCGCGCTTCGATGTAACCGTCATGCAACTGGAAGCGCGAATTGATCGGTTGCGGCGGCGCTTCGTCTTCCGGAGCGAGGATGACTTCCTCGAAGTGCTGGATGATCAGATCGCTCAGTTGGGCGATGCTCATCACCGTGCGGAAATACTGCTGCATGAAGTTTTCGACCGCCTGTTTGGCGTCGTCTCCTTCAAAGCCGAGCAGGCCGGCAATGGTGCGTTGATGATCGAACAGCAAGCGGTCTTCGGAGCGGCCGGCGAGCATGTGCAGCGCGTAGCGCACTTTCCACAGGAATTCCTGGGAGGAGGCGAGCAGGGCGTTTTCGCTTTCGACCAGAAAGCCTTCGCCAGCGAGGGCGCGCAGGTTCAGGGTGCCGTACTGACGGCGGGCGACCCAAAGGATCGTCTGAATATCGCGCAGGCCACCGGGCGAGCCTTTAACGTTCGGTTCGAGGTTGTACTCGGTGTCGTTGTATTTGTGGTGGCGAGCCTTCTGCTCGGCACGCTTGGCCAGGAAGAACTCCTTGGCCGGCCACATGTGCGCGGTGCTGGTGACGTCGAGCATGCGCTGGCGCAGACGCTCGGGGCCGCAGATGGTGCGGCTTTCCATCAGATTGGTGACCACAGTCAGGTCGGCGCGGGCCTCTTCTGCGCATTCGTCGACCGAGCGCACGCTCTGGCCGACCTCCAGACCGATGTCCCAAAGCAGCGTCAGAAAACGCTCGATGGAATCGCGGAAAACTTCGTGGTCGGCACTGTCGAGCAGAATCAGCAGATCGATATCAGAGTAGGGGTGCAGTTCGCCGCGACCGTAGCCGCCCACCGCCACCAGAGCGATGTCGGCGTCTTCGCTCCAGTTGAACTGCTCCCAGGCCTTTTGCAGGATATTGTCGACAAACCAGGCGCGGTCCTCAATCAGCCGGCGGATGTCGCGGCCATTGCGAAAACGCGTGTCGAGGACCTCGCGGGCCTGGCGGATCGCCTTCTTGAACGCCGCGATAGGACTCGCTTTGAGGGCCAGTTCAGCCTGGAACTGGCCGCGGTCGAAGAGTTCGGGATCCACCTGCGGCATCGATTGGCTTTCCTTCTATAGGCTGGGAGCGTTCTGGGTGTCAGGCCGAGACACGCGGGATGGTGTCATCGCTGCGCAAGGTGAAGATCTCGTAGCCGGTGTCGGTGACCAGCAGGGTGTGTTCCCACTGTGCCGAGAGCTTGCGGTCTTTGGTGATCGCGGTCCAGCCGTCGCCCAGAACCTTGGTGTCGGCCTTGCCCTGGTTGATCATCGGCTCGATGGTGAAGGTCATGCCAGCCTTCAGTTCCATGCCGGTGCCGGCGCGACCGTAGTGCAGAATCTGCGGTTCTTCGTGGAAGACCTTGCCGATGCCGTGACCGCAGAACTCGCGCACCACCGAGAAACCGTTCTTTTCCGCGTGCTTCTGGATGACTTCGCCGATGTCGCCGAGGCGGCAGCCGGGTTTGACGATCTCGATCGCCTTGTACATGCATTCCTGGGTGACCTGCGACAGGCGCTCGGCCCAGACCGGCACTTCGCCGACGTGGAACATGCGGCTGGTGTCGCCGTGGTAGCCGTCCTTGATCACCGTGACGTCGATGTTCAGGGTGTCGCCGTTTTTCAGCGGCTTGTCGTTAGGGATGCCGTGGCAGACCACATGGTTGATCGAAGTGCAGATCGACTTCGGGTAGCCCTTGTAGTTGAGCGGGGCAGGGATGGCCTGCTGCACATTGACGATGTAGTCGTGGCAGATCTGGTTGAGCTGATCGGTGGTCACGCCCGGTTTGACATGTTCGGCAATCATTTCCAGCACATCGGCGGCCAGTTTGCCGGCGACACGCATGCCAGCGATGTCCTCGGGGGTTTTGAGGTTGACGGTCATACAGGCTCTCTCTGCGCTCGGCGGCGCTTACGGATACGAATTGGGTGGCAAGCGTACATTTTGCGACCCTGAAAAACGCGATTCTACCAGACGGGAGGCGCAAATCCGCGCCTGCATGTCCAGCTTGTATCTATACAATGGTGCCCATCGAGCCGATTCCAAGGGGGCTGCGCCCGTGTCCCTGGTGCGAATACAGATTCCGGGTTCCGTTTCTGCGCACCCTGTGGTATAAAATGCGCCGCTTTCCGGGGATGCCCCGAAAAGCTTAAATCCACACACGTGTCGACACGATGACCTGGGTGCCTTGGGCTTTATGCCTCTGGTTGGTCATTGGGATACGTGGAGGCCAAACCCGACTTATCAAGGAACTATCATGTCCCAAGTCAACATGCGCGATATGCTGAAGGCCGGTGTGCACTTCGGTCACCAAACCCGTTACTGGAATCCGAAAATGGGCAAGTACATTTTCGGCGCGCGTAACAAGATTCACATCATCAACCTTGAAAAAACCCTGCCAATGTTCAACGAAGCTCTGACTTTCGTAGAGCGTCTGGCCCAGGGCAAAAACAAGATTCTGTTCGTCGGCACCAAGCGTTCCGCTGGCAAGATCGTTGCTGAAGAAGCAGCACGTTGCGGCTCGCCGTACGTCGATCACCGCTGGTTGGGCGGCATGCTGACCAACTTCAAAACCATTCGTGCTTCCATCAAGCGTCTGCGTGACCTTGAAGTTCAAGCCGAAGACGGTACTTTCGCCAAGCTGACCAAGAAAGAAGCGCTGATGCGCTCCCGTGATCTTGAGAAGCTGGATCGTTCGCTGGGCGGCATCAAGGACATGGGCGGTCTGCCAGACGCACTGTTCGTGATCGACGTTGACCACGAGCGCATCGCGATCACCGAAGCCAACAAGCTGGGCATCCCGGTCATCGGCGTTGTCGATACCAACAGCAGCCCGGAAGGCGTTGACTACATCATCCCAGGCAACGATGACGCCATCCGCGCTATCCAGCTGTACATGGGTTCGATGGCTGACGCAGTTATCCGCGGCCGCAACAACGTTGCTGGCGGTACTGTAGAATTCGCAGCTGAAGAAACTCAGGCTGCAGCTGAGTAATCGACGCCCTTGGCGTTGACTCAGTAAGCAAAAAGGGGGCTTGGCCCCCTTTTTGCCACCTCGAAAACCATTTGTCGGCGCCCACGTCTGTATTTGTCATGTGCGGCAGCCAACATGGGTGGTTCGGGAAGAATTGAACGCCCGTTCGATCGGGTGGAATGGTTGAAAACCTATCCAAGAGGAATTTGAAAATGGCAGCAATTACTGCAGCGTTGGTCAAAGAACTGCGCGAGCGTACCGGCGAAGGCATGATGGATTGCAAGAAAGCCCTGGAAAAGGCTGACGGCGACATCGAAAAAGCCATTGATGACATGCGTGCTTCGGGCGCGATCAAGGCTGCGAAAAAAGCTGGCAACGTTGCCGCTGAAGGCGCAATCGCCATCAAATCGAATGACAAGGCAGCCGTGCTGCTGGAAGTCAACTCGCAGACCGACTTCCTGGCCCTGCAAGACGACTTCAAGAACTTCGTTGCTGCCAGCGTAGAAAAAGCTTTCGACGAAAAACTGACCGACGCAGCTCCGCTGATCGCCGCTCAGGAAACGGCTCGTGAAGCGCTGGTTGCCAAAGTCGGCGAGAACGTCAACATCCGTCGTCTGGTACGCGTAGAAGGTGACGTTGTCGGCACCTACCTGCACGGTAACAAGATCGGTGTTGCTGTTGTCCTGAAAGGTGGTGACGTCGAGCTGGCCAAAGACATCGCTATGCACGTTGCTGCAAGCAACCCTGAGTTCCTGCTGCCTTCGCAAGTCTCTGACGAAGCGATCGAGCGTGAGAAAGCTGTGTTCCTGCAGCTGAACGAAGAAAAGATCAAAGGCAAGCCAGAAAACATTGTTGAGAACATGGTCAAGGGCCGTATCAGCAAGTTCCTGGCAGAAGCGAGCCTGGTCGAGCAGGCGTTCGTCAAGAACCCTGAAGTCAAGGTTGGCGAACTGGCCAAGAAAGCCGGTGCTGAAATCGTTTCCTTCACTTACTTCAAAGTAGGCGAAGGCATCGAGAAGCCGGTCGACAACTTCGCTGAAGAAGTTGCTGCCCAGCTGGCTGCCGCCAAGCAATAAGACGGTTTTTCAACTGTCGCCCGAAAGAGGCTGCCCGCTAACGCGCGCAGCCTCTTTTCAGATGGGGTACCAATTTTTTATTTGGTTTCCACCCGGAACTGACTTACAAAGCCATGTTCCGATGGCGCTGCAGCAGCGCCAAGCTAGAGTGAACGCCAGCTGTAAACAGCTCGCAAAGAATTTTAAATACGCCGCAGGAGAGATTCGCAATGGCTCAGCAGGGCAGTGGTTATCAGGCTCGCTATAAACGCATTCTACTCAAGCTTAGCGGCGAGGCCCTGATGGGCTCGGAAGAGTTCGGGATCGATCCGAAGGTGCTGGATCGCATGGCGCTGGAAGTCGGCCAACTGGTCGGCATCGGCGTGCAGGTCGGTCTGGTGATCGGCGGTGGCAACCTGTTCCGTGGCGAAGCCCTGAGCAAAGCCGGTATGGATCGGGTCACGGGCGACCACATGGGCATGCTGGCCACTGTGATGAACGCCTTGGCCATGCGCGATGCGCTGGAACGTGCCAATATCTCGGCCATCGTCATGTCGGCCATTTCCATGGTCGGTGTGACCGATCACTACGATCGTCGCAAAGCCATGCGCCACCTGAACTCCAAGGACGTCGTGATCTTCGCGGCCGGTACCGGCAATCCGTTCTTCACCACGGATTCGGCAGCCTGCCTGCGTGCAATCGAAATCGACGCCGACGTTGTGCTCAAGGCCACCAAGGTTGATGGCGTGTACACCGCAGACCCGTTCAAAGACCCGCATGCCGAGAAGTTCGATCATCTGACTTATGATGAAGTACTGGATCGCAAGCTGGGCGTAATGGATCTGACTGCCATCTGCCTGTGCCGCGATCACAAGATGCCGCTGCGCGTATTCAACATGAACAAGCCCGGCGCCCTGCTGAACATCGTGCACGGCGGCGCTGAAGGGACTTTGATCGAGGAAGGCCAACAATGATCAACGAAATCAAGAAAGACGCCCAAGCGCGTATGCAGAAATCCCTGGAATCTCTGAACCACGCGTTCGGCCAGATTCGTACCGGCAAGGCTCACCCGAGCATCCTTGGCAGCGTCATGGTGCCTTACTACGGCACTGACACTCCGCTGAGCGGCGTTGCCAACGTCACCGTGAAAGATTCGCGCACCCTGCAGGTCGTGGCCTTCGAGCGCAACATGCTCGCTGCCGTCGACAAGGCAATCCAGAGCGCCGGTCTGAACCTCAACCCGACCAATCTGGGCGAGTTGCTGTTGATCCCGATGCCTGCCCTTACCGAAGAAACGCGCAAAGGCTTCACCAAGCAGGCCCGCAGTGCAGCCGAAGACGCGCGCGTAGCCGTGCGCAACATCCGTCGCGATGCTTTGGGTGAGCTGAAAAAACTGGTCAAGGACAAGGAAATCAGCGAAGACGAAGAGCGTCGTGCCATCGCCGATATCGATAAGCTGACCAAAGAATCCGAGGCCCAGATCACCAAGGCCACGGACGAGAAAGAAAAAGACCTGATGGCCGTATAAGGGTCGAGCTTTAAATGGACAAGACCAAGCAGACTGCGCCGTCCGCGGTGCCGCGCCATGTCGCGATCATCATGGATGGCAATAATCGCTGGGCGAAAAAACGCTTTATGCCGGGTGTCGCCGGGCATAAAGCGGGCGTGGATGCTGTGCGGGCGGTGATCGAGGTGTGCGCTGAGGCCAAGGTCGAAGTCCTGACCCTGTTCGCCTTCTCCAGTGAAAACTGGCAGCGCCCGGCCGATGAAGTCAGCGCTTTGATGGATCTATTCTTCAAGGCGCTGCGTCGTGAGGCCAAGCGTCTCAACGACAACAACATCAGCCTGCGCATCATTGGCGATCGCTCGCGCTTCCACCCTGAGCTTCAGGCGGCGATGCGCGAGGCCGAGGCCATGACGGTCGGTGCCAACCGCTTTGTCCTGCAGATCGCCGCCAATTATGGCGGTCAGTGGGATATCGCCCAGGCTGCGCAACGTCTGGCGCGTGAAGTCCAGGCCGGGCACTTGCGCCCGGAGGACATCACCCCGGATCTGCTGCAAACGTGTCTGGCCACCGGCGATCTGCCGTTGCCTGACCTGTGCATCCGCACCGGTGGCGAGCATCGCATCAGCAACTTCCTGCTGTGGCAGCTGGCCTACGCCGAGCTGTACTTTTCCGACCTGTTCTGGCCGGACTTCAAACACGACGCCATGCGCACCGCGCTGGCCGATTTCGCTTCACGCCAGCGTCGCTTCGGTAAAACGAGCGAACAGGTCGAAGCTGGAGCCCGGGTTTAATGCTTAAACAACGAATCATCACTGCACTGATCCTGCTGCCGATTGCCTTGTGCGGGTTTTTCCTGCTCAAAGGTGCCGGCTTCGCGCTGTTCATTGGCCTGGTGGTGAGCCTCGGTGCCTGGGAATGGGCGCGTCTGGCCGGCTTCACCGCACAGTCGTTCCGCGTCGGCTTTGCCGCTGTGGTCGCCTTGATGCTGTTTGTCATGTACGTGTTGCCGGGCCTTGCGCCTTGGGTGCTCGGTGCATCGGTGATCTGGTGGGCGATTGCGACTTATCTGGTGCTGACGTATCCACGCTCCAGCGCGCACTGGTCCACTGCGGCAACCAAACTGCTGATCGGCCTGCTTATCCTGCTGCCTGCGTGGCAGGGTCTGGTGCAGATCAAGCAGTACCCGCTGGGTAACTGGTTGATCATGGCGGTGATGGTGCTGGTCTGGGGTGCGGACATCGGTGCTTATTTCTCCGGGCGCAAGTTCGGCAAGCGCAAGCTCGCGCCGCAGGTCAGTCCGGGCAAAAGCTGGGAAGGCGTCTACGGTGGTCTGGCACTGAGTCTGGTGATTACCGCGATTGTCGGGCTGGTGCGCGACTGGACCGTGGCCGAGCTGCTCAAAGGCCTCATCGGCGCGGCAGTGATCGTCTTCATTTCCGTGGTCGGTGACCTTACCGAAAGCATGTTCAAGCGCCAGTCCGGCATCAAGGACAGCAGTAATCTGCTGCCCGGGCATGGTGGCGTGCTGGATCGCATCGACAGCCTGACCGCAGCCATTCCGGTATTCGCCGTACTGCTCTGGATGGCCGCACCGTGAGTCGTCCCCAGCAGATTACGGTGTTGGGTGCGACCGGTTCGATCGGTCTGAGCACCCTGGATGTGATTGCGCGTCATCCTGAGCGTTATCAGGTTTTTGCATTGAGTGGTTTCACCCGTCTTAGCGAATTGCTCGCGCTGTGCGTTCGTCATGTACCGCAATTTGCCGTGGTGCCTGAAGGTGCTGCGGCGCGTGGGTTGCAGGATGACTTGCGTGCAGCCGGTTTGCCGACTCGTGTGCTGGTAGGCGAGGAGGGCCTGTGTCAGGTTGCCTCCGCGCCTGAAGTCGACGCGGTCATGGCGGCCATTGTCGGTGCGGCCGGGCTGCGTCCGACACTGGCAGCGGTCGAGGCGGGCAAGAAGATTCTGCTGGCCAATAAGGAAGCGCTGGTGATGTCCGGCGCGCTGTTCATGCAGGCCGTGCGCAAAAGTGGCTCGGTGCTGCTGCCGATCGACAGTGAACACAACGCGATTTTTCAGTGCATGCCTGCGGATTTCGCGCGCGGCTTGAGCTCGGTGGGGGTGCGGCGGATCTTGCTGACCGCCTCTGGCGGGCCTTTCCGGCAGACGCCGATGTCCGAGCTGGCGCATGTTTCGCCGGAGCAAGCGTGTGCGCATCCGAACTGGTCCATGGGGCGCAAGATCTCCGTGGATTCGGCAAGCATGATGAACAAGGGTCTGGAATTGATCGAAGCCTGCTGGTTGTTCGATGCCAAACCGTCTCAGGTCGAAGTTGTGATTCATCCGCAAAGCGTGATCCATTCTCTGGTCGATTACGTCGATGGCTCGGTCCTGGCGCAATTGGGCAACCCCGACATGCGCACACCGATCGCTAACGCATTGGCCTGGCCGGAGCGTATCGATTCCGGCGTACCGCCACTGGATCTGTTCGCCATTGCACGACTGGATTTTGAGGCGCCCGATGAAAGCCGCTTCCCCTGTCTGCGTTTGGCCCGTCAGGCCGCCGAAGCTGGCAACAGCGCGCCGGCGATGCTCAACGCGGCCAATGAAGTGGCCGTGGCAGCGTTTCTCGACGGACGGGTTCGCTACCTGGAAATCGCGAGTATCATCGAGGAAGTCTTGAATCTGGAGCCGGTGGTGGCGCTGCACGACCTCGACGCCGTATTTGCGGCGGACGCGAAAGCGCGACTGCTGGCCGAGCAATGGTTGAGTCGGCACGGCCGATAGTTTTTTGTAACGCAACGGCGACACGCGACACTGAACAGGATTGCGGAGAAAGTAGATGAGCGCGCTCTATATGATTGCCGGCACCCTGATCGCCTTGGGTGTGCTGGTCACCTTCCACGAATTCGGCCACTTCTGGGTCGCGCGTCGCTGTGGCGTCAAGGTTCTGCGGTTTTCCGTGGGCTTTGGCATGCCGTTGCTGCGCTGGCATGACAAGCAAGGCACTGAATTCGTGGTCGCCGCGATTCCCTTGGGCGGCTATGTCAAGATGCTCGACGAGCGCGAAGGCGAAGTGCCGGTCGATCAACTCGATCAGTCGTTCAATCGCAAATCGGTACGTCAGCGTATCGCCATTGTTGCCGCTGGCCCGATTGCTAACTTCCTGCTGGCGTTAGTCTTCTTTTGGGTCTTGGCGATGCTCGGCAGCGAGCAAGTGCGTCCGGTCATTGGCGCGGTCGAGTCTGGCAGCATTGCCGCCAAGGCTGGTCTGAATGCCGGTCAGGAGATCGTTTCGATCGATGGCGAGCCAACGTCAGGTTGGGCTGCGGTCAATCTGCAACTGGTGCGCCGTCTCGGTGAAAGCGGTGCCATTCAATTGCTGGTGCGCGAGCAGGGCTCGACCGCTGAGTCGCCCCGTACGCTGGCACTGGATAACTGGCTGAAAGGTGCCGACGAGCCGGATCCGATCCGCTCGCTGGGCATTCGTCCTTGGCGTCCGGCCTTGCCGCCGGTGCTTGCCGAGCTGGACCCGAAAGGCCCGGCTCAGGCGGCGGGGCTGAAAACCGGCGATCGATTGCTGGCGCTTGATGGCCAGCCGCTCGATGACTGGCAGCAAGTGGTCGATACCGTTCGTACGCGTCCTGATACCAAAATCATGCTGCGCATCGAGCGCGACAATGCTCAAATCGACGTCCCTGTGACCCTGGCGGCGCGCGGTGAAAGCAAAGCGCCAAGCGGTTATCTGGGCGCTGGCGTCAAAGCCATCGACTGGCCGCCGGAAATGATCCGCGAGGTCAGTTATGGCCCGCTGGCCGCGATTGGCGAGGGTGCCCGTCGCACTTGGACCATGAGCATTCTGACGCTGGATTCACTGAAGAAAATGCTGTTCGGCGAGCTCTCGGTAAAAAACTTGAGTGGACCGATAACCATTGCTAAAGTGGCGGGCGCTTCTGCCCAGTCGGGCGTCGCTGATTTCCTGAATTTCCTTGCTTATCTGAGTATTAGCCTGGGCGTTCTGAATTTGCTGCCCATTCCTGTACTGGATGGGGGGCATTTGTTGTTTTATCTGATCGAGTGGGTGCGTGGTCGCCCCTTGTCGGATCGGGTGCAAGGTTGGGGGATACAGATCGGTATCAGTTTGGTGGTCGGGGTGATGTTGCTTGCTCTGGTCAACGATCTGGGTCGACTGTAACGCTTCGCTGAATTGCGAATCTGCCGCATTTTGCGGCAGTTTGTTTATTGCCAGTTGGAATAAGAAAGGACTTCATGAAACGTCTGCTGCTAACTGCGGTTCTCACCGTATTGATGATCGCCGAAGTTCACGCCGAGTCCTTCACTATCTCTGATATTCGCGTCAATGGCCTCCAGCGGGTCTCCGCGGGTAGCGTCTTTGGTGCCTTGCCGTTGAACGTCGGCGAGCAGGCGGATGATCGTCGCCTGGTGGAATCCACTCGTGCGTTGTTCAAAACCGGTTTCTTTCAAGATATCCAGCTGGGCCGCGAAGGCAACGTTCTGGTCATCACTGTGGTCGAGCGTCCCTCGGTCGCCAGTATCGAAATCGAAGGCAACAAGGCGATTTCCACTGAAGACCTGATGAAGGGCCTCAAGCAATCCGGTCTGGCCGAAGGCGAAATCTTCCAGCGCGCCACCCTCGAGGGTGTGCGTAACGAATTGCAGCGTCAGTACGTTGCCCAGGGTCGTTACTCCGCTACCGTCGACACCGAAGTGGTTTCGCAGCCGCGTAACCGCGTGGGTCTGAAGGTGAAGATCAACGAAGGTACCGTTGCCGCCATCCAGCACATCAACGTGGTAGGCAATACGGTTTTCCCTGAGGAAGACCTGACTGACCTGTTCGAACTGAAAACCACCAACTGGCTGTCGTTCTTCAAGAACGATGACAAATATGCCCGTGAAAAACTCTCCGGTGACCTGGAGCGTCTGCGTTCCTACTACCTGGACCGCGGCTATATCAACATGGACATCGCTTCGACCCAGGTATCGATTACCCCGGACAAGAAGCACGTGTACATCACCGTCAACGTCACCGAAGGCGAGAAGTACACCGTTCGTGACGTCAAGCTCAGTGGCGACCTGAAAGTCCCTGAAGAGCAGATCAAGTCGCTGTTGCTTGTGCAAAAGGGCCAGGTGTTCTCGCGCAAGCTGATGACCACCACCTCCGAGCTGATCACCCGTCGTCTGGGTAACGAGGGTTACACCTTCGCCAACGTCAACGGCGTGCCTCAGCCGCACGATGATGACCACACTGTAGACATCCTCTTCGCTGTCGATCCGGGCAAGCGTGCCTACGTCAACCGCATCAACTTCCGTGGCAACACCAAGTCCGAAGACGAAGTGCTGCGTCGTGAAATGCGTCAGATGGAAGGCGGCTGGGCTTCGACCTACCTGATCGACCAGTCCAAGACCCGTCTGGAGCGTCTGGGCTTCTTCAAGGAAGTCAACGTTGAAACCCCGGCCGTGCCAGGTGTCGACGACCAGGTTGATGTGAACTACGCCGTTGAAGAACAGGCTTCCGGTTCGATCACCGCCAGCGTCGGTTTTGCACAGAGCGCCGGTCTGATCCTCGGTGGCTCGATCACCCAGAACAACTTCCTCGGTACCGGTAACCGCGTCAGCATCGGTCTGACCCGCAGCGAATACCAGAGCCGCTACAACTTCGGCTACGTGGACCCCTACTGGACCGCTGATGGCGTGAGCCTGGGTTACAACGCGTTCTATCGCACCACTGACTACGATGAGCTCGATGCCGATATCTCGAGCTACGCCGTCGACAGCCTGGGCGCTGGCGTCAACGTTGGCTACCCGATCAGCGAAACATCGCGTCTGACCTTCGGTCTGTCTGCTCAGCAGGACAAGATCAACACCGGTCGCTATACCGTTGACGAGATTTTCGATTTCGTCGACAAGGAAGGCGACAACTACCTGAACTTCAAGGCCTCGGCCGGTTGGTCCGAGTCGACCCTGAACAAAGGCGTGTTGCCGACCCGTGGTCGTTCCCAGAGCCTGACCCTGGAAACCACCATTCCGGGCAGCGACCTGTCGTTCTTCAAACTTGACTACCGTGGTCAGCTGTTCCAGCCGATCACCGAAAACTACACACTGCGCCTGCACTCCGAACTCGGTTATGGCGACGGTTACGGTTCGACCGATGGTCTGCCGTTCTATGAAAACTACTATGCCGGTGGTTTCAACTCGGTTCGTGGCTTCAAGGACAGCACCCTCGGCCCGCGCAGTACGCCGAGCCGTGGCACCAACCCGGGCACGTCGCTTGATCCGGACCAGGATCCGCTGCCGTTCGGTGGTAACGTCCTGATCCAGGGCGGTGTAGAAGTTCTGTTCCCGCTGCCATTCGTCAAGGATCAGCGTTCCCTGCGGACTTCGGTTTTCTGGGATGTCGGTAACGTGTTTGACTCGCAGTGCAAGGACACTACGAACGCGAACGGTTCCTCGTCCAACACCAAGTGCAACGACATCAGCCTGAGCAACATGGCCAGTTCCGTAGGTGTCGGCGTGACCTGGGTCACCGCACTGGGGCCGTTGAGCTTCGCCCTGGCGATGCCGATCAAGAAACCGGATGACGCTGAAACTCAAGTGTTCCAATTCTCCCTCGGCCAGACGTTCTAAGCGTCTGACCCAAGATAACGACAATGGATTTTGTAGGAGTGCATCGTGCGTAAGTTGACTCAATTGGTTCTCCTGGCCTCCGTACTGGTGGCAGGCCCGGCGTTCGCCGACATGAAAATTGCCGTGCTGAACTATCAAATGGCACTGCTGGAATCCGACGCGGCGAAGAAGTACGCCGTGGATGCCGAGAAGAAGTTCGGTCCGCAACTGACCAAGCTGAAAACCCTGGAAAGTAGCGCCAAAGGCATTCAGGACCGTCTGATGGCCGGTGGCGACAAAATGCAGCAGGGCGAGCGTGAGCGTCTGGAGCTGGAATTCAAGCAAAAGGCCCGCGACTTCCAGTTCCAGTCCAAGGAGCTGAACGAAGCCAAAGCCGTTGCCGACCGTGAAATGCTCAAGCAGCTGAAGCCGAAACTGGACAGCGCTGTGGAAGAAGTCATCAAGAAGGGTGGTTTTGACCTGGTGTTCGAGCGTGGCGCAGTCATTGATGTCAAACCTCAGTACGACATCACGCGCCAGGTTATCGAGCGCATGAATCAGCTGAAGTAACCCATGACCGTGACTATCAGGCTCGGCCAGTTGGCCGAGCACCTCGGCGCCACCCTGCGTGGCGACCCCGAGAGGCAAATTACTGGGCTAGCCACTTTGCAAGAGGCTGGCCCAGCTCAGTTGAGCTTTCTGGCAAATCCCCAATACCGCAAATACCTGGCCGGTTCTCAAGCAGCTGCACTGCTGCTCAAGGAAGCCGACGCTGAGGGTTTTGCCGGTAATGCCCTGGTGGTGCCTGATCCTTACCTGGCCTATGCACGTATTTCGCATCTGTTCGATCCGAAGCCAAAAGCGGCTGGCGGGATTCATCCGACAGCGGTGATCGCGGCGGACGCTGTGGTTGACCCGAGTGCCAGCATCGGTCCGTTCGTGGTGATCGAAGCCGGTGCACGCATCGCTGCACAGGTCACGCTGGGCGCGCATTGCGTAGTCGGCGCGCGCAGCGAAATCGGTGAAGGCGGCTGGCTCGCTCCGCGCGTTACGCTGTATCACGATGTGCGCATCGGCAAGCGTGTGGTTATTCAGTCCGGCGCAGTGATCGGCGGTGAGGGCTTCGGCTTCGCCAACGAAAAAGGCGTCTGGCAGAAAATCGCCCAGATCGGTGGCGTGACCATCGGCGACGATGTCGAGATCGGCGTGAACACCGCCATCGACCGCGGCGCTCTGGCCGATACTGTGATCGGCAACGGTGTGAAGCTCGACAACCAGATCCAGATCGCGCACAACGTCCAGGTCGGTGATCACACCGCCATGGCCGCGTGCGTCGGCATTTCCGGCAGCACCAAGATCGGCAAGCACTGCATGCTCGCCGGCGGTGTTGGTCTGGTCGGCCACATTGACATTTGCGACAACGTTTTCCTGACCGGGATGACCATGGTGACTCACTCGATTACCGAGCCGGGCGCCTATTCTTCCGGCACAGCCATGCAACCGGCGGCCGAATGGCGCAAAAGCGCGGCCCGCATCCGTCAGCTCGATGACATCGCGCGACGGTTGAAACAGCTGGAAAAGCGCGTTGGGGAAGTGACCCCTGACGGCAATGCTTCATCTGATGGCTGATACCATTTCCATATCAAGTGTGCACAGCCTCTGGACTGCCTCCTTGATTTGCTAGAGGAGTGCGCGTCAGTCGCGCTCCCAATCTTTACATAGGCTTTCCCCTGAAATGATGGACATCAACGAGATTCGCGAATACCTGCCTCACCGTTACCCGTTCCTGCTGGTGGACCGGGTGGTGGAACTGGACACTGAAGGCAAGCGAATTCGCGCCTACAAGAATGTCAGCATCAATGAACCGTTCTTCAATGGTCACTTCCCTGCGCATCCAATCATGCCGGGCGTGCTGATCATCGAAGCGATGGCTCAGGCTGCCGGGATCCTCGGTTTCAAGATGCTCGACGTCAAACCGGCCGACGGCACCCTGTATTACTTCGTCGGTTCCGACAAGCTGCGCTTCCGCCAGCCAGTCAAGCCGGGCGATCAGTTGATCCTTGAAGCGACCTTCATCAGCTGCAAGCGCAAGATCTGGAAGTTCGAGTGCCAGGCTTCGGTGGACGGCAAGCCGGTCTGCTCGGCAGAAATCATCTGCGCGGAACAGAAAGTATGAGTTTGATTGACCCTCGCGCAATCATCGATCCGTCCGCCGTTCTGGCTGACGGCGTCGAGGTCGGCCCGTGGTCGATCATCGGCGCAGGTGTGGAAATCGGCGAGGGTACCGTGATCGGGCCGCATGTGATCCTCAAGGGGCCGACCCGCATTGGTAAGCACAATCGCATCTACCAGTTTTCTTCGGTAGGCGAAGACACCCCGGATCTGAAGTACAAAGGCGAGGAAACCCGCCTGGTGATCGGCGACCACAACGTCATCCGCGAAGGCGTGACCATTCACCGTGGCACCGTGCAGGACCGTTCGGAAACCACCCTGGGTGATCACAACCTGATCATGGCCTATGCCCACATCGGCCATGACAGCGTCATCGGCAATCACTGCATTCTGGTCAACAACACTGCGTTGGCCGGGCATGTACACGTTGACGACTGGGCGATCCTCTCCGGTTTCACCCTGGTGCATCAGTACTGCCACATCGGCGCCCACAGCTTTTCCGGCATGGGCACGGCGATCGGCAAGGATGTTCCGGCGTTCGTCACCGTATTCGGCAACCCGGCCGAAGCGCGCAGCATGAACTTCGAAGGCATGCGCCGTCGCGGTTTCAGCGAAGACGCGATCCACGCCTTGCGTCGTGCTTACAAGACGGTCTATCGGCAGGGCCTGACGGTCGAGCAGGCGCTGGCCGAGCTGGCAGAGCCGTCTGCGCAGTTCCCTGAAGTCGCCGTGTTCCGCGATTCGATCCAGGCATCGACTCGCGGCATCACCCGCTGATCATGGCCAGTCTGCGTATTGCGCTGGTGGCGGGTGAGGCTTCCGGTGACATTCTCGGCGCCGGCCTCATGCGCGCGCTCAAGGCACAGCACCCGGCAGTCGAGTTCATCGGCGTCGGCGGTCCGTTGATGCAGGCCGAAGGCCTGACCTCGTACTTTCCCATGGAGCGCTTGTCGGTCATGGGGCTGGTGGAGGTCCTCGGTCGGCTGCGTGAATTGCTCAAGCGCCGCAAAGAGCTGATTGCCACACTGATTGCCGCAAAGCCAGACGTGTTCATCGGCATCGATGCGCCGGATTTCAACCTCAATATCGAACTCAAGCTGCGTCAGGCCGGGATCAAGACCGTGCATTACGTCAGCCCGTCGGTGTGGGCATGGCGGCAGAAACGGGTGCTGAAGATCCGCGAAGGCTGCGATCTGATGCTGACCCTGTTGCCGTTCGAAGCGAAATTCTACGAAGAGAAAGGCGTGCCGGTGCGTTTCGTCGGTCACACCTTGGCCGATACCATTCCGCTGCAAGCCGACCGAGCCGCTGCACGCGCCGAGCTGGGTTTGCCCGACGGCCCGCTGGTGGCGTTGATGCCCGGCAGCCGTGGCGGTGAAGTCAGTCGCCTCGGTGCGCTGTTCCTCGACACTGCCGAACGTCTGCGCGCCATGCGTCCGGGCGTGCGCTTTGTCATGCCTTGTGCAAACCCGGAACGCCGGGTGCAACTCGAGGCCTTGCTTGCTGGCCGGGATTTGCCGGTAACCTTGCTCGACGGTAAATCTCATCTGGCGCTCGCCGCGTGCAACGCCGTGTTGATCGCCTCTGGCACTGCTACCCTTGAAGCGCTGCTGTACAAGCGGCCGATGGTGGTGGCCTATCGGTTGGCGCCGCTGACGTTCTGGATTCTCAAGCGCATGGTCAAGAGCCCGTACGTGTCGCTGCCCAACTTGCTCGCCCAGCGCTTGCTGGTGCCGGAGTTGTTGCAGGATGATGCGACTGTCGAAGCCTTGGCGCAGACGCTGTCGCCCTTGATCGATGGCGGCGAGGAACAGACCCGCGGCTTCGACGAGATCCACCGCACGCTGCGGCGCGATGCTTCCAATCAGGCGGCGCAAGCCGTCCTTGACCTGATCGGCAAACCACAATGAGCAAGACAAGCATGCAAATGGGCCTGGATTTCACTCTGGTGGCCGAAGTCGAAGAACTGGTCGCCGGTGTTGATGAAGTCGGTCGTGGCCCGTTGTGCGGTGCGGTGGTAACGGCAGCAGTGATTCTCGATCCGAACCGGCCGATCCTCGGCCTCGACGATTCGAAAAAGCTCACCGAAGCCAAGCGCGAAAAGCTCTACGACGAGATCTGCGAGAAAGCCCTGAGCTGGTGTATTGCCCGCGCCGAAGTCGAAGAAATCGACGATCTGAATATCCTCCACGCGACCATGCTGGCCATGCAGCGCGCGGTCGCCGGTCTGCACATTCAGCCGAAACTGGCGATGATCGACGGTAACCGCTGCCCGCATTTGCCGATGCGTGCCGAGGCGGTGATCCAGGGCGACGGCAAGGTACCGGCCATCGCGGCGGCGTCGATTCTGGCCAAGGTCAGTCGTGATCGCGAAATGGCGGCGTTCGAATTGATCTACCCGGGCTACGGCATCGGCGGCCATAAAGGCTACCCGACGCCCGTTCATCTGGAAGCACTGGCGCGGCTCGGCCCGACGCCGATTCACCGCCGCTCGTTCGCCCCGGTACGCCTGGCTTACGAGGCGCGGGAAAGCCTGACGCAGGTTTAGGCGCAAGGCTGATGTTTTATTCGAGGCCCGGTACAATCCGGGCCTCGTTGTCTCTATGTAACTGGACAGGATCACTATGCCGGCTTCATTCGTTCATCTACGCCTGCACACTGAATACTCCCTGGTCGACGGGCTGGTGCGGATCAAGCCGCTGGTCAAAGCGCTGACCGCCATGAACATGCCGGCGGTCGCGGTCACCGACCAGAACAACATGTGTTCCCTGGTCAAGTTCTATAAAAACGCCATGGGCGCTGGCATCAAGCCGATCTGCGGCGCCGACCTGTGGCTGGCGAACAAGGACCCGGATGCACCGCTGAGCCGCCTCAGCCTGCTGGTGATGAACGCTCAGGGTTATCGCAATCTCACCGAACTGATCTCGCGTGGCTTCATCGAAGGCCAGCGCAACGGCATGGTCATCGTCGAGCGCGAGTGGGTGGCCGAGGCCAACGAAGGTTTGATCATGCTGTCCGCCGCCAAAGAAGGCGAGATCGGCATGGCCATGATCGGCGGCAACCCGGCGGAAGCCGAAGCGCTGGCACGCGAGTGGATGGCGGTGTTCCCGGATCGTTTCTATCTGGAAATCCAGCGCACCAACCGCCCCAACGATGAAGAGCAACTGCACGGCGCCGTGGCGCTGGCCGACAAGCTTGGCGCGCCGCTGGTGGCGACCAACGATGTGCGCTTCATCAAGCAGGAAGACTTCGCCGCCCACGAAACCCGTGTGTGCATCGGTGAAGGCCGCGCCCTCGATGACCCGCGTCGTTCGAAGAATTACAGCGATCAGCAATACCTGAAAAGCGCCGAGGAAATGCTCGAGCTGTTCAGCGATATTCCCGACGCCATCGAAAACACCGTCGAGATCGCCAAGCGCTGCAACATTGATGTGAAGCTGGGCACACACTTCCTCCCCAACTTCCCGATCCCCGATGGCATGACCATCGACGAATATTTCCGCAAGGTCTCCTTCGAAGGGCTCGAAGAACGCCTGGCGGTGCTGCTGCCCAAGGACACCACCGAAGACTACGAAGCCAAGCGTCAGGTCTACGTCGACCGTTTGAATTTCGAGCTGGATATCATCATCCAGATGGGCTTCCCCGGTTACTTCCTGATCGTGATGGACTTTATCCAGTGGGCCAAGAACAACGGCGTACCGGTAGGTCCGGGCCGTGGGTCGGGTGCCGGATCGCTGGTGGCTTACGTACAGAAGATCACCGACCTCGACCCGCTGGAATATGACCTGCTGTTCGAGCGTTTCCTCAACCCGGAACGGGTTTCCATGCCCGACTTCGACGTCGATTTCTGCATGGACGGCCGTGACCGGGTGATCGATTACGTGGCCGAGAAATACGGCCGCAACGCGGTGAGCCAGATCATCACCTTCGGTTCCATGGCCGCCAAGGCTGTGGTCCGTGACGTGGCGCGGGTGCAGGGCAAGTCCTATGGCCTGGCGGATCGTCTGTCGAAGATGATTCCGTTCGAAGTCGGCATGACCCTGGAAAAAGCCTACGAGCAGGAAGAGATCCTGCGCGACTTCATCAAGGTCGATGAAGAAGCGGCGGAAATCTGGGAGATGGCGCGCAAGCTCGAGGGCGTGGTGCGTAACGTCGGCAAACACGCCGGTGGTGTGGTAATCGCGCCGACCAAATTGACCGACTTCTCGCCGATCTATTGCGACGAGGCCGGCGACGGTCTGGTAACCCAGTTCGACAAGGACGACGTTGAGGCCGCCGGTCTGGTGAAGTTCGACTTCCTCGGCCTGCGTACCCTGACGATCATCGACTGGGCGCTGAAAACCATCAACCGCGACCGCGCCAAGGTCAACGAGCCGCCGCTGGATATCGCCTTTATCCCGCTCGACGATAAGCCGACCTACCAGTTGCTGCAAAAAGCCGAAACCACGGCGGTGTTCCAGCTTGAATCCCGGGGCATGAAAGAGCTGATCAAAAAGCTCAAGCCTGACTGCCTGGAAGACTTGATCGCACTGGTGGCACTGTTCCGTCCGGGCCCGCTGCAATCGGGCATGGTGGACGACTTCATCAACCGTAAGCACGGACGCGCCGAACTGGCCTATCCGCACTCCGACTACCAGTACGACGGGCTTAAGCCGGTACTGGCGCCGACTTACGGCATTATCCTGTATCAGGAACAGGTGATGCAGATTGCCCAGGTCATGGCCGGTTACACCCTCGGCGGTGCGGACATGCTGCGTCGAGCGATGGGTAAGAAAAAGCCCGAAGAAATGGCCAAGCAGCGCGGCGGTTTCATTGAGGGTTGCGCGACCAACGGCATCGACGCGGATCTTGCCGGTAACATTTTCGACCTGGTGGAAAAGTTCGCCGGTTACGGCTTCAACAAATCCCACTCCGCCGCTTACGGCCTGGTGTCGTACCAGACTGCCTGGCTGAAAGCCCATTACCCGGCGCCGTTCATGGCCGCGGTACTCTCGGCGGATATGCACAACACCGACAAGGTCGTGACCTTGATCGAAGAAGTGCGGACGATGAAGCTGCGCCTCGACGCGCCGGACGTGAACACTTCGGAGTTCAAGTTCACGGTGAACGACGACGGCCGCATCGTTTACGGCCTGGGCGCGATCAAAGGCGTCGGTGAAGGTCCGGTGGAAGCGATCACCGAAGCGCGTCAGGCCGGTCCGTTCAAGGATCTGTTCGATTTCTGCGCGCGGGTCGACCTCAAGCGCATCAACAAACGAACTCTTGATGGCTTGATTCGCAGCGGCGCGCTGGATCGCCTCGGCCCGTATTTCCACGACGAACAAAAGGCCTATCAAGCCAACATCGACCGTAACCGCGCGGTACTGCTGGCGGCGATGGAAGAGGCGATCAAGGCGGCCGAGCAGACTGCGCGGACTCACGACTCTGGCCACGCCGACCTGTTTGGCGGCTTGTTCGTCGAGGAAGATGCCGACGTCTACGCGTCCCATCGCAAGGCCAAGGAACTGACCCTCAAGGAACGCCTCAAGGGTGAAAAAGACACTCTGGGTCTGTACCTGACCGGTCACCCGATCGACGAGTACGAAGGCGAGATCCGCCGTTTCGCCCGCCAGCGCATCATCGACCTGAAGCCGGCGCGTGACACGCAAACCGTAGCGGGGATGATCATTGCCCTGCGGGTGATGAAGAACAAGAAAGGCGACAAGATGGGCTTCATCACCCTCGACGACCGCTCCGGGCGGATCGAAGCGTCGCTGTTTGCCGATGCGTTCCATTCGGCGCAATCACTGTTGCAGACCGACGCGATGGTGGTGGTCGAAGGCGAGGTCAGCAATGACGACTTCTCCGGCGGCCTGCGCCTGCGGGTCAAGCGGGTGATGAGCATGGAAGATGCGCGAACCAATCTGGCCGAGAGCCTGCGCCTGAAGCTGCACACCCAGGATCTGAAAGGCGATCAGCTACGCTGGTTGGGCGAACTGCTCAAGCGTCATCGCGGCGCGTGCCCGGTGACCATGGAGTACACCAGCCCGGATGCGAAGACCTTGCTGCAGTTCGGCGAGACCTGGCGGATCGACCCGGCGGATACCTTGATTCAAGCCCTGCGTGACCAGTTCGGGCGAGACAACGTCTTCCTCCAATACCGTTGACCGGCAAGTGCCATCATTGCGCTTGCCCACAACCTGAATTTTTAATCTCGACCTCAGCGCGCCTCTCCCTTAAGGTAGGGCGCGAATAGACAACCGGCCGGCCCAAGCTCACTTGGGACACGACCCAAGACGGACGCCTATGAACCCGAATTTTCTAGATTTCGAACAGCCGATCGCCGACCTGCAAGCCAAGATCGAAGAGTTGCGCTTGGTCGGTAATGACAATTCGCTGAATATCGGCGATGAGATCTCCCGCCTGCAGGACAAGAGCAAGACGCTGACCGAAGACATCTTCGGCAAGCTGACCAGCTGGCAGATCGCACGCCTGGCGCGTCACCCGAAACGCCCTTACACCCTCGATTACATCGAGCACATCTTCACCGAGTTCGACGAACTGCACGGCGACCGTCACTTCTCCGACGACGCTGCCATCGTTGGCGGTATCGCCCGTCTGGAAGACCAGCCGGTGATGATCATCGGCCACCAGAAGGGCCGTGAAGTGCGTGAGAAAGTTCGCCGCAACTTCGGCATGCCGCGTCCGGAAGGCTACCGCAAGGCCTGCCGTCTGATGGAGATGGCCGAGCGCTTCAAGATGCCGATCCTGACCTTCATCGACACCCCGGGTGCTTACCCTGGCATCGATGCTGAGGAGCGCAACCAGAGCGAAGCGATTGCCTGGAACCTGCGTGTGATGGCGCGGTTGAAGACCCCGATCATCGCCACCGTAATTGGTGAAGGTGGTTCCGGCGGCGCACTGGCCATCGGCGTCTGCGATCAATTGAACATGCTGCAATATTCGACTTACGCGGTGATCTCGCCGGAAGGTTGCGCATCGATCCTGTGGAAGACCGCCGAGAAAGCACCGGATGCCGCTGAAGCGATGGGCATCACCGCTGAGCGTCTCAAAGGCCTGGGCATTGTTGACAAAGTGATCAGCGAGCCACTGGGCGGCGCCCACCGTGACCCGGCTGCTGCCGCTGCGTCGATCCGCGCCGAGCTGAGCTCGCAACTGGCGATGCTCAAGCAGTTCGATAACGAAGCGCTGCTCAAGCGCCGTTACGATCGCCTGATGAGCTACGGTCTCTAAGTCGAAGCGCGATACCCATGTGGGAGCGAGCCTGCTCGCGAAAGCGGTATAGCACTCGACGAATGTGTTGAATGTTAAACCGCCTTCGCGAGCAGGCTCGCTCCCACATTTGTTTGGGGCAAAGAGAAAGTTATGGGCCAGTCCCCGATTGATTTGCCATCCCGTCTTCTGCTGAACCTTGAGCCCTGGCGCCACGTCGCTCACTGGCGCATCGCCTTCTCCGGTGGCCTCGATTCCACCGTCCTCCTGCATCTGCTCGCCACCCTGGCGAACACTGAATCCCTCCCTGCGCTCAGCGCCATTCATATCCACCACGGCCTTCAGGCTGCGGCCGATGCGTGGCCGCAACATTGCCAAGACGTTTGCGATGCGCTGGGCGTGCCGTTGCAAGTGAAGCGGGTCACCGTGAAGGGCGGGGCGAGCCTGGAGCGGGCGGCGCGGGATGCGCGTTACGCCGTGTTCAATTCGCTGACGCAAGCCGATGATGCACTGCTGACCGGTCAACACCGCGACGACCAAGCGGAAACGCTGCTGTTTCGGCTGTTGCGCGGTGCCGGTGTCCGCGGGCTCGGCGCGATGCCGCAGCAGCGTCCAGTGGGGCAGGGCACGCTGGTTCGACCGTTGCTGGATGTCAGTCGTGCTGAGCTGGAAGGTTATGCACAGGCGCATCAGTTGCGCTGGATCGAAGACCCGTCGAATCAGGATCACCAGTTTTCGCGCAATTACCTGCGCCATCAAGTCATGCCGCTGCTGGCCGAGCGCTGGCCGCAAGCGCAGGCCAGCATGGCGCGAACGGCTGCGCATCTGCGTGAGGCGCAGGGCTTGCTCGATGAGCTGGCGCAGATTGATCTCGCACAAGCCGAAACGCCCCATGAATTCGCTTGGCTGGGTGTGCCATCGCTGGAGCTGACACCATTGACGGCGTTATCTGACGCGCGCCAGCGAAATGCCCTCAGCCACTGGCTCGAACCGTTGACCCGGCTGCCGGATGCTGACCATTGGTCGGGTTGGACAACGCTGTGCAATGCCGGCGCCGACGCTTCACCGATCTGGCGTCTGGCCGACGGAGAGCTGCACCGCAGCGCCGGTCGCGTCTGGTGGCTGAGCGGCAATTGGTTGCGCACGCCAGTGATCGGTGCCGACTGGCAGACCCCGACTTCAGCGCTACGCTTGCCGGATAACGGACGCGTCATGCTCCACGGGCAAGCTCCATCCGGGCCTTTGCGTATTGCCTATCGGCAGGGCGGTGAGGTCATGCAACTGGCCGAGCGCGGCAGGCGGGATCTCAAGCGTCTGCTCAACGAGCGCGCGGTGCCGGCCTTCGTGCGTGGCAGATTGCCGCTGCTGTTTCGTGGTGAAGAATTGCTCGCCGTGGCGAACCTGCCGGGTCTTGCTGGTCAGATGGACGAAGGCTGGACATTGCACTGGCAGCCAACAGACGAAGATCAAGGTTTGAGCTGAAAGGAGCATTCCGGTAGACTACGCTCCCTTCTTGATACAACTTCTGTGGATTCGCCTGAATTG
>NZ_RCOC01000110.1:289-44449 GCF_004307515.1 Pseudomonas sp. Sample_14 | reverse complement strand
GATCATGCTCGGGGAATTGGCGGTGAATCGGGTGCTGGATAATCTGGAGTTGCCGCAGTAGCAGAGATTTGTGACAAGCCTTGAATGAGGCGATCTGGATGTTGACGTCTTCGCTGGCAAGTCCGCGAAGGCGACCTCACAGCCAAAACAAGTCTTCAGGCTAAAAAACGCCGCACCGCGCAATCGGGACGGCGTTTTTAATGCCGGTTACTGCGCAGTTAATATCTGCTTGGGCGCAATATTGCCGAAGCCCAGTTGCTTGCCATTGACGTAGCGCGTACCCCGCAAAATCTGCTCACCTTCGACCTCAACGAAGTCCTCATCCATGTACATCAACACGACCTTGGTCACTGGCGCAATGATTCCCGGGACCGTCAGATCACTTTGCAGCAGATTGAGCGCCCAATGAAACTGGATGACCGGCAAATCTCCGATTTCGATCTGACCCGTGTCATCCAGGGATCTGAAGTCTCTGCGTGCAGTCACTCGGAGCTTTCGCCCGACCTGCTCAAACTCCGGTTTGCTATAACGCACCTGCCGATGAGGGCCGGTCGCCCATTGATCGTTGTAATAACTGGGCGAGGTAAAGAGTTCGAACAGCGCCTGATTATCGCGGATGTTTCCCGCTGCACTGAACAGGTAGTTGTAGGAATAGTGGTTAGCCAGGCCGTCCAATTCAGGCCTGATCGCGTTGATCGGGTTGTCGAGATAATCCGGAATATAAGCATTGGCCATCTGTTTGAAATGGGTGAAATCCAAGTCCATGTCGAAAGTGACGGTGTAACGGATGGCCCGCTCTTTCGGGTTATGTTCCAGTCGCCCTGACACATATTCCAGGCCCATGCCCTCGAGTTTTCGGTAAATGCGCTCTGCCATGATAGTACTCTCCTGGTTCGGTAAACTTGCGCCCCTATCTCGAGGTCATGGACAGGGGTCCGTCTACTGTAAGAGTTGACAGGTGGACGGCATTTCCAGACCAACGGTCTCTGGACGACGTAGCCAACCAAAAGATATCTGCAAAGCCACCGCTCATCGGAAATACTCGATCACCTGTCAGATCTGACAGTGGCAAGAATTCCTGCTTCCTGCATCAAATGGAGCCTCCCGAGGCAATCACTCGAACGCAGGAGACATCCCCATGAACTCAGTTTCAGCAGTCACCGATCCAGCGGCGCCAAAAGTACTCGAAGCACATGGCTCTGCGGGGGATCAACTTGACTTCGATCATGTCTATTTCGCCCAATACGTCACTGCTCAAGTTCCGCACTTCACCGGCATGGCCCGCGGCCATACGGTTCGCATCACTTGGGAAAACCCTCGGCACACCTACCACTCGCAGGTGATCACCGTGGGAACCCCTGGCACTATCGACATCCGCATTCCACGCATGGAGGTGATCGATAGCATTGGCCACACGGTGAAGGTCTTTTACACGGTGCGTACGGCCCCGGGCACGACCTTGATTCCTTCGCTCTATTTGCTGCTGCACATTCTCCCTCAGCCATTCGATCTCTTGGCACCGACCCTGTCGAGTGATCAGAAAACTGTTAGCGTCAACTACTCAGGCATGACGACTGGCTATACGGTACGTGTGCGCGCTACCGCCAACACGCTATGGGAAAGTGATACGCGACCTGTTCAGGCAGGTGTCACACCAGTCTTTACACTTCCTTCTGACTGGCGAACAAACAATCGCGGCGCCGATGCCCTGATCAATTACACCGTGTACAAATCGGGAAGTGGTGAGCGGTTGATGTTTTCGAAGGTGTTGAGAACGCGAATAGGCGAAGTCACACCTGCTATCAGTGAGAACTTCGATGACATACCCACTCAACTTATAACGGTTGGCCAGCGCATCGCACTTTCGAGCATGACCATTACGTTTCTTTCAGGTAACGGACAAATGGGAATTTCCAACTCGCTAACCTATCCGCCAATCCCCGGGAAGCGCAGCGGGCAACTACTGCATCTTTGCTATCAAGCGTTGACAGCCCCACAGCGTTGCAGAATTGATCTCAAATCAGCCTGTTCAAGAGTCAGGTTTTGGCAAACCTGGACAGACAAAGCAACCACCACCGCTTTTTTTTACAACACTGCGGGTCAACTACTGGGAGAAAGAACATTTACTCGATCGGTTGCTGACGCCCATCTCGTCGAATTCACCTCAAATGGAATAACCAGAATTGAAATACTGTGCAGTACACCCGATTGGATTGGGCTGGATTACTTTTCATTCACCCCCTGAGCTGGGCAATGAGGGGTTTTCATGCAGGCAGCCCCGCATCAAGAATCCCGACGCAAATCCGGCGGAATCGGCAAATCATCCTTCAACGGATCCGGCCGCTTGCCCTTGCCCGCCTGGTGTTGGCGGATCTGGTAGACGTAAGCCAATACCTGCGCCACTGCCAGATACAGCCCGCCAGGAATTTCCTGCTCGAGCTCAGTTGAGTAATAGATCGAGCGCGCCAGCGCCGGCGATTCAAGCAGCATGACGTTGTTGGCCACTGCGATTTCGCGGATTTTCAGGGCGATGAAGTCGCTGCCCTTGGCCAGCAGCACCGGCGCGCCGCCCTTCTCCGAGTCGTATTTGAGCGCGACGGCGTAGTGGGTCGGGTTGGTGATGACCACGTCGGCTTCGGGAATCGCTGCCATCATGCGCCGCTGGGACATTTCGCGCTGGGTCTGGCGAATGCGTTGCTTGACCTCGGGGCGGCCTTCCTGGTCCTTGTGTTCGTCGCGCACTTCCTGCTTGGTCATCTTGAGCTTCTTCATGCTCTCCCAGATCTGCACCGGCACGTCGACGGCGGCGATGATGATCAGACCGCAGGCCAGCCACAGCGTGCTCCAGCCCACCAGCAGGACGCTGTGAATGATCGCCATATCCAGTGGTTCGTGGGCTATGCGCAGCAAGTCGTCGACGTCGGCGGACAACACCAACAGCGCCACGCCCAGAGTAATCAGAAACTTCGCCAGGGCTTTGAGCAGTTCGACCACAGCCTTGAACGAGAACATCCGTTTGAGGCCGGCGGCCGGGTTCATCCGGCTGAATTTGGGCGCCAGCGACTTTGCGGCGAACAGCCAGCCACCGAGGGAGATCGGCCCGATGATGGCGGCGAGCAACAGGGTGATCATCACCGGCTGAATCGCCAGCAAGGCGATCAACCCTGACTCCAACAGAAAACGGCCCATGGCGCCCTGATCCATGACCACTTCGCGGGACAGGGTGAAGTTCAGGCGCATCACGTCCATCATTTCTTGCGCGAGCATGCCGCCGAAGATCAGCAGCGCAGAGGCACCGGCCATCATCACGGCCAGAGTGTTGAGCTCTTTGGAACGGGCGATTTCACCCTTCTCACGGGAGTCCTTTTTGCGTTTCTCCGTGGGGTCTTCCGTTTTGTCCTGACCGCTTTCGCTCTCTGCCATGACTCAGCGCGCCCGTGCGAGTTCGCGTAGCAACTGCAAGGCCTCGCTGGCCAGCGGTTGATACTGGTTGAGAATGTCCGCCAGGCCCACCCAGACGATGAACAGGCCGAGCACCAGGGTCAGCGGAAAACCGATCGAGAAGATGTTCAGTTGCGGCGCGGCGCGGGTCATCACGCCGAACGCGATGTTGACCACCAACAGTGCGGTGACGGCCGGCAACACCAGCAGCAATGCGGCGCCGAGTACCCAGCCGAGTTTGCCGGCCAGTTCCCAGTAATGCGCAACCATCAGACCGCCGCCGACCGGCAGCGTGGTGAAGCTTTCAGTGAGGACTTCGAACACCACCAGATGGCCGTTCATCGACAGGAAAAGCAACGTCACCAGCATGGTGAAGAACTGCCCGATCACCGCCACCGAAACACCGTTGGTAGGGTCGATCATCGAGGCGAAGCCCATGCCCATCTGGATCGCGACGATCTGTCCAGCCACGGCAAAGGCCTGGAAGAACAGTTGCAGGGAAAAGCCCAGTACGGCGCCAACCAGAATCTGCTCGCCGATAAGCAGCAGGCCGCTGAGATCCAGCGGGCTGACGGCGGGCATCGGCGGCAGCGCCGGGGTGATGACCACGGTGATCGCCACGGCGAAATACAGACGCACGCGGCGCGGGATCAGGGTGGTGCCAAACACCGGCATGACCATCAGCATCGAGGCGACGCGAAACAGCGGCAACATGAACGACGCCACCCAGGTGCTGATCTGGGTGTCGGTCAGCTGAAGCAGCGACTGCATGGCTTAGCCGATGACCATCGGAATGTTTTTGTACAGCTGGATGATGTATTCCATGAACGTCTGCACGATCCACGGACCGCCGATGATCAGGGTCACCAGCATCACCAGCAGACGCGGCAGGAAGCTCAGAGTCTGTTCGTTGATCTGCGTGGCGGCCTGGAACATCGACACCAGCAGGCCGACCAGCAGGCTCGGCACCACCAGAATGGCGACCATCATGGTGGTCAGCCACAGGGCTTCACGAAAGATATCGACCGCGACTTCCGGCGTCATGGCGAAACACCTCCAAAACTGCTGGCCAGTGTACCGATGATCAGCGCCCAGCCATCGACCAGCACGAACAGCATGATCTTGAACGGCAGCGAAATGATCAGCGGCGAGAGCATCATCATACCCATGGCCATCAGCACGCTCGCGACAACGAGGTCGATGATCAGGAACGGAATGAAGATCATGAAGCCGATCTGGAAGGCGGTTTTAAGCTCGGAGGTCACGAACGCCGGTACCAGAATGGTCAGCGGCGCCTGATCCGGGCTGGCGATGTCGGTGCGCTTGGACAGGCGCATGAACAGCTCCAGATCGCTGGTGCGGGTCTGCGCGAGCATGAAGTCCTTGATCGGCACCTGAGCCTTTTCCACCGCTTGCTGGGCGGTGAGGGTTTCCGCCAGATAGGGTTGCAGCGCGTCGTTGTTCACCCGGTCGAACACCGGCGCCATGATGAACAGCGTCAGGAACAGCGCCATGCCGGTGAGGATCTGGTTCGACGGCGTCTGTTGCAGGCCGAGGGCCTGACGCAGGATCGAGAAGACAATGATGATCCGCGTGAAGCTGGTCATCAGAATGACCGCCGCTGGAATAAAGCTCAGCGCAGTCATGATCAGCAGGATCTGCAGACTGACCGAATATTCCTGCGCGCCGTCGGCATTGGTGCCCAACGTGATCGCCGGGATCGACAACGGATCGGCGGCGAACGCCAGCGGCGCGGCCAGCAACAGGACCAGCGTCAAGACGATGCGGAGCGCACCCATTACTTCGTATCCTTCTGGTCCTTGCCAAGAATCTTCAGCAGATGCTGAGCAAATTCCGGCGTCGCTTTTTCACTGGCGGTGGGGACTTCGACCGGCTCTTTGAGCACGTGCAGCGCGGTGATGGTGCTGGGGCTGAGGCCGAGCAGAATCTGTTCGTTGCCGACCTGCACCAGCATCAAGCGATCACGCGGACCGAGCGCGCGGGAACCGATCAGCTCGATCACCTGGCCCTTGCCCGCCGGCCCCGCCTGTTGCACGCGGCGCAACAGCCAGGCGAGGAAGAAGATCAAGCCCAGCACCAGCAGCAAACCGAACACCAGTTGCGTCAACTGACCGGCCACGCCGCTGTTGACCATTGGCGCGGTGGCGGCAGGCGCGGCATTGGTTGCGCTCGGCTCGGCAGCCAGCACGCTCAAGGGCCATGCCAGCAGCACCCAGAGAAACCTTTTCACTCAGCGCAGCTTCTTGATGCGTTCGCTTGGGCTGATCACGTCGGTCAGGCGGATGCCGAACTTCTCGTTGACCACCACTACTTCGCCGTGGGCGATCAAGGTGCCATTGACCAGCACGTCGAGCGGCTCACCGGCCAGACGATCGAGCTCGATCACCGAACCCTGGTTGAGTTGCAGCAGGTTGCGGATGTTGATGTCGGTGCTGCCGACTTCCATCGAGATCGACACCGGAATGTCGAGGATCACGTCCAGGTTCGGACCGTCGAGGGTCACCGGATCATTGTTCTTCGGCACACTGCCGAACTCTTCCATCGGCAGACGGTTGGAGCTGGAAGTGCCGGCGTCGGCAGCCAGCAGCGCATCGATGTCAGCCTGGCCGGCATCACCGGTTTCTTCCAGGGCCGCAGCCCATTCATCGGCCAGTGCCTGGTCGTCTTGGGCGTTCATATCGTCGTTCATCATGTGTCCTCGGCGGGCAACAATTCGGTTAAATACGGGGGTGAAAAGCGCCGCCTCAGCGACGCTCGATCGGCTCGATCACCTGCAACGCGAGGTTGCCTTTGTGCGAGCCCATCTTGACCTTGAAGGCCGGCACGCCGTTGGCGCGCATGATCATGTCTTCCGGCATCTCGACCGGGATCACATCCCCCGGTTGCATGTGCAGGATGTCGCGCAGCTTCAACTGGCGGCGGGCTACGGTGGCACCGATCGGCACGTCGACATCGAGCACGTCTTGGCGCAGGGCGTTGACCCAGCGCTCGTCCTGATCGTCGAGGTCGGACTGGAAACCGGCGTCGAGCATCTCGCGCACCGGCTCGATCATCGAGTACGGCATGGTCACGTGCAGATCGCCGCCACCGCCATCGAGTTCGATGTGGAAGGTGGAGACCACAATCGCTTCGCTCGGGCCGACGATGTTGGCCATGGCCGGGTTCACTTCCGAGTTGATGTACTCGAAATTGACTTCCATGATCGCCTGCCAGGCTTCCTTCAGATCGACGAAAGCCTGCTCGAGCACCATGCGCACTACGCGCAGTTCGGTCGGGGTGAACTCACGCCCTTCGATCTTGGCGTGACGGCCGTCACCACCGAAAAAGTTGTCCACCAGCTTGAACACCAGTTTGGCGTCGAGGATGAACAGCGCGGTGCCGCGCAGCGGTTTGATCTTGACCAGGTTGAGGCTGGTCGGCACGTACAGCGAGTGCACGTATTCGCCGAACTTCATCACCTGCACGCCACCGACAGCCACGTCCGCCGAGCGGCGCAGCATGTTGAACATGCTGATGCGGGTGTAGCGGGCAAAGCGCTCGTTGATCATTTCCAGCGTCGGCATGCGTCCACGGACGATGCGATCCTGGCTGGTCAGGTCGTAGCTTTTGACACTGCCGGGTTCGGCAGCATTATCGGTCTGTACCAGACCATCATCGACGCCATGCAGCAGCGCATCGATTTCATCCTGGGACAGCAGATCCTGCACGGCCATGTCGTGTTCCTACTGCAGTACGAAATTAGTGAAAAGCAACTGTTCGATGACCACTTTGCCCAGTTCTTTCTGCGCCACTTCCTGGACGCTGGCGGTGGCCTTCTGGCGCAACATCTCTTGTCCGACCGGGGTCGCCAGTGTGGCGAAATCCTGACCGGAGAAGAGCATCACCAGGTTGTTGCGGATAACCGGCATGTGCACTTTGAGCGCGTCCAGATCGGCCTGATTACGCGCCAGCATGGTGATGCTAACCTGCATGTAGCGCTGACGGCCGTTCTGGTTGTAGTTGGCAACGAAGGCCGGCGCCATCGGCTCGAAAATCGCCGCCTGCTTGCCGACCGGCGCTGCTTCAGCGGCCTCGGCAGGCTTGCTCTGCGCGCCGTGCATGAAGAACCAGGTCGCCCCGACGGATGCACCAATGGCTACCAGCAACGCCAGCACGATCACGATGATCAGCTTGAGTTTGCCTTTGGTTGCGGGGTCTTTTACTGCTGCAGCTTCGCTCTTCGCCATGCCAATAATCCGTCACTAATCGGGGGTTTCACAGTCGCACGGCAAGGCAAGAGCAAGTGTTATGCCAGAAGTGTCGGAGGTCGAGAACGACGCTAAAGTCAAAAGCACCCTCACCCCAGCCCTCTCCCTACGGGAGAGGGCTGGGGTGAGGTGTAATGGGGCTGGACATCGACCTGCACAACCGAGGTGATTGCAAGTTCAGGACGGGAATCAACAGGTCGCCGAATGTCGAACGGATTCAGCGATGCTCGTTCAGGTCGGCGTAGTTCTTCAAGATTCCCCAATCGGTCCCCTCTCCCTCTGGGAGAGGGCTAGGGTGAGGGGCTCTTGATTTGCTCAGGCGTAATAGTCGACCGCGCTGCTGCCAATTACGCTAGCAGTCTGCGCCGCCACTTCAGCGACAGTAGCCGGTGCCAATTCCTCATCCGCCGAATCCAGGCGTCCGCCGGCAGCGCTGGTCCGGCCACTCTGCCCCTGCTGCGCCTGCTCCTGGCCTTGCTGCCCCTGCCAGCCACGGTTCTGGTCGGCGACGTTGACGTCGACCTGGCCCATGCCCTGCTGGTTGAACATGTCGCGCAGGCGGTGCATCTGGCTGTCGAGCGCTTCACGCACGCTCGGGTGCGCGCTCATGAAGGTGACCTGGGTCTGCTGATCCGGAACCATGTTCACGCGGATATCCAGGCGCCCCAGCTCCGCCGGCTGCAACTGAATGTCGGCGGCCTTCAGGTTGACGCTGGACAGGTACATGACGCGGTTGACCACTTCTTCGGTCCAGCCGCTCTGGTGCATGGCGATCGGCTGATTCACCGGCAGCGCATTCGCGGTTTTCGGCGTAGCGGCCTGGGTCAGTGCCGCCAGACGGTTGGCGAAGTCGTCGACGCGGGTGTCGCTGGTAGCCGATTTCAGATCCTTTAGACCATCGTCGATCAACCCGCTGAAAGCTTGTTCGCCGCCCTGACTGGTGCTGTCCTTGTCGGCCTGCACGTCGAGCATGCTGGCCATGCCGGCGGCAAAGTTCTGCGCGGCGGTCAATTCGCCGTCAGCCTGAGCTTGAGCAGGCGTGGCTTTCGGTTGCGCCTGGCTGGCGGCAGAAATATGCCCGCCCTGCTCCATCGCCATGCGCACGGCCGGCAGAGAATCGAGCGGGTCGGCTGTCGGATCGAATTCGCTGTCGGTGGCCGCCGGATCTTTGACCATGCCCGACACGACCGCCAGTGCAGGCGCTTCGGTTTCCGGCTGGGCTGGCGTGGTGACTGTTGGTGCTTGCACCACAGGCGCTGCCACCAACGGCTGAACGACTTGCGCCAAGGCCGGATCAAGCGCCGGGTCTACAGGCGCGGCATCGGCCACAGGGGTTTGTACCGTTTCAGTGGTGTCATCGGCAGTGGCAGTCGCGTCGTCGCTCGTCGCCGCTTTGTCGGCAGGCAACGCTTTGCCGCTATCGGCAACTGCTGGCTCGGGCGCGGCAGACTGATCTTTGCCGATATCCTTTTTGCCGCTGCTGTCTGCGACCTTATCGCGTGCCGGCTTGACTGAGTTGTCGGCGCTCACGGCAGGCTTGGCCGGCGCCTGATCGGCAAACACTCTGGCGAAGCTGGAGCCCTTGTCCCCGGCGTCTGCGGCCATTGCCGACGATTTGGCAGAGGCGGCTTGCGCCTTGGCCTGAGCGGCGGTCTGAAGAAGAATGTTGGGGGTCGCAGGCATGACACGGTCTCCGCTGCACTGGGATCGTAGGTACAGTTGAGCAAGATGACTGCAAGTGCCGGGCCAGTTTGGCCTGACACTTGCGAAAAGCGCCGGACGGCAGCTTCAGTGGATGTGGGCGTGGTGCTTTTCGCTTTCGTACACCGGGCGTACTTCGGCGAATTCGGAATGGATATCGGCCACCAGTTGAGCGAGCGCTTCCGGACTTTTGTCCTTGGCATTCGACTCAAGGTCCTGGCACAACTCGGCCAGTCGAACCGCGCCCATGTTGCTCGCGCTGCCCTTGAAGCTATGGGCTACATCGGATAGCGCTTTGGCGCTGGTGCTGTCCTGCAACTCGTGCAGGCGGCTTTGCGAATCTGCCAGAAAAGTCTCCAGCAATTCCGTATAGCCGTCCTCCATCACCTCGCGCAAAGTATCGAGGACTTCGCGATCTACATGTGTGTCTGTCACTTGCTCACTCCTTGATCAAGAATGGGCGGATTATGCCTCAATCTCCCAGAAAAACTCCACGCTGGCACTACGACCCTGGTCCGACCAACTGGCGTTGCGCCCCAGTTGCCGGACCAGACCGATGCCGCGTCCCGACAAGCGGACGTTATCCACGGGCTGTTCCATGACCCGCGCCACATCAAAGCCCTTGCCGCTGTCCTCGACGCGAATGACCAGTCGCCCGCCCTCGCCTTGCGGCTGGACCTGCAGATGCACGCGCACGAAACCGTCTTGCAGCGCCTCCAGCCGCGCCGCGCGCATTTCATAGTAGCGGGCGAAACCTGCCGCATCGCGTTTAAGGCTGGAGTCCAGCCCGAGCACGCCGTGCTCCAGGCCATTGGAATACAACTCGGCGAGCACGCTGTACAGCGCTCCGCTTTGCGCGCGCAGGCCATGTACCTCAAGCAGCAACTGCAAGAGGAACGGCAACGGATTGAAACGCCTGAGCGTGGCGCCGCGAAACTCGAAACTGGCCGACCAGTCCAGCGGGCACGACTGGCCGCTGTCGGAATACACCGGCGCCGCGCCGTGGGTCTGCGCCGACTCAAGCAGACTGACCTCGACCATGCTCACATCGTCGCGGGCCTGCCCGCGAAAATCGCGCAGTGCCTGTTCGATGTCCTCGAACAACCGATCCGGCTCGCGGTTCGCCGCAAACACCTGCTGCAAGCGTTCGACGCCGAACAACTGGTCATTGGCATCGCAGGTATCGATCACCCCGTCCGATAACAGAAATACCCGATCATCGACGGCCATCGGATACACATCCGTACGGTCATCGAAGGCTTGCGCGCTGAGAATCCCCAGGGGCAAATGCCGCGCCGGCAACGGCACGCGTTCGCCACTGGCCATGCGATGCAAGTAACCGTCGGGCATGCCGCCGTTCCACACCTCCACCGAACGGCTCTGGAAACTCAGACTGAGCAACGTAGCGCAGCAGAACATGTCCACCGGCAGGATGCGCTTGAGCTTGGCGTTCATCTCACGCAGGGTTTCGGCCAGGCCGTAGCCTTTGGCGGTCATCCCATAAAACACTTCGGCCAGCGGCATCGCCCCCACCGCTGCCGGCAAGCCATGCCCGGTGAAATCGCCGAGCATGACGTGCATGTCACCGGCCGGCGTGTACGCCGCCAGCAACAAGTCACCGTTGAACAGCGCGTAAGGCGATTGCAGGTATCGGATGTTCGGCGCGCTCAGGCAACCGGAATGCGCGACCTTGTCGAACACCGCTTTGGCCACGCGTTGTTCATTGAGCAGATAGTCGTGATGTCTGGCGATCAGATCGCGCTGCTGCAGGACCGTTGCCTGAAGGCGGCGCAAGCGATCCATCGCCTTGATTTTGGCGGCGAGTATCACTTGGTTGTACGGCTTCGCCAGAAAGTCGTCGCCGCCAGCCTCCAGACACCGAGCCAGCGCTTCACTCTCGGTCAGCGAGGTGAGGAAGATGATCGGCACTAATGCTTCACCCGCCAGTGCCTTGATCTGCCGCGCCGCTTCGAAGCCGTCCATCACCGGCATCAGCGCGTCCATCAACACCAGATCGGGCTGCTGCTCTTTGAACGTTTCGACCGCCTCGGCACCATTGGCCGCCGTCAGCACCTGATGGCCCTGACGGCGGACAATGGTCGACAGCAGCAGCCGGTCGGCGGCGCTGTCTTCGGCGATAAGAATGGTCAGCGGCTCTTGCGCCTGCATGGGCGTCAACTGATGTCGAAGAGTTTGTCGAAGTTGGAAATCGCGAGGATTTTCTTCACATCGGAGCTGCTGTTGACGACACGGATATCCGACTCGTCGCCGCCGGCGTGATCACGCAGCAGAAGCAGCATGCCCAGCGCTGAGCTGTCGAGATAAGTGGCCTCTTTGAGGTCGACCACGATGGATTCGGGTTTGTGTGGGAGCCGCTCGTACGACTCGCGAAATTCCTGATGGCGACCGAAATCGAACCGGCCTTTGACGGCGATGGTGAGCTTTTTCTGGTCTGGAGAGACTTCTGTAACGACTGACATTGACTGGCTTCCTTGTCATTGACGAACCTGTACAAGGTGTAGCACCTGGATAGGGTTGGGGCAAGGCGCAACGGTTGAACAAGTGTGGGAGCGAGCCTGCTCGCGAAGGCGTTCTGGCAGTTGACTACAGGGTTGACTGACACGGCGCTTTCGCGAGCAGGCTCGCTCCCACAGGGTTTGGCGGTGTGATTTAGAAGGCATCACGCCGTGGCAAACGCTGTGACAGTTCATCGAGCAGCTTCTGCTCGCGCTTGTCTTCCAGGCGTTGCGCTTCATCACGATAGCGCTGCACCAGTTTGCGCAAACCCTCGACGCGGGCAAACGCCTGCTGCCATTCCTCACGCGCCTTGTCGAGCTTGTTCTGGTGCCAGACCAGGCTCTGCCGTTGCTGGTCGACGGCAGTATCGAGTTGCGCCAGGAAACCCTGAAAACCCAGCAGCCATTGCCCGGTCACGCCGGTGCTGCCGCGCACGATCCACTGCTGCGAGTAATCCAGACGAAAGGCATTGAGGTCGGCCAGTTTGCTTTCGGCAACTTTGACCTGGCCCTGAAAGTAGGCGAGGCGCTGCACGGCGGCTTTCTCGGCCTTTTCGGCCATGTCCACCACCGGTGCCAGGCGCGCGGCGCGGCTGACGGCCATGGCCGGTTACCCGCCCGCCGCAGGGGCGAACAGGGTTTCCAGATAGGCCTGGCTTTCACCCAGATTGATTTTGTCGTTGAGGCCCTGGCGCTGATACCTGACCAATTGTGGTTGCAGGGAAATCGCCAGATCGGTCTCGCGATCGCCACCGGCCACGTAGGCACCGACGCTGATCAAATCACGGCTCTGCTGATAGCGCGACCACAACTGCTTGAAGTACTGCGCGCGCTGCATGTGATCCGGCGAAACCACCGCCGGCATCACCCGGCTGATCGAGGCTTCGATGTCGATCGCCGGATAGTGGCCTTCCTCGGCCAGGCGTCGTGACAGCACGATGTGGCCGTCTAGCACGCCACGCGCCGAGTCGGCAATCGGGTCCTGCTGGTCATCGCCTTCGGACAGTACGGTGTAGAACGCCGTGATCGAGCCACCGCCCTTCTCCGCGTTACCTGCGCGCTCCACCAGCTTCGGCAGTTTGGCGAACACCGAGGGCGGATAACCCTTGGTTGCCGGCGGCTCACCGATGGCCAGCGCGATTTCCCGCTGGGCCTGGGCGAAACGAGTCAGCGAGTCCATCAGCAGCAGAACGTTCTTGCCCTTGTCGCGGAAATACTCGGCGATGCGCGTGCAATACATTGCCGCGCGCATACGCATCAGGGGTGCGTCGTCCGCTGGCGAGGCGACCACTACCGAACGTTTGAGACCTTCTTCACCGAGAATGTGTTCGATGAATTCTTTAACTTCCCGACCACGCTCACCGATCAGGCCGACGACGATGATGTCGGCCTCGGTGAAGCGGGTCATCATGCCCAACAGCACCGATTTACCGACACCGGTACCGGCGAACAGACCCAGACGCTGGCCACGGCCGACCGTCAGCAAACCGTTGATGCAACGGATGCCGACGTCCAGCGGTACGCTGATCGGATCACGGTTGAGCGGGTTGATTGTCGGGCCGTCCATCGGCACCCAGTCTTCGGCTTTCATGCCGCCCTTGCCGTCCAGCGCGCGACCGGCGCCGTCGAGGACACGGCCGAGCATGCTCATGCCCATCGGTAAACGACCGGTATCGGCCAGGGGCACCACGCGGGCGCCCGGGGCAATCCCGGCGACGCTGCCGACCGGCATCAGAAAGACTTTGCTGCCGGAAAAACCCATGACTTCCGCTTCCACCTGGGACGGGTGATAACTGTCGTCATTGATCACCATGCAGCGGGTGCCCATGGCGGCGCGCAGGCCTTCGGCTTCGAGGGTCAGGCCAACCATGCGCAGCAGCCGACCGTCAAGGATCGGCGCGCCGGCAATCTCGGTGGCCTCGGCATAGGTGCTCAGGCGCTTGGCGAAGCTGGTGCGTTCAAGGCGCATCGCTGGCGTCCGCGTGCGGCTCGTCAGAGTCGACAGCCACTGGGGTGTCTTCGGGGATTTCCAGGCTCAAGTCAGGCGCTGCCGGATGCAGGGCTTGCTCGTGCAATTGGTCGAACAGCTTGGCCATGACCTGGGTCACCCGCGATTCGACGCTGGCGTCGATGCGACTGTGCTCGGTTTCAACCCGGCAACCGCCCGGCAACAGCGACTCGTCTTCGACGATGCGCCAGGTTTCTTCGTGGCGTTCGCGCAGGGCTTTGACCTGGGCGAAATCCTGCGGATTGACGTACAGGCGCACGTTTTCCACGCCCAGCGGCAATAGCTTGAGGGCATCGCGCATGACGTGTTCGATCTGCGTCGAATCGATGGCCAGTTCGCGCTTGATCACCTGCTTGGTGATGTGTTGCACGAGGTCAACCAGCGACTTTTCAATCTGGGTGTCTTGCTCGGCGATCGGTTCGAACAGGTTGGCCATCAACAGCTCGAGGCTGGCGATTTTCGCCGCCAGCGCCGTTTCGGCTTCCTGACGCACCTTCAGCGTGGTGCTGTGAAAACCTTCTTTTTCGCCGATGGCGAAGCCCTCGTTGTAAGCCTCCTGACGGATGCTTTCGAGTTCCTCCAGGGTCAGTGGCTGGACTTCTTCCAGCGGCACTTCTTCCATTTCCGGCGGTTCAGGTTCCGGCTCAGGCTCGGGTTCCGGTTTCGGCGGGTCGAAGCTGGGCAGCGCCCAGGATTCGAAACCACGAACATCGCGGGCGCGGATCAGATCCGTCACAGACTCGTCAGGCTTATCCATGGGCTTAGATCATTTCCTCGCCGCCCTTGCCACCCAGCACGATCTCGCCGGCTTCGGCCATACGACGGGCAATAGTGAGGATTTCCTTCTGTGCGGTTTCGACGTCGCTGACGCGCACCGGGCCTTTCGCCTCGAGGTCGTCGCGCAACAGTTCGGCAGCACGCTTGGACATGTTCTTGAAGATCTTTTCCTTGACGCCTTCGTCCGAACCCTTGAGGGCCAGTACCAGCACGTCCGAAGACACTTCGCGCAACAGTGCCTGGATGCCACGGTCGTCGACGTCGGCAAGGTTGTTGAAGACGAACATGAGGTCTTCGATCTGACCGGACAGGTCTTCGTCGACTTCGCGGATCGAGTCCATGAGCTGGCCTTCGATCGAGCTGTCGAGGAAGTTCATGATGTCGGCCGCACGCTTGATGCCACCCAGGGTGGTGCGCGAGGCGTTCGAGTTGCCGGAGAACTGTTTCTCGAGAATCTGGTTGAGTTCTTTCAAGGCGGCCGGTTGCACGGTGTTCAACGACGAGACGCGCAGGATGATGTCCAGACGCACTTTATGGTCGAAGTTGCCGAGCACTTCACCGGCCTGATCCGGGTCGAGGTACGCGACCACGATCGCCTGGATCTGCGGGTGTTCGTAACGGATGACGTCAGCGACTGCGCGCGGCTCCATCCATTTCAGGCTGTCGAGGCCGCTGGTGTTGCCACCGAGCAGGATGCGGTCGATCAGGCCGTTGGCCTTGTCTTCGCCCAGGGCCTGGGTGAGCATCTTGCGCACGTAGTCGTCGGAACCGACGCCGAGGCTGGTCTGATCGCCGACGATGTCGACGAACTCACTCATCACCTGCTCGACCTGTTCGCGATGGACGTTGCCCATCTGCGCCATGGCCACGCCGACGCGCTGAACCTCTTTGGGGCCCATGTGGCGCAGCACTTGCGCAGCATCGGTCGAACCCAGGGACAGCAGCAGAATCGCGGCTTTGTCGACCTTGGTCAGTTTGACGGTGGCGGCTCGGTTATCACTCATCTGCGTTAATCCACTCTTTCACGACCTGAGCCACGCGACCCGGGTCTTCAGCTACCAGACTCTTGATTGCATTCAGCTGCGCGTCATAACCCTCGCTCGGGCTCGGCAACAGAATGCTCTGCGGACCACCGAGGCTCACGCGGTCGTTGGCCAGTTCGCCGTCCAGGCCGCCCATGCCACCGAGTTCCACGTCGCTGCCCAGACCGGCCAGCTCCTTGCCTTTGCCACCGCCGGTGATGTTGTTGAGCACCGGACGCAGCACACCAAACACCAGTACGAGGATGAACAGCACACCCAGCACTTGTTTGACGATGTCCCAGAACCATGGCTGGGAGTAGAACGGAATATCGGCAATCACTTCGCCGCGCTCGGCGGAGAACGGCATGTTGATCACGCTGACGCTGTCGCCACGGCTGGCGTCGAAACCGACGGCGTCCTGCACCAGACGAGTGAAGCGCGCCAATTCGTCGGCGCTCCACGGCGCACGGCTGGTTTCGCCGTTGGCCGGGTTGACCTTGACCTGATCGTCGACCACCACCGACACCGACAGGCGATTGAGACGGCCCTGCTGCTGCTTGGTGTGGCTGATCGAACGGTCGAGCTCGAAGTTCTTGGTGGATTGTTGACGCTTGTCCGCCGGGTACGGTGCGAGCATCGGCTGGCCGGTGGCCGGGTCCATGATCTGCTGACCGTTGGCGTCAACCAGTGGCTGACCCGGCTGGATCATCCCGGCCGGTGCGGCGGTGCCACCGGTGGTCTGCGGCGCCGAGGCAGGCGCCGGTGGCTGGTTGCTCAGGGCACCCGGCACACCTTGCGGACCATTGCTGGCGGTACGTTGTTCGTTGACCGACTGCTCGCTGCGCAACGCCGGTTGGTCCGGGTTGAATTGCTCGGCAGTCGATTCGACGGCACTGAAATCGACGTCGGCCGAAACTTCAGCCTTGTAGCGATCGTTGCCCAGTACCGGTTGCAGAATGTTGTGCACGCGCTGGGTGAGCATGCTTTCCATGCGGCGGCTGTAATCGAACTGCTTGCCGGCCATGGTCATTTCCGAGTTCTCCGCCTGATCGGAGAGCAGGTTGCCCTTCTGATCGACGACGGTGATCTGCGATTTGCTCAACTCGGGCACCGAAGTCGCCACCAGGTTGATGATCGCCACCACCTGACCCGGCTCCAGCGAACGCCCGCTGTACAGCTCGACCAGTACCGAAGCGCTTGGCTTGCGCTCGTCACGGACAAACACCGAACTCTTCGGAATCGCCAGGTGCACGCGGGCACCCTTGACGTTGTTCAGGCTGGAGATGGTCCGCGCCAGTTCGCCTTCGAGGCCGCGACGATAACGGGTCGCTTCCATGAACTGGCTGGTGCCCAGACCCTGTTCCTTGTCGAGGATTTCGAAACCGATGTTGCCGTCGCTGGGAGTGACACCAGCGGCAGCGAGTTTCATCCGCGCACGGGACAGGTCGTCGGCCTTGACCAGCAAGGCGCCGGAATTGGGTTCTACGTTATAGGGAATGTCAGCGGCGGCCAGGGTTTCCATGACCTGCTTGGCGTCCATGCCGGCAAGGCTGCCGTACAGTGGACGGTAATCCGGCTGCTGCGACCACAGCACCACGGCAAAGCCAATCGCCACGCTCGCAGCCAGACCGACCAACAGGCCGACCTGACGCAGCACGGTCATCTGGGAAAGGTTTTCCAGAAAGGACAGGCCGAACAGCGGCGGTTTGCCGTCGATCGGGGTGGCCTTGGCCGGAACGTTATCAGCGACTGCTTCTGCCATGACTTATTTCGCCCTTAAACCGGCATCTGCATGATGTCTTGGTAAGCCTGGACCAGCTTGTTGCGCACCTGGGTCAGAGCCTGGAACGACACGCTGGCTTTTTGCGACGCAATCATGACGTCGGTCAGGTCGACACCGCTCTTGCCGATCTCGAACGCGTTGGCCAGTTGAGTCGACGCCTGCTGGGTATCGCTGACTTTATTGATCGCCTGACCGAGCATGTCGGAAAAGCTGCTGCCCGCGATTTCAGGGACAGCGGCAGTCGATTTACGCGCAGACATGGCATCCACTTTCATGGCCTGCATGTCCATCATCAACCGATTAAATTCAATACCTTGGCTCATGGTCTACTCTCTTGGGCGGCCCGCAATTTTTTGACACTCACTCGGCGGGTACACAGGTATTAGCAACAAGGGTGCCAGCTAGTGGGCACCCTTCTGAGAAAAGCATCTGGAATGTTTTGCAGCATCGATCAGGTGGCGAACAGATAGCCTTCGACGTCCATCCCGGCGTCGCGCATTTGCGCCAGTTTGTAGCGCAGAGTCCGCGGGCTGATGCCGAGCTTTTCGGCAGCTTCCTTGCGCCGGCCACGCTCGGCGCGCAGGGTGTCGATGATCATCTGAAACTCCCGGCGGCGCAGGTCATCGCCCAGGGCGCCGGAGGAGTCCGCCTCGATTTCCACCTCGCGGATCACCGATGCCGCGATCGGCAACGGCGCAAATGTCACCGCACCGCTCAGGCAAAAATCCTGCGGCTGAATCAAACCGCCCTGCTGCAGAATCAGCGCGCGCTGAATGGCGTTGTCCAGTTCACGCACATTGCCCGGCCACGGGTACGCGGTCAGACATGCTTGAGCTTCGGGGGACAGCTTCGCTGCTGCGTGCTTCATTTTATTGACGTGTTTGGCCAGCAACTTTTCCGCCAGCGGCAGGATATCGGCAGTGCGTTCGCGAAGTGGACGCCAGGCCAGAGGGAAAACCGACAAGCGGTAGAACAGGTCTTCGCGGAAACGCCCCGCGGCCACTTCGCCGGCCAGATCGCGGTTGGTCGTGGCGACCACGCGAATATCCAGACTGATCGGCTTGCGCGCGCCCACTCGCTCCACTTCACGCTCTTGCAGAACGCGCAGCAGCTTCGCTTGCAGGCCCAAGGGCATTTCGGAAATTTCGTCGAGCAGAATGGTGCCGCCGTCCGCCTGCTCGAACTTGCCGGCCTGCGAAGCGATGGCGCCGGTGAACGAACCCTTCTCATGACCGAACAATGTCGCTTCGAGCATGTTGTCGGGGATCGCCGCGCAGTTAATTGCGATAAACGGCTGGCTGGCCCGCCGCGATTGCTGGTGGATATAGCGTGCCAGCACCTCTTTACCGGTGCCGGACTCGCCGGAGATCAACACAGTCGAGTCACTGCGCGCGACCCGTGCCGCCAGCTCAAGCAACTGCGCACTGGCCGGTTCAACGGCGACCGGACCGTCCGCTTCGCCCGCGTCAATGCTGCCCAAGGCATGGCGCGCCACCAGATCGAGCAGCGCTTTGGGCTCGAACGGCTTGACCAGATAATCCGCCGCCCCTTGGCGCATCGCATCGACCGCACGCTCGACAGCGCCGTGGGCGGTCATCAGCAGCACCGGCAATTGCGGCTGGCGCGCGCGCAGCAACGCGAGCAATTGGTGACCGTCCATGCCCGGCATGTTGACGTCACTGACCACCAGGCTGAAGGCTTGCTGCGCGACCGCCGTCAGCGCTTCTTCGGCGCTGCCGACGGCGTGATAGTCGTGGCCGGCGAGAAGCAGCGTATCGGCCAGCGCTTCGCGCAACGAACGGTCATCCTCGACCAGCAACACCTTGATGCCCATGACGTTTATTCAACTCCCTGTGCAGCGGAAAACAGTGGCAGGCTGACCTGCGCGCAGGTGCCGCGCCCGACTCGCGAACGCAAGGTCAATTCTCCCTGATGCGCACGGGCCACCGCTTTGACCACTGTCAGGCCGAGGCCGGTGCCGGTGACTTTGGTAGTAAAAAAAGGCTCGCCGAGGCGCGCCAAAACTGTCGGCTCAATGCCGCTGCCGCTGTCGCTGACACACAGACGCAGGGTGTTGCCTCTGGTGTAGCAATGCACTTTCAGGCGCGCTTCGCCGGCGCTGGCCTGAATGGCGTTTTCAATCAGATTCAGTACTGCCCCGACCAGTGTGTCGCGGTTGCACAGCAGCTCACCGGCATGGCTGTCGCACTGCCAGCGAATTGGCAGATCCTGCACATGGGTCAGCGCCGCTGCCTGCAGCGATTGCATTAAGGCATTGGGCGTAATGCGGTCGGTCAGCGGCAATTCACCGCGAGCGAACACCAGCATGTCGCGCACTTGATGTTCGAGTTCGTGCAGACGCTCTTTCAGGCGCCCGGCAAAGCGTTGCTGGGTTTCCACCGGCAATTGCTGTTCGGTCAAATGACTGGCGTAGAGCAAAGCGGCGGACAGCGGTGTGCGAATCTGGTGGGCCAGAGACGCAACCATGCGCCCCAGCGACGACAAACGCTCATGCCGTGCCAGTTGATCCTGAAGATGCCGGGTTTCCGTCAAGTCGTTGAGCAGCACCAACTGCCCCGGCTCGGCATCCAGCGAGCGGGTGGAAATCGACAGGCGTCGACCGTTTTTCAAGGAGATTTCGTGACCGTCGTCTTCGCGGGGAGCGAAGCAACGTGCGATCACATGGCGCCAGAGTTCGCCTTCGAGTGGCGAGCCGAGCAGATCGATGGCGGCCGGGTTGGCTTCGCGCACCAGACCGTGACCGTCAATGACGATGACGCCGCCGGGCAACAGGTCGAGGAGGTTTTGCAGGCGATTGGCCAGGCGTTCTTTTTCCGCCAGCTCCTGCATGCGCTGGGCGCTGACCACGGCCAGCTCACCCTTGAGTTCGGTGACCCGCGCTTCGAGCAGGCTGTAGGAGTCGGTCAGCTGGCTCGACATCTGGTTGAACAGCTGGAAGGCCTGCTCAAGCCCCTGACGACTTGCCTGCTCTACGGACGAGGGCTGCCCCACGATATTGGAGGCAGAAGAGATCTGGGCGGCTTGGGGCATTGGGCTCTCTCGCTTGGCTGACCGTCAGTGAAACGGAACGTTGCGAGGGCTATAGCAATACCCGTGCCTAAAAAAAACCGCTTATAAATGAAGCGCTTGAAAAACAGGCGTCAATCATCCGCCTGTTCGTCTCCTCCAGCCCGGCTCATGCCGTATTTGCGCATCTTCTCGACCAGGGTGGTGCGACGGATGCGCAGACGTTCAGCGGCGCGGGCAACAATGCCATTGGCATCGTCCAGCGCTTGCTGAATCAGGCCCTGCTCCAGACCACCGAGGTAGTCCTTGAGGTCGAGACCTTCCGGCGGCAGCAGTGCACTGGCGCTGAAATCCGGCGTATGGCCGTTGATCGCCACGCGCTCTTCCAGATCGCTGCGCAGGCTGTCGACCATCTGCTCGTCTTCGTCGTCGACGTAGCGGAATTTCTTCGGCAACTCGACCACGCCGATCACGCCGTACGGGTGCATGATCGCCATGCGCTCGACCAGGTTGGCCAGCTCGCGGACGTTGCCCGGCCAGCCGTGACGGCACAGCGACATGATCGCCGCCGAGTTGAAACGGATCGAACCGCGCTTCTCGTGCTCCATGCGCGAGATCAGTTCGTTCATCAGCAGCGGGATGTCTTCGACGCGCTCACGCAGTGGCGCCATCTCGATCGGGAACACGTTCAGGCGATAGTAGAGGTCTTCGCGGAACGAGCCGATCTCGATCATGCTTTCGAGATTCTTGTGCGTTGCGGCAATGATGCGCACGTCGACGCTCTGGGTCTTGTTGCTGCCCACGCGTTCGAAGGTGCGCTCTTGCAATACGCGCAGCAGCTTGACCTGCATCGGCAGCGGCATGTCGCCGATTTCGTCGAGGAACAGCGTACCGCCGTTGGCCAGCTCAAAGCGCCCGGCACGGCTGGTGATCGCGCCAGTGAAAGCGCCCTTCTCGTGGCCGAACAGTTCGCTTTCGAGCAGCTCTGCAGGGATCGCCCCGCAGTTGACCGGCACGAACGGCGCGTCGCGGCGCTTGGAGTGGTAATGCAGGTTGCGCGCGACCACTTCCTTGCCGGTGCCGGACTCGCCGAGGATCAGCACGCTGGCGTCGGTATCGGCCACTTGCTGCATCATCTGCCGCACGTGCTGAATCGCACGGCTGGTGCCGACAAGACTGCGGAAAAGATTAGGTTCGCGATGACGGCCGCGTTCGCGGGCCTGGTCGTACATTTCGCGATAGACCTGGGCGCGGTGCAGCGAATCGAGCAATTTGCTGTAGCTGGGCGGCATTTCCAGGGTCGACAGCACGCGGCGACGCTGGTCTTCAGGCAGGTCAACGGAAGAATTATCGCCCATTAACAAAACCGGAAGGAACTCATCCCAGGTTGCGAGTGTCTTTAGCAAGCCCAAAAGCGCGCCAGGAGCATTAACCGTCCCGATCAGTACGCAAATGACCTCACGACTAGACGACAAAGAGCCGACAGCCTGCTGCCAGTCATGGCTGCCGCAGGGTAAATTTTCTTCGCCAAGAAAATTCAGAATCACCGCCAGGTCGCGGCGGCGGACGCTATCGTCATCGATCAGCAGAATTTTGGTTTCACGCCACATGCAATAGCAACTTCCCTAGTCAACTCAATGCCCGAAAAATAAGGCAAGCGAGACGCTTGCAGGACACCATGTGCCTGTAGACGCCCTAAACCTGATAATAGCCACTAGTTAAGTCAAAAAACCGTGCACAGTCAAATTTATGGCGCACATCTCTGGTTTAACTGACGGTTAATCAACCAAACAGATGGTAAACCTTTGCAGCCTTTTGCGCTTGGGTGATCTGCGACATCTCGTTGGCTATCGCCTGCCGCTCGCCCATTGCTACCTCGAGAAGCTCTTTGTAGACGAATAGCAGCTCCTCAAGGTTGTCGCGCAGTGCCACTTCGTCCAGCGAAGCTTCCGCCATGACGTCTTCCATGCAGGAACGGCAAGCCAGATCCAACTCACCAATGGCTTCCCAGTTTCGTTCGGCCAATGCTCCGACCAACGCTTCACGGGTATCGGCAATTCGCTGCAATACAAGACTCATGGTGCTCTCCTTCAGAACTGCGGAGCCGGCACGGGCGCGATGGCGTCCCAGCCTTCTTTTACCGTTGTCAGCAGACCGGCCACTTCATCAAGGACACGCGGATCACTGCTGATGTTGGCCTCGGCGAGGCGCTTCATCATGTAGATGTACAGGCCATCCAGATCGGCCAGAGCCTCGGCGTTGTTCTCAAGATCGAGACCTTCACGCAGGCCACTGACAATGCCGATGGCCTTGCTGATCGCCGTGCACTTGCCGGGAATGTCCTTGCGCTCGATGGCGCCCTTGGCCTGAGCAATACGGGCCAGGCCACCTTCCATCAACATTTGCACCAGGCGGTGCGGGCTCGCTTCGGACGTCTGCGCATGGGCGCCGACTTTCTGGTACTGCCGAAGGGCTAACATCGGGTTCATGTTCTACCTCATTGCCACGTTGACTCGTATAACCAGTGTATCGCCAACCGGTCCGAAAACTTTAGATCAAAAGACAAAAACCCGGCGCACGCCGATAAAGCGTAGCCGGGTTTTTGTCGTTACTGACTGTTACTTCGCCGACTGCTGAGCGTTCAGCGAGCTGAAGAACGACGTGATGTTGCTCGCCGTTGCCTTCATCTGGCCGACCAGCAAGTCCATGGCGTTGTACTTGGCGGTCAACGTCTTGGTCAGGTTGGCGACACGCAAATCCAGCGCCAGCTGCTGGTTGGTTAGATTGCGTGTGTTGTTGTTCAGAATGGTCAGACGCTGATCGAGCAAACCGCTGGTAACCTTGCTACCCGCTGGAGCTTTGAGGTACGGATCAACCGCCGCCTTCATGCGCGCCAACAGACCGTTGGTATCGTCGGTCCCGGTGAACAGTTGCTGAACCTGGCCAGTCATGCCCGGCTGATCCATGGTTTTGTTGAACGCAGCGGTATCAAACGTCAGGTTACCGGTGTTGCGATCGGTCATCACACCCAACTGCGACAACACCGCCAGCGGTCCGCCAGCGCCCACTGCCGTCAACTGCTCACGGATATCGGCAATCAACGAACGTGGCAGCGAGTCACCGGTGAAGGCTGCCTGCACAGTCAGTTTGCCGTCTGCGTCCGGCGTCGCCTTGGACAGCGTGTCAACGGTATTCTTCAGCGCATTGTAAGCGTCGACAAACGTCTGAATCGAAGTCTGCAGCCCCTTGGTATTGGCATCGACGCTGATGACGGTCGGCGTGCCATTGAGCGGCGTTGCCGTGGTCAGATTCAAGGTCAGGCCACTGATCGCGCCGCTTACCGTGTTGCTCTTGCTGGTTACCGTCAGACCGTCGATGGTCAGCTCGGCATTTTGCGCAACGCCGTTGACCGCGCCCGAAGCACCGGCGGCCGGGCTGGTACCCATCAGCTGGGTACCATCGATTTCCAGACCGGCAATACCGCTAACGGTCAGATCGGAACCTGCGCCGGTCTTGCTTGAGCTGATAACGAGGCGCGAGGAACCGGAGCTGTCGGTGACGATGTTGGCGGAAATGCCGTTGGCGCCCTGAGCCTTGTTAATGGCGTCACGGGTGGTCTGCAAGGTGGCATTGGCGGGGATGTCGACGTTGTAATCAGTGCCATTCTGACTGATTTTCAGGGTACCACTCGGAATGGCACTGGCGGCGCCGCCGGCAAAGGAAGCACTGGCGATTTTCGAGCCCGTGGCCAGCTTGTTCACCACCACATTGTATTTGCCCGCAACCGCGGTGCTATCGGAGGTGGCACTGAGAATATCGGTATTGCCCGACGTCGCCGCAAAGCCGGCAAACGCAGGGTTGGTCTTGCTGCTCAGGTTGGTCATCGCCGTCTGGAATGCGGTCAGCGCACTCTTCAACGAACCGACACCGGAGATCTTCAGGCTATTGGTCTTGGTAGCAGTATCGATCTGCGTCTGCTTGGCAGACTTGTCGGCGTTGACCAGCGCGGTCACGATCGCGCCGATGTCCAGGCCGGAACCCAGTCCGGAACCCGGTAGAATTGGACTTGCCATGTGCATCTCCCTTCAGATTGTTGCCATTCTTTTGACCGTTACACGCGTCCTGAGAATGGGCAAACACTATTCATGCCAGCTATCAGACTTTGGCGTCGAACAACACGTGGCTTGCATTGGCCAGGCTGTCTGCGAGCTTAAGGGCTTCGGCGGAAGGAATCTGTCGAACGACTTCACCCGTCTCGCTCGCGATCACCTTGACGATGACCTTGCCGGAATGCTCGTCGATCGAGAACTCCAGATTACGCTTGATCGACTGGACGAACTTTTCTATCTCTTGCACCGCCAGTTTCAACTTGGCGCCGTCCGCATCCTGATCCTTGGCAGCGACCGGTGCTTCAGTCTTTTGGACTTTAGGCAGCTCTGACGGTTTGTCAGCAACCGGTGGCACTGGCTTGGGAGCCGGATAAGACACGTTAAGCTTTACGCTCATGTCCATGCCCATCACCTCTTAACGTAAAAAAGCGAGAGAGCACGACAAGCGCACTCCCCCGCTTAAACTCATTCCGAAATTACTGAAGCAGCTTCAGTACAGCGGAAGGCAGTTGGTTGGCTTGAGCCAGTACGGAGGTCGAAGCTTGCTGCAGAGTCTGCTGCTTGGTCAGGTTAGCAGTTTCTGCGGCGAAGTCGGTGTCCTGTACACGACCCTGAGCAGCGGTGGTGTTTTCAGTGATGTTCTGCAGGTTGGAGATGGTGCTGGTCAGACGGTTTTGCGAAGCACCCAGGCTGGCACGGGTTGCACCGATTGCAGCGATAGCGGCGTCGATTGCAGTGATCGCGTTGTCGATGTTCTGCGAAGCAGAACCAGCACCAGTACCCGAAGTACCGGTCAGAACTACAGTACCGCTACCTACCGACAGGCTGACGGCGTCGAACTTGGAGCTCAGTACCAGGTCGATGTGGTTAGCCGAACCGGTGTTTGCGCCAACTTGCAGGGTCACAGTACCAGCCGAACCGTCCAGCAGGTTTTTGCCGTTCAGGTTGGTAGCAGCCGAGATACGGGTGATTTCGTCAGACATCTGAGCGAATTCAGCGTTGGTAGCGGTCTGGTCAGCAGTGCCGTTGGTACCGTTACGAGCTTTAACAGCCAGTTCACGCATACGCTGCAGGATGTCGGTCGAAGCTTGCAGAGCGCCTTCAGCGGTCTGGGCAACGGAGATACCGTCGTTGGCGTTCTGGATGGCCTGGGTGTTACCGCGGATCTGCGAGGACATACGGTTGGAGATCTGCAGGCCAGCGGCGTCGTCTTTGGCGCTGTTGATTTTCAGGCCGGAAGACAGGCGCTGCATCGAAGTGGACAGAGCGTCGGAAGCGCGGTTCAGGTTTTTCTGAACGTTCAACGATGTGGTGTTGGTGTTTACTGTTAAAGCCATGACGAATTCCTCGTTGGTTGGGTACTGCGGCTTCCGGCCCTGGCAACCGCCGGGTATGGCCTAGAGAACCTTCGTAATAGTTATCGTCGGGTTTGCAGGTTGCTTGAGGGCTTTTTGAAAAAATTTTGCCATCACCACGCCACCCCCGAGAAAACAAAGACTTAGCAGCACATCCAGCGCGAAAAAATGACGTCATAAAACCGCCTGTAACGCAAAGCCGCGGGCCAGCGCTGCGCAGCGGTTCAGCGCCTGGCACTTTCCAGCAATTCGACCAGTTCGTATTCCATATAGTCAGCCAGGCCCAACCAGTCCTGGCGCTCCTGACAGTCGAGCATTTGCGTGAGCACCTGTGCCCACGCCTGCTGGATATCCACTGAGGCAGACGCCAGACATTGCTGGGCCTGCTCGAATACATCGACCATCGTCAGTGCCGCCTCAACGTCCCGCCCAAGGCGAAACAACGCGGCACACTGACGACACTGATCCTGACACTGACTCAGCGCACTCATTGCACGAACTCCGTATTGAAAGCGGTCCCGGCAATCAATGCACCGGCGCGGCTGCTGTTGAGAAATTCGACCTTTGGATGCGCAGCGATATAACGCTCAAGCACACACAGATAGCCGCGAAAATTCAGCTGAGTGCTGACGCGCTGACCGTGGCCATCGCGCACCCAGTGCCGCGCTTGGTTCACCGGTGGTCCGAGATCGCCGTCATTCCAACCGGCGTGAGTCTTGTTCATCGGGAAAGCGAAGTCGGCGCCAAACAGAGTGATGCGCCTCGCGCCCATTTTTACCGCGAGATCCACCGCCGGATGAATCACGCTGCCGCCGACGTGCAGCTCGCCGCGTGGATACTGTTCTTTCAGCTCGGCATAGATCGGGCTGGCCGAATAGCCGCCATAGCGCTTGCCCTTCCATGCCTTCAATACCTGCGGGTCGCTCATCGGCAGGTACACCAGGGTAATGCCGTCAGACGTCTCGAAGGGCAGATGCCGAAAGCCGATGCGCTGATCGATGCTCACCACCAGATCAGGCACGATGCCGTGCTCACGTAGCGGTCGATAAGCGGTATCAACACAGATGAACAACGGCCGCTCGGCACGCTGACGGATCGCCGCCAGACGTTCGAAATGCTGCTCCAGTGTCGGTCCGGTGGCGATCACGTAGACTTCGCGCCCGGCGCAGCTGCCGAACAACTGCGCGACATCGTCATCGCCAAGCAACACCGGCAGACATTCCTGCAAGCGTTGCCGGATTTCTGGCGACTGCGGATCGAAATCACGATTGTTGAACGTCAGGTGCACTTCATTGATCAGCCGGTCGCGGATCTTCGCGTTGAAGTCATCGGCCAGCAGCATCTCGGCCGGCAAGGCAAAGAATGGCGTGAAGAAGTCAGGATGATCACCGGCGTAAAACAGTTCGACCCGAGGATCCTGCAGCCACTGGCGCTGATCGAGCAGTTGCAGTACCAGCGCGAACAGCGCGCCGTTGAGGATGTGCACGTACAGTTTTTCCAGGTCTGCGCGATCGAGCAGCACGCCGGGCAAATCGCCCAGGCCGGTGCCATAGACATGCAGATGCGGTTTTGCCGGCAGGCTTGCCGCCTGAACCTGCGCCTCATGCAGACGATCATGGCGACTGGTCAACTGAATGCCGTCAACGCTCAGCGTCGAGCCCAGCCCTTGCACGAGTTCGACCTGTACGGACGCGCTGTCTTCGGCCATCAATCGCTCGAACAGCGCCGGCCAGCGCCGTTGCAACACCTCGGCATTGGCTTGGAAAAACTCGCTCATGGCGCCTCGCGCTCCTTCTCGGGCAAAAAAATAGCGTTGAAGGTTAACCTTGAACGCTATTTTTGTATCAGTGCTTTTTGCTCGGGCTTACGGACGATAAATGATCGCCGAGCCCCATGACAGGCCCACACCAAAACCGCTCAGCGCAACGCGCTGCCAGTCGGAATCAAGCACGTGTTTTTCCAGCAGCAGCGGAATGCTCGACGACACGGTGTTGCCGGTTTCGACCATGTCCTTGATGAACTTCTCCGGCTCGCCTTCGAAGCGTCGCGCCACGGCGTCGACTATCGCCGCGCTGCCCTGGTGAATGCAGAATGCGTCGATGTCATCGGCCTTGAGATTGGAATCGTCGAGCAACTCGTGCAGGTGCGCCGGGACTTTCAGCAATGCGAAGTTGAACACCTGACGACCGTTCATGAAGAACACGCCGTTGCTGACTTTCAAATGCGGTGCGCCGGAACCGTCGGTGCCGAACTTGGCCTTGCCCAGCGCCCAGGTCGGGTTTTCGCCCATCCACGTAGCGGTGGCGGCATCGCCAAACAGCATGGTGGTGTTGCGGTCTTCCGGGTCAACGATTTTCGAATACGGGTCAGCGGTGATCAGCAGGCCGTTCTTCAGGCCGGCGGCTTCCATGAAGCCCTTGATCGCGTAGATGCCGTAGACGTAACCGGAGCAGCCCAAAGAGATATCGAACGCTGCGACATTGGTCGGCAGGCCGAGTTTGTCCTGGACGATTGCTGCTGTGTGCGGCAGGCCTTCTTCGTCACCGTTTTGCGTGACGACAATCAACGCGTCGATCGATTCACGCTTCAGTTCAGGATTGCTGGCGAACAGCGCATTGGCCGCTTCCACGCACAGGTCGGAAGTTTCCTGCTCAGCGTCTTTGCGCGGCAGGAACGCCGAACCGATCTTGCCAAGGATGAACTCTTCATCCTTTTCGAATTTTGCACCTTGTGCGTAATTGTCCACGCCGGCTACAGGAACGTAGCTCGCAATGCTTTTTATGCCAATCATTACGGCTTCCCAATAAAAAACAGCCCAAAACCACCGCTCGCAAGGATTCGAGGGGCGCCGACAAACAGAAAACGGCCGCCACGACGGGCAGCCACGGGAAGCGCAAAGGGCTATCACTGGAACCGCAAAACGGGCCAGGCGCCATCTCCCCGGTCAATACAATACAGTGAAGATGCGCGTTATGACTCGCAGGTCACGCTATTTTGCCGAATCGATGGCAGATTGGCCTATTCGACCAGCGACCAGTCCAGCGGCGTACCGCGCTTGATCGCGGTGCGCGCACGGCGTCCGAGGACGGCTTCGGTGTGCTTGGGCGGCAGACCGAGGCCGGGGCGAATGGCGCGCAGATTGTCCCCGGTAAAGGCTTCACCGGCAGCCATGTCAGCGGTGACATACAGCGAGCGGCGATAGACCAGCGACTTGCACTCGGCCTCGGTCGGACCGTACTGAACACGCCCCATCGCCTGCCAGGCACGCTCGGTTTCGACGACCAGACTGGCCAGCTCCGCAGGCTCCAGGGAGAAACTCGCGTCCACGCCACCGGCCGAACGATCAAGGGTGAAGTGTTTCTCCACCACCGTCGCTCCCAGCGCCACTGCGGCCACCGACACGCCAACGCCCATCGAATGATCTGACAGCCCCACCTCGCAACCAAACAGCTCGCGCAGATGCGGGATCGTGCGCACATTGCTGTTGAGTGGCGTGGCCGGATAGGTGCTGGTGCACTTGAGCAACACCAGATTCTTGCACCCGGCCTCGCGTGCGGCACGCACGGTTTCATCCAGCTCAGCAATACTCGCCATGCCGGTGGAGATGATCAGTGGTTTGCCGGTCGCTGCCACTCGACGGATCAACGGCAGATCGGTGTTTTCAAAACTGGCGATCTTGTACGCCGGCACCTCGAGGCCTTCGAGAAAATCCACCGCGCTGTCATCGAACGGTGTCGAGAACGCGAGCATCCCCAACTCCTTGGCCCGAGCAAAAATCGGCGCGTGCCACTCCCACGGTGTGTGGGCTTTTTCGTAGAGATCGTAGAGCGACGTGCCGGCCCACAGACTGCCCGGATCCTTGATGAAGAATTCACCTTCAGCCAAATCCAGGGTCATGGTTTCGGCGGTGTAGGTTTGCAGCTTCAAGGCATGCGCCCCGGCCTTGGCCGCCGCCTCGACGATTTGCAGAGCGACGTCGAGAGACTGGTTATGGTTGCCGCTCATCTCAGCAATGATGAACGGCGGCGCATCGGCACCGATGGTGTGCTGGCCAATCTTGAAACTAGACATGCGGGTGATCCTTCAAAACACGGCTGAACGCGCAGGTCTCTTGAGTGAACCCGGCGTCGCGGAAGACTTTCAATGAAGACTGATTGGCCGGCATGACCCGCGCAGTGATGCGTGTCAATTGTGGCCAGTGCGCAGCGACAAACGCTTCGCCACGGCTGAGCACCGCCCTGCCCCAACCGAGGCCGAAACGCCCTTCCAGCAGATAGATCGACACTTCGGCTTCGAACCCGCGCAAGTCGTAACGCAGCACCCCGACCGGGCCGTCGTCCGCCTCGGCGATCAACAGCAACCGTTGCGGATTGCGCAGGGTCGCTGTCAGCCAGTTCAGATGCTGAGTCCAATCGATCACACCGGTTTCCAGCGACCAGCGCCGTACCGCTTCAGCATTGCGCCCATCGAACAGCAACTGCGCATCGTCCAGCGTCGCCGGGCGCAGTTTCAGCACCGCGCCGGCCAGCGCCGCCGCGACGCGTGCGGCACCGCGCCCGTCGACCAGTTGCCGCGAGCGCTCGGCGAGGCTGCGGCGTAGAAAATGATTGTTCACGACGAAGCCGACCGCATCACGCAACTGCTCGACGCTGACCTGCTCGCGAGCCCCCATGAACACATGCGCACCGGCAGCGGCCATGACTTCGCCGTTGGCCTGCTGATTGTTCGCCACGGCGATGCAGATGGTCGGCAAACCCAGCGCCGCGCGCTCCCAACTGGTGCCACCGCCAGCGCCGATAAACAGGTCGGCCTCAGTCATGCGCTGATGGAAATCACTGACGAAACTGTGCAGGCGCCAGTTCGGTCGCGTCTCGGCCAACGCTTGCATCTGCGTCCACGCCGGGTTGTCGGCGCCAGCGACGAAATCCACCTGCAACTCAGTGAAATCAGCCAGCGCCAGCATCGCATGGTGAGTCTGCCTCGCCGCGTCGAAACCGCCGAAATTCACCAGCACCCGGCGGGCCTTCGGTTTGATCTCGATGGCATCGCAGTTGAATTCTTCGCGCAGCATGGCGTAGCGCGGGCCGAGCAAGGTGCGACAGCCTGGCGGCAGCAGCGGCGCGTAGTTTTCGCTAAGACCGGACAGGTTCTGATTGAGCAGCAGATCGACGCTGTAGCGCCGCGTGGCCAGATCATCCACGGCGGCGATTCGATGCGCCCAGCGCCGGGCGGCGGTTTGCCAGTGATGATCGAGGCCGTAATGGTCGGTGATGATCCAGTCGAACGGTGCCTGCCCGTCCAGCAGCAGGCCCAGTGCATCAATATCGAACTGCCACGGCAACATCGATTCGATAGCCTGCAGCGGGTCTTCATCACGATAGCGCTCGGGCAGCGCGAAGGTCTCGAAGCCCTCGGCATTCAAGGCATCCAGTCGATGCCCGGGCAAACGCCGGCAGGCAAACGCGACGTGACTGCCCTGCTGTTTCAGCACCCGCGCCAGCGTCAGGCAACGGGCGACGTGGCCGCTGCCAATGGTTGGCGAGGCGTCGGCGCGGATCAGCACTCTCATTGCAGTTCTCCGCCGGCCTTGAGCGCGGCGTACAGGTATTCGGCGCGTTTCCAGTCCTCGGGGGTGTCGATGTCCTGGACCAGATGACGCGGCAGGATCACCGGCAGACTCGCTGGCGAGAACAGCGTCTCGCCGCGCAACCACGCTTCGCTGCGGCCCCAGTAAAACTGCCCGGCATCCTGAAATGCTTCGGGCAGATCCTGCGAACGGGTCGTGCGAAATTCGGGGTACAAAGACGTCAGCGCGCCCTCCTCGTCGAGGGTCAGTGCGCGCTGCACCGGGAAGCCGAAGCCGCACACCGAAAAGGCAAACGACTTGTGCGGATGCTGCTTGAGCAAATCCAGACCCTGACGCAGATAACGCGCCTGTAACAACGGCGCTGTCGCATACACGCAGCAGGCGTAATCGAACACCGGCAATTGCTGCAAGGCATGCACGATCACCGCAGCGGTGCCGGTGAAATCATCGGCCAGATCGGCCGGTCGCATGAACGGCACCTCGGCGCCATTTGCCCGCGCGACGTCGGCAATTTCCTCATCGTCAGTGCTGACCACCACGGCGCCGAACAGCCCTGACTCCAGCGCCGTGCGAATCGAGCGAACGATCATCGGCACGCCGTCGAACGGCTTGAGATTCTTGCGCGGGATGCGCTTGCTGCCACCACGGGCGGGGATGATCGCGACGCAGCTCACGGTGCCTTACTCCTCAAGCAGCAGCCGACGCAGTTGCTCGACCACCTGATCCTGTTGTGCTTCGCTGAGCAAAGGGAACAGCGGCAAGCTGATCGCCTCGGCGTAGTAGCGCTCGGCCTCGGGGAAATCGCCCTCGGCAAAACCCAGCTTGCGATAGTAAGGCTGCAGATGCAGCGGAATATAGTGCAGATTCACGCCGATGCCGGCGGCGCGCAAACCTTCGAACACCTGGCGATGACTGAGGTTGCAGCGCTCGACCTGCACGCGCACCACATACAGGTGCCACGCCGATTCGGCCTCCGGCTGCGCGCTCGGCAAGGTCAACGGCAGGTAGGCAAGCAACTGATCGTAACGTGCGGCCAATTCGCGGCGACGCGCGACAAACTCATCCAGTTTGCCCAGTTGCGACAGGCCCAGCGCCGCTTGCAGATCGGTGATCCGGTAATTGAAACCCAGCTCGATCTGCTGGTAATACCACGCCCCGTGGCTCGGCTCGGTCATGTGCTCGGGATCGCGGGTCATGCCGTGGCTGCGCAGGCGTCGCAGACGTTCGGCCAGCACCGGGCGATTGGTCAGGACCATGCCGCCTTCGGCGCTGGTGATGATTTTCACCGGGTGAAAACTGAACACCGTCATTGCCGCAAATTCGCCGCAACCGACCGGGCGCCCGGCGTAGCTCGCGCCCACCGCGTGCGAGGCGTCTTCGATCACTGTGAAGTTGTAACGCACCGCCAGCTCGGCAATCTTGCGCAGGTCACAGCTCTGCCCGGAGAACGCGACGGCGACGAGGACTTTCGGCAGCATGCCGTCGCGTTCGGCCTGTTCCAGCTTCGCTTCAAGGGCAAAGGCGTCGAGGTTCCAGGTCAATGGATCGATGTCGACGAAATCAACATCAGCGCCGCAATAACGCCCGCAATTGGCCGAAGCCAGAAACGTATTCGGCGAGGTCCACAAGCGATCGCCCGGCCCCAGGTCAGCGGCCAGACAAGCAATGTGCAGCGCTGCCGTGGCATTGCACACCGCCACGGAAAAATCGGCCTGGCAACGCGCGGCCATGGCCTGTTCGAAGCGTTCGATGGTCGGCCCCTGGGTCAGCCAGTCCGATTGCAGCACCTCGACCACCGCATCGATGTCCGCCTGATCGAGGCTCTGCCGACCGTAAGGAATCATACCGACAGCTTCGCGTGCAGATCGGCGATCTGCCCTACCGAAAGGAAATGCGGGTTGGTGTCCGAGCGATACTCGAAATCCTCGCCCACGACACGGCCACGTTCACCGAGTTTATCGACCGCGAAATCGACGTCGACGCTGGTAAAACGAATCGACGGCTGAATCGTGTAATGGTCTTCAAACTCAAGGGTCATGCGCGCATCGTCCAGCGGCACCATCAGCTCATGCAGCTTCTCGCCGGGACGAATGCCGACGTTCTTGTGTGGCAGATGCTCGGCCATGCCGCGCGCCAGATCGACGATGCGGATCGACGGGATCTTCGGCACGAACACTTCGCCGCCGTGCATGCGAGCGAAGCTATCGAGGACGAACTGCACGCCGTGGTCGAGAGTGATCCAGAACCGCGTCATGCGCTCGTCGGTGATCGGCAATTCTTGCGCGCCGTCAGCAATCAGCTTGCTGAAAAACGGCACTACAGAGCCGCGCGAACCGGCGACGTTGCCGTAGCGCACCACGGCGAAACGGGTCTGCTGCTCGCCGGCAATATTGTTGGCTGCGACGAACAATTTGTCCGAAAGCAACTTGGTCGCGCCGTACAGATTGATCGGGCTGGCCGCCTTGTCGGTGGACAGCGCGACGACTTTCTTTACGCCGTTATCGATCGCCGCAGCGATGATGTTTTCCGCGCCGTTGACGTTGGTGCGAATGCATTCGGTCGGGTTGTACTCCGCCGCCGGCACCTGCTTCAACGCGGCGGCATGCACGACGTAATCGATGCCGCGCATCGCCTGCCGCAAGCGCTCGGCGTCACGCACGTCACCGATGAAATAACGCATGCACGGCGCGTTGAACGTCTGCTGCATCTCGTACTGTTTCAGCTCGTCGCGGGAGAACACCACTACGCGCTTGGGCTGGTATTGCTCCAGCAAGCGACGGATGAAATTGCGTCCGAACGAGCCGGTGCCGCCGGAGATGAAGATCGATTTACCGTTGAACATTTTGTCAATTCCGTCCCTGTCGCCAGGCTTAAGCGAGCAACTGTGCCCAGTCCAGTGAAGCATTGTCATCGAGCACGAAGCCTTTGCCCTTCAGGCTCAGGTTCGCGTTGTAGGCCTGATCCTGAACGAATGCCGCCGGCCATTTTTCGCGCAGGGCCAGCAGCGCTTGCGGGGCGTCAGGCATACCGCCCTGATGGATGACTTGCACCGCCGGAGTCCATACCGTCAGATAACCGGCCTGCCCGGCGCTCAGGCACAGATCGACATCGCTGAAGCCTTCGGCAAATGTGCTTTCGTCCAGACCGCCGAGCGCCTCGTACAGCTCTTTGCGGACCATCAGGCACACGCTTGATACCGCCGAGTAGTTTTGTTCCACCGCCAAGCGATGCAGGTAACCGTCGGCATCGTGCTCTTCACCAACGAAGGGCGAATCGACCCCGCCGTTCAGGCCCAGGATCAATCCCGCCTGGCTGATCTTGCGATCACGGTCGATCAGTTTCGGCCCGACCACGCCAACCTCTGGACGCAGAGCATGGTTGAGCAAAGAGTCGAGCCAGTTCGGATTGACCACTTCCGCATCGGCGGCGAGCAGCACCAAGTACTCGCCCCGCGCCTGACGACTGCCCGCGTTGAACAATCCTGCTTCGCTCAACGTCCGGTCAGTGCGCAGCACCTGCACTCTGGAGTGCTTGTAAGTGCCGAGCCAGTCATTGATCTCAGCCGTCTGATCCGCAGCGGTGGCGATCAGCACTTCATAGTGATGGTAACGGGTACGCAGCAGCACACCTTCGAGGCAACGTTGCAGCACCGCCAGATCGCTGCCCGCCGGAATAACGATCGATACCAGAGGCCGATCACTGTGGTGATAGTCGATCTGGTAAACCCCTGGAACCGCTGACGTCACTTTGGCCTTGTAGCCGCGATTGCCCAGATGGCGCAGCAGCGCCAGGCGCTCGTCAGCATTCTCGACCAGCTCTGGTGCCTGGCTGACCAATAGCGGCTCGTCGAGGTGAGCCAGGCTGTTGAGCCCATGTTCTTCGATAAGACGCAGCAGCACATCGAGCTCCAGTGCCTGATTGAAATCAGCGCGATAGCCGCCGATTTCAACCAGCGCATCGCGCCGTACCAGCCAGTGCCGCGCCATCAGCGTTGGCAGGCTCAGCAGTAGATCAAGGTTGAAGCCCGGCCGGAACACGTCGGTCAGGGCACCGTTTTCCTGACGCTGGATTTCGTCGGTGGATACCGCGCGGCAATCGCCGGCGTTCATCAACTCCAGGCTGGCGCGCAACAATCCGCTGGCAGTGAACTCATCACCGGCTTCAGCCAACAGCAGCCAGTCACACGGTGATTGACGAGCGCTTTGATTGAGCTTGTCGATCAGATTACCCGCGGTCACTCGGACAAAATGCAGGGTGTTCTGTGCCGTGGTCGCGGCGGGCGCTTCGCCGGTGGTGAACACGACAATGCGGAAGGCCTTGCACTGCCCTTCCAGCAAGCTGTCGAGAGACACCTGAAGCTTGTCGATGTCGTCGTCCAGATCCAGCAGAAAAATGCCGAACTGCGGCCCACCGCCATTCACCGCCAGATGTTGGCCGATTGCCTCGAGGTGAGCGCCGGGCGCACGTGCGGCCAGCCAGTTGAGCAGGCGACCGGACTGCATCTTGTCCATGACCGCATGATGGTCATCGACGGTCAACGCTTCGAGGCGCTCGATCCAGGCCTGCATCGCTTGCGCCTCTTCGGCTTGGCCCATCGAAGTCAGCTGAGCCGCCAGCCGCTTGATCACGGTGCGATTGAACGCATTGAGATCGTGAGCCTGCCACAAACGATCGAGAACGCTTTCCGGGGTGTCGTTGTTGCGTGCTTGCAGCAAGTGCGCCTGACGGGTCCAGACGCCCTCCAGGCCTTCAAGTTGGATGCGCCCCGCCGGCATGGCGTGCAGCATGAATTCGAACTGCGCCAGGCGGTCGAAAAACGCCTCGTTGTAGAACGGCATCTCCACGTACTGCAAAGGCCCGAAACGGCGATCCGGGTACTTGAGCTCCTGATTCCAGGTGGACTGGATGATCAGTTCCGCGGTCAGCGCTCGATTCGATTGCAGGCTGTCGACCATTGCCTCGAAGCTTTGCAGGGCAAGCGCTTTGCCCTGCTCGGCGTCCAGCCCTTTGATCTGGGTTGGCAGCGCGGCAAGGAACTCGGCAAAGGCTTCACGCTCGGCGACCGATTTGGCATCGACGTAGGTCAGCGAGTGATACACCTCGGTGCTGTGCTCGGAGGCACCGTAGTTGATCTCCCGAACCACATAAGGGATCGGCAGAATCCGTGCTTTGGCACTGGCCAGCAGGAAATAGACATGGCCGATTTCCTGCCACTGGAAGCTGGTGCCGGGTGGCAATGCCGAGTGCCAGGTCTTCATCAGATCAGTACGGGTCACCGCATAGAACGGCGGGATGTACTGGCTCATGTAATCGATGACCCGCTCCTGAGCCTGTTCGGAGCAGTAGTCTTCCTGGACTTTTTTGTCGCGGCGGTAGTAGCTGACGCCACCGGCCAGCGTCAGGTACATCAGGCAATAGCCGTGGCACATGCCGTAATCCGGATTGTCCTGCAGGAAACTCACGGATTCGGCCAATGAATCATGCAGGATGAAGTCGTCATCGGCCGCCAGCACCATGTACGGCGTGGTCAGTTGCTCGACACCATAGGCCAGTTTGGCCTGCATCCCCCAGTACGCGAATTGCGGCACATGATGGTAATCGACGGCGGAAAAATCGCCTTCCGGACGTTCCGGCGAGGAGTCGAGCACCATGATCTTGCAGGGCAAGTCGCTGTAATACTTCACAGCCCGACGCAGGAACGCCGGTCGGTTGTGGGTAATCAGCACCACCGTCAACAGCTCATCAAGCGGTAGCGTCAGTTCAGAACTGTACTTGCCTTGCATAACTTCTCTCCACAACCGGCGACTCGCCGAAACAACTCTGGGTAAATGTTGCGAATTAACGAACGCGACGCAGGTAGCCGTCCGGCGCCACGGTGATCAGCAGTTTGTTCTGCAATTGCTGGTCGATTTCGAAGTCCTGGTTCTCTTCCAGGTACTTCCACACGGCGGTTTTCGGGTTGTCGCCCGGGCCCCATGGACGATCCGGGAAGAAATCGGCCGGCATGTCTTCAACCACGGTGTCCATGACCACGCAATAGCTGTCGACCGACACCAGCGGCGCGTAGAGGCGCAGCTCTTCGAGCACGTGATCGTGGGTGTGGTTGGAGTCGAGGACCAGAATGACTTTCTTGCCTTTGGCGGCGGCCTGCACCTGAGCGGCAATGGCCGGGTCAATGCTCGAACCTTCGATCATTTTGATGCGCTTGGCCATCGGATGGCTTTCGATGGCTTCACGGTTGTGCGGGCGAATATCGAGGTCGATACCCAGCACTTCGCCGTGACCTTGCAGCTCGAGCAGCGAGGCGTAGTAGATGATCGAACCGCCGTGGGCAATGCCGCACTCGATAACCAGGTCCGGCTTGACCTGCCAGATGATCTCCTGCATGGCCATCATGTCTTGCGGCAGCTGGATGATCGGGCGGCCCATCCACGAGAAGTGGTAGCTGTATTTGTGCTTGGCCGATTCGTTGAAGAAATCGCGGGCCAGGCCGGTCAGTTTGGGGTCGTCACCTTGCTGGGCGATCTGCTCGCGGCACTCGGCTTCGAAGGCTTGGTTGATGCTGTTGTCGGTCATGTTGGTCATCTCAAGGGTCACTGAAACGAAGCGCTGTCGACGGCGTGATAGACGTAGCGTCCACCGGTCATCCGCTTGATCTCTTCGAGGTAATTGGAATTCATCACAAACAGGTGCGCGCCTTCCGGCAGCGCATCCATAGCCTCTTGCGGCGAGGACACGCGCGCGCCGCTCAGCGGCAGATAACGCCCCTGCTTGGCCGGGTTGATATCGACTACGCGATCGACCGCAACGCCGGCGCGTTGCAGGTACAGCGAATAGATCACGCCTTTGGACGAGGCACCCCAGATCGCCGAACCCTGCGCAGGCGCCGAGCGGATGATCTGCACAGCGCGGTCGAGACTGGCGCTGAAATCTTCAGGCAGAGTCAGGCGCGGCACCGGTTGTTCGGGTATCAGGCGCAACGTCGACAGATCAGCGACGATGTACAGATATTGGCCGCCGAACAGATGCCCGGCCTCGTGCACCGTGCCGAACATCCGGCGCAGGTCATCGAGACGGAAATAATTGACGTGTTCGTAGAACAGGTCGAACCAGGCCTTGTGCTCAAGGATCCAGTCCAGGCATGGCACTTCGATGTAGATCTGCCCGCCCTGATTGGCTTCGGCGATCACGGCCAGAAAGCTCACCGGGTCTTCGATGTGCTCCAGCACATGACGCAGCACAATGGCGTCTGCCGCCAGGCCGAGGCCGCGCGTGAACGGCGCCTTGATCACCTCGGGATTGTCGCCTTCATAAGCCGGGTCGATACCGGTGATCGAATAGCCGAGGCCTTTGAGCAACTCGAGAAAGTAGCCCTTGCCGCAGCCGACTTCGATCAGTTCCTGGCCCTTGAAGTGCTTGGCGATGATGCCTTCGACGTCACTTAAATGCTTCTGGAACTGACCGGAGTGCGCCTGCTCGTTCTGATAGTCGGCGTCATAACTGAGCTTGTCGGCATCGAACGCGGCGTTGAAAACCAGACCGCTGCGCTCGTCCTGAACCAGCAGCATGTCGGCGCTGGCCGAGGCCCGCGCCGATTCGGCATCGGCGAAAGTGCGGTTCTGCAATACCGGCAGGCCGGTGGCCCGGTACAACTCGTGCCTCATGGCGACTCTCCCAATAACTGTTGCAAGCGCTCGGTGACGGCCCAGAACGCCAGCGGTTCGTGGGTCGGATACGGGTAATGGCCGAGGTTCAGAGCCAGTGTTGCGCCACGCTCATGCAAGCGCTGTTCGACCAGCGCACGCGCCGACACCGGATGGCCGCTGGCGCAGTTGATCACGCCGTCGAAATCGCGCTGATGGAGGATCGCGGCGAGATGACTTGCGGCGGTTTCAATCGCGAGGAAATCGCGCAACTGCTCACCGGCCGACATGTTGAACGACGCCTCGCCAGCATCGATTGCCCGGTCCAGCGCAGCCAACAGGCTGTTGGGGTTCTGCCCTTCGCCGTGCAAATAGAACAAGCGCGCCCATTGCAGGGTGAACGGTTGCTCCTGCTGCAAACTCTGCAGAAACAGGTGCAGCGTATGTTTGGCCAGACCGTAGGGATTGCTCGGCCGTGGCTCGGTTGACTCGCTGAGCGGACCGCTCTGCATGCCGTATTCGAAGCAAGTGCCGGCCACCAGCACCTGCGACACGCCCGCCTCTACCGCGCTTTTGATAAAGCGGTAATCGGCCATCAGGTTGTGCTCGAAATGAAACAGCGCCCGATAGTTCGGCAACCCCGGCCAGGCCAGATGCGCCAGCGCGTCGATGCCTTCGGTCAGCGCGACGACATTCAGTTCGGCAGCGTGAATGTCTGCCGCGACGAATTCGACGTGGTTGATCCATGGCATGCCCTGCGCCGGTTCTGCGTTGCGCGCCACCGCACGGACTTCGCAGCCGCGCGCAAGCAATGCAGCAACCAGATGCCGACCGACAAAGCCTGTGGCGCCAGTGACCAGAACTTTCACAGCACTTTCAACTCAGGCACGGCGATGACGAAGCGCCCGTCCCACTGACGCACCTGCGCCAGTTGCTGACTGACTTCGTGCAGCAGGTTCCACGGCAGCACCAGCACGTAGTCCGGTTTCTCAATGTCGATCTGCGCTGGCGCAACAATCGGGATGCGACTGCCCGGCAAGAACTTGCCCTGTTTGTGCGGGTTGGCATCCGCGACCCAAGCGAGCAAGTCCGGCTTGACCCCGGCGTAATTGAGCAAGGTATTGCCCTTGGCTGCCGCGCCGTATCCGACCACACGTTTACCGTCGGCCTTGGCCTGCAACAGGAAGCGCAGCAGGTCATGTTTGATGCGTTCGGCAGCAGGCGCGAGGGTCGCGTAGTACTCGGCGGTTTTCACCCCGGCATCGAGTTCGGCCTGCAGTTGTTGCTGAACTGCCGGGAGAACAGTGCGGCGCTGGCCGTCCTTGCGCTGAACGAATACGCGCAGCGAGCCGCCGTGAGTGCTCAACTGTCTGACGTCGAACACTTCCAGGCCGTTGCGCTCGCACAGGGTCTGCACGGCGGTCAGCGACAGGTAGGAATAATGTTCGTGATACAGCGTGTCGAACTGCGCGCCGGCCATCAGCGTCAGCAGTTGCGGAAACTCGAAGGTGGCGACGCCGGTCGGCTTGAGCAACGTCGCGAAGCCGGCGAGGAAATCATTGATGTCCGGCACATGCGCGAGCACGTTGTTGGCCGCCATCAGGTCGGCGCTCCAGCCTTCGCTGCGCAATTGCGTGGCGGTGTCGCGGCCGAAGAACAGCTCACGAATCTCCAGGCCTTTTTCCCGTGCAGCCTGTGCGGTGCTGCGGGTCGGCTCGACGCCCAGGCACGGGATGCCGCGCGCGGCGACGTATTGCAGCAGGTACCCGTCATTGGCGGCGACCTCGACCACACGGCTGTCGGCACTCAGCCCGAAGCGCTCGCTCATCTCGGCGACATAGCGCTCGGCGTGATTCAGCCAAGTACTGGAGAACGAACTGAAGTAGGCGTACTCGGCATCAAACAGGCTGTCGGCACTGGTGTAATCCTCGGTCTGCACCAGCCAGCATTGCTCGCACACGGCGACTTTCAGCGGGACCCATTGCTCGGCCTGCTCCAGGCGATCGGCATGCACGTAGGCGTTGGACGGCGGCGAAGTGCCGAGGTCGATCAACGGCAGACTCAGCGGTGCAGCGCACCCACGGCAATTCATAGACGCACTCCAGCAAAGTGTTGATCAAGCGCGGGATGGCTGGAATCGCGCGCTGACAAATTATTGACAGGCAACGGCCAGGCAATCGCCAGCCGAGGATCGTTCACCGACAAGCCGCCCTCGTGCTCCGGTGCGTAATCGGCGCTGTGCAGATAGAGCAATTCGGCGTCGTCGGTGAGCGTCTGAAAGCCATGAGCGAAACCGCCCGGAATCAACAGGCTGCGGCCATCGCCCGCCTTCAAGTGCTCGGCGTGCCAGTGCAAAAACGTCTCCGAGTCCGGGCGCAGATCCACCGCCACATCCCAGACCTCACCGCGCAGGCACGTGATCAGTTTGGCTTCCGGGGCGTTGGCATTCTGATAATGCAGGCCACGCACACTGCCCTTCTCGCGGGTGCAGGAATGGTTGATCTGGCGGATATGAAATTCATTGCCGAACGCACTCAGGCTGCCCTCGCAGAACAACCGGGCGAAGTGCCCGCGCTGGTCTTCGAAACGTTTATGCTGAACGCTGAACAGGCCGGCCAATGGCAACGCTTGCAGGGAAAACTCGCTCACAGCGCGCCTCGGTACAGATTCAATTGGCCCAGAGTTACGGCGCGCATATCATCGCCGTTCTGCCACGCCAAGTGCCAATCGAGGGTCTGCGCCAGGCACGCCTGCAACGACCAGCGCGGCTGCCAGCCGAGCACCTGCCGCGCACGACTGCTGTCCAGACGCAGCAGACCGGCTTCGTGCAATTCACTCGGCTCGATGCGCAAACCACGGGCCTGCGGCCAACGGTTGGCGAGCAGTTCAACCACTTCACCGACGCTGCACATGTCAGCCTCACCGGGACCGAAGTTCCACGCACCGGCGTATTCCGGGCCGTACTCGTAGAGAGCAGCAGCCAGTTGCAGATATCCGGCCAGCGGTTCCAGCGCGTGCTGCCACGGACGCACGGCTTGCGGGTAACGCAGGGTCACTGGCTCGTCGGCGGTCCATGCTTTCAATACGTCGGGAATCAGTCGCTCCGGCGCAAAATCACCACCGCCCAGTACATTGCCAGCGCGTGCGGTAGCCAAGGCCAGACCGTGTTCGGCATGTTTGTCCGCCGGGAAGAACGACGCCGCGTACGACTGCGCGAGCAATTCGCAGCAGGCCTTGCTGCTGCTGTAAGGATCGTGTCCACCAAGGGCTTCGTCTTCGCGGTATGGCCACAGCCATTCCTTGTTGGCGTAGACCTTGTCAGTGGTCACCAGCACGCAGGCCCGCACGCCGCCGACCTGACGAATCGCTTCGAGCAGATTCAGCGTACCCATGACGTTGCTGGAATAGGTGCCAAGCGGATCGCGATAGCCCTCGCGCACCAGAGGCTGGGCCGCCAGATGCAGGACGATTTCCGGCTCGGTCTCGGCGATGATTTCCAGCAAGGCACCGAGGTCACGCAGATCGCCGCGTTGATCATTGATGCCTTCGCGCACGCGCGCCAGTTCGAACAGGCTCGGCTCGGTCGACGGATCCAGAGAAAAACCGCTGACCTGCGCACCAAGGCTTTGCAGCCACAGGGTCAGCCAACTGCCTTTGAATCCAGTGTGTCCGGTGACGAGAACGCGTTTGCCACGCCAGAAATCCGCACTCAGGCCCATTGCTTCCATGGGGCCTCCCCGCTCTGCCACAGCGCTTCGAGATGGTTCTTGTCACGCAGGGTGTCCATCGGATGCCAGAAGCCTTCATGCTCGAAGGCCTTCAGTTGTTCGTCCTGAGCCAGACGGGCCAACGGCTCGGCTTCCCAAGTGGTGCTGTCATCGCTGATGTAGGGCAGCACTTTTGGCGACAGCACGAAGAAACCGCCATTGATCCAGCCACCGTCACCACGGGGTTTTTCAGTGAAACCCAGCACCTGGTCACCTTGGCGTTCAAGCGCGCCGTACCGACCTGGCGGCTGCACCGCAGTGACGGTCGCCAGGCGGCCGTGAGCCTTGTGATAGTCGACCAGCTCAGCAATATTGATGTCGGAAACGCCATCGCCATAGGTGAAGCAGAACGCCTCTTCATCCTTGAGATAACGCGCGGCACGCAACAGGCGGCCACCGGTCATGGTTTCCTCGCCGGTGTCGATGAGGGTCACACTCCACGGCTCGCTGTAATTCTGATGGACGTCCATGCGGTTGTTGCGCATGTCGAAAGTGACGTCGGATGTATGCAGGAAGTAGTTGGCGAAGAAGTCCTTGATCGCGTAGCCCTTGTAGCCCAGGCAAATGACGAAGTCGTGGATCCCGTGGGCGGAATACTGCTTCATGATGTGCCAGAGAATTGGCTTGCCGCCGATCTCGATCATCGGCTTGGGCTTGAGGTGCGACTCTTCACTGATGCGCGTGCCGAGGCCACCCGCCAAAATTACTGCCTTCATCGTCTCCCCTCTCGTACGTCACCGGGCTGCGCACTGCTTTTTGAGCGTTGCAGGCCTTCTGGCTAAACCTTCTGCCGCTACGGGCGCAGGAGGAAACACCGCGAGCGCTCGTTTTATGGCGATTTGCGGGGCACTTGCAGGAAACGCGCCAGCTCAGACTCGGGTTTTCGGAAATGGCTGATAGAGGCGTCGGTGGAAGTGGTAACAGAATGACGGACGGGCTGAGGGCGTGGAGGGGCAAGAGATCAAGAGCCAAAGCAAAAGATCGTCCGATCACGGCCCAAGCCTTCGCCAGTTCCTACAGTTGGATCGCGTGCATCCAGCAAGAAATGGGTCGGCTGTCAGACCGCCTTCGCGAGCAGGCTCGCTCCCACAGAACAGCAAGAGCAAGAGCAAGAGCAAGAGCAAGAGCAAGAGCAAGAGCAAGAGCAAGAGCAAGA
>NZ_RCOC01000110.1:0-279 GCF_004307515.1 Pseudomonas sp. Sample_14 | reverse complement strand
AGCAAGAGCAAGAGCAAGAGCAAGAGCAAGAGCAAGAGCAAGAGCAAGAGCAAGAGCAAAAGATCGCAGCCTTCGGCAGCTCCTACAGTTGGATCGTGGGCATTTGGGAGAAATGGGTTGCTCGGCAGGCCGCCTTCGCGAGCAGGCTCGCTCCCACAGAAAAGCAAAGCAGCGCAGCTGCCCGCGGCGAAGCCGCCCCACTCAACAATGAGCGCAAGCTCGAGTGCTCTTGATCTTGATCCACCGGCGACGTCGGAAGGCTGAGTGGAGGGATTGATC
>NZ_RCOC01000040.1:0-44560 GCF_004307515.1 Pseudomonas sp. Sample_14 | reverse complement strand
GCCCGACGAGCTACCAGACTGCTCCATCCCGCGTCTGTGTGGCGGCATTCTACAGAGGTTCGCGAGTGTGTCAACCGTCGATCTGGATAAATCTGTTGAGGTTCAAGCGCTTAGCGTCTTTTCGCGGCGGTTGGCCGGCGCGCAGGGCAGTTAGCGCAAGGCTTTCAGCTCTATTGCACCTTGATCTGTGATTGAAAAAATAAATTCAGCGGAAATCTCCTACGGTCGGAAAAGAACATTCAACCACTGGTGCTATATACAGGTGCCAATGAGATACTGCCGCTCCGGCTTGCCACGTTGTCTTTTTCCGACATGACCCAGCGAAAAATCATCCACATCGACTGTGACTGTTTCTACGCCGCCATCGAGATGCGCGATGATCCGCGTCTGGCCGGCAAGCCGTTGGCGGTGGGTGGTTCCGCGGATCGGCGCGGGGTGATCGCCACCTGCAACTATGAAGCGCGCGCCTATGGTGTGCGCTCGGCCATGGCTTCCGGTCACGCGTTGAAATTGTGCCCGGACCTGACCATCGTCAAGCCGCGCATGGAGGCTTATCGCGAAGCTTCGAAGGAGATTCATACGATCTTTGCCGACTACACCGACCTGATCGAGCCGCTTTCGCTGGACGAGGCCTATCTCGATGTGTCGGACAGCGCGCATTTCGGCGGCAGCGCCACGCGCATCGCCCAGGACATTCGCCGCCGGGTCTCCAACCAATTGCACATCACCGTTTCCGCAGGCGTTGCGCCAAACAAGTTTCTGGCGAAGATCGCCAGCGACTGGAAAAAACCCAACGGTTTGTTCGTGATCACCCCGGATCAGGTCGAAGAGTTCGTCAGTGGTCTGCCGGTGAGCAAGCTGCACGGCGTCGGCAAGGTCACCGCCGACAAGCTCGGCAAGCTTGGCATCGTTGACTGCCAGCACCTTCGCGAGTGGGGCAGGCTGGCGCTGGTGCGCGAATTCGGCAGTTTCGGCGAGCGCTTGTGGAATCTCGCCCGTGGAATCGATGACCGGCTGGTGCACAACGACAGCCGCCGTCAGTCGATCAGCGTGGAAAACACCTACGACGTTGATCTGCCGGACTTGCGCAGCTGCCTGGAAAAATTGCCCGAGTTGCTCGATACCCTGAAAACCCGCATGGCGCGGATCGACAGCAGTTATCGACCGGGCAAGCCGTTCGTCAAAGTCAAATTTCATGATTTCACCCAGACCACGCTGGAACAGGCCGGGGCAGGGCGTGACCTGGGCAGTTACCAGTTGCTGCTGACGCAGGCGTTCAATCGCGGCGGCAAACCGGTGCGGTTGTTAGGGGTAGGAGTGAGGCTGGAGGATCTGCGCGACGGGTTTGAGCAGATGGAGTTGTTTGAGCGGTAGATTCGCGGCGCCTGGCAGGGCCTCTTCGCGAGCAGGCTCGCTCCCACAGTTAGAATGCATTCCTCTGGGGGAGCGAGCCTGCTCGCGAAGCTTTTAAGCTTTAATTCGGTCCCGGATCAGCCACTAAGCGCCCGGCATCCTTGGCCAGAGACTTGAGAAACTCAGTCTGCAACTCAGGATCATTGCGGGTCAGTTCGATCAGGCTTTGTTCCAGTTCGCTGGCTTCTTCTTCCAGACCCAGCTCCGACAGGCGTTTGACCCGGTGTACCCATTGGCTCACTTCGTCATCTTCCAGATCGTCATAAATCAGCCCGTGCGCCTCGATCAACTTGCCGCGCAGGTGGCCGCTGAGCATCAGGGTCGAGTCGGAATGCACATCGTCCTTGGCGTCTTCGACACTGATCTGCAAGCGGCCAACATGGTTGAGGTCATGTTCGGCGAACGGGCTGTCGAGCAGATTCAAGCGCAGCACGCCGTTGCGGTCGGTGGTCATGTCGAATGTCTGCTTGCCGGCCTTGACCTGCACCGGTCGTTCGCTCCACGGCAGGCTCGAATACTCCGTGCGCTTGTCGCGCTGGACTTCATCGATGCCCGCGAGGTTCTGCTGCGCGCGACCGTTGGACTGCACGTTCATGAACGGGTTGAGCCCGGCGAAACCGTAGCTCAGCCAATCCCGGGTGACGCTGTCCGGCAGGTTACCGAGAGCGAACACGTTGACCACGTTCGCACCGACACCACCGACCACGGCCACCGCGCCCAGCGGAATCTCATAGACTTCGCGCCAGGGTTGGTAAGGCGTGTAGCGGTCGTAACGACGGGTGACCTCGAACTCGGTGACTTCGAAAGTCTTTTGCTCGTTGATCTTCACGCGTCGCTGCGGCAGCTCGAGCACCTTGGGCTCGCCGACATCGATCTGCAGGCTGTGATCGAGCAGTTTTCGCTCGACCCGCTCTTCGTGCTCGCTGCGTTGCGACATGTGATTGGCGCAGCCGCTGACCAGCAGGGCGCCGCACAGGGCGGCGCCACCGAGGCCTAAGGTGTTTCGCTTGAACATGACGTCTCTATCTGGTTTCAGCGGCGGATACGGGCCTGAAGGAAGGACACAACATCGGCCACCGGCAGTGCTTGCGCCTCTGCTTCGGAACGACTCTTGTATTCCAGGTTGCCTTCGGCGAGGCCGCGGTCGCTGACCACGATCCGGTGTGGAATGCCGATCAGTTCCATGTCCGCGAACTTGATGCCCGGGCTGGTTTTCTTGTCGCGATCGTCCAGCAGCACTTCGAAGCCGGCCGCCGTCAGTTCGGCGTACAGCTTGTCGGTGGCTTCGCGCACCTGCTCGGTTTCATAGCGCAGCGGTACCAGCGCGATCTGGAATGGCGCCAGGGTGTCGCTCCAGATGATGCCGTTGGCGTCGTTGTTCTGCTCGATGGCAGCGGCGACCACGCGCGATACGCCGATGCCGTAGCAACCCATTTCCAGGGTCACCGGCTTGCCGTTTTCGCCCAGCACTTCGCACTTCATCGCCTTGCTGTACTTGTTGCCCAGCTGGAAGATGTGGCCGACTTCGATGCCGCGCTTGATTTCCAGCGTGCCTTTGCCGTCCGGGCTTGGGTCGCCGGCGACGACGTTGCGCAGGTCGGCAACGGTCGGAACCGGCAGATCACGCTCCCAGTTCACGCCGAAGTAGTGCTTGTCGTCGATGTTCGCGCCAATACCGAAGTCGCTCATCATCGCCACCGAGCGGTCGATGATGATCGGCAGCGGCAGGTTCAGCGGGCCGAGCGAACCAGCGCCGGCGCCGATCGCGTCACGCAGTTCGGCATCGGAGGCCATGACCAGCGGGCTGGCCACGCCAGGCTGGTTGGCAGCCTTGATTTCGTTCAGTTCGTGGTCGCCACGAATCACCAGCGCGATCAGCTTGCCTTCTTCTTCGGCATGGACGATCAGGGTCTTGATGGTCTTTTCAATCGGCAGATTGAATTTTTCCACCAGCGCCGCGATGGTCTTGGTGTCTGGCGTGTCGACGAGACGCAGTTCTTCGGTTGGCGCAGGGCGCGAGGTTTCCCGTGGCACCGCTTCGGCTTTTTCGATGTTCGCCGCGTAGTCGGAACCGTTGCTGAAGACGATATCGTCTTCGCCGGACTCGGCCAGCACGTGGAATTCGTGGGAACCGGCACCACCGATCGAGCCGTTGTCGGCTTCTACCGGACGGAATTTCAGACCCAGACGCGTGAAGATGTTGCAGTAGGCTTCATGCATGCGGTCGTAGGTGACCTGCAGCGACGCCTGATCAGCGTGGAAGGAGTAGGCGTCCTTCATGATGAATTCGCGGCCGCGCATCAAACCAAAGCGCGGGCGGATTTCGTCGCGGAATTTGGTCTGGATCTGGTACAGGTTGATTGGCAGCTGTTTGTAGCTGCTCAACTCGTTGCGCATCAGATCGGTGATCACTTCTTCGTGGGTCGGGCCCGCGCAGAAATCACGACCGTGGCGGTCTTTGATGCGCAGCAGCTCAGGGCCGTATTCTTCCCAGCGCCCCGATTCCTGCCACAGCTCGGCCGGTTGGGTGCTCGGCATCAACACTTCCAGAGAACCGGCAGCGTTCATTTCTTCGCGAACGATGGCTTCGACCTTGCGCATGACTCGCAGGCCCATCGGCAGCCAGGTGTACAGGCCCGAGGCAAGCTTGCGGATCATGCCGGCGCGCAGCATCAGCTGGTGGCTGATCACGACCGCGTCGGAAGGCGTTTCTTTCTGTGTGGCGAGCAAAAATTGACTGGTGCGCATGGTTGGCCGTTGTCGGTTGCTATGACTGGAAATGACGGAGCAGTGTACCGGCGAGTTTTGCTGACGTACAGAAGTGTGGCCGGCGGAAGGCGCCAGCGGCGGGATTCCTCCCGCCATTGGCGAAGCGTCCTACGATTCTTCGGTGACGGGCGTCGGTGCAGGCTCGGGCGTCGGTGTTTGTCCTTCGCGGCGGCGCTCCTGGAACCAGTGCAGCGCGATCAGTAGCAGCGTCGGTACGCCGAGCAGGGCGGTAATGAGGAAGAAGCTGTGATAACCGAACTTCTCGACCAGCACGCCGGAATAGCCGCCCATCAGGCGCGGCAGCAGCAACATGATCGAGCTGAGCAGGGCGTACTGCGTTGCGGAAAACTTCAGGTTGGTCAGGCTCGACAGGTAGGCAACGAACGCCGATGTCGCCAGGCCCGAGCTGAAGTTGTCGAGGGAAATGGTCACCACCAGCATCTGCAGGTTCGGGCCCATGTCCGCGAGCATGACGAACAGCAGGTTGGTCGCTGCCGAAGACACACCGCCGATAAACAGGATCGGCAGAATGCCGAAACGCACGATCAACAGGCCACCCATGCCGGCACCGACGAGGGTCATGATCAGGCCGAAAATCTTGCTGACACTGGCGATCTGATCCTTGGTGAAACCCTGGTCGATGTAGAACACGTTGGCCATCACGCCCATTACCGTGTCCGACATGCGATAGGTCGCGATCAGGCCCAGCAGCAACAGCGCCTGCCAGCGATAACGCAGGATGAAGTCATTGATCGGCGTGAGTACCGGCGCCAGTCCGCGCCGGCCCATGGCCGACAGACACATGCCGGTGAGCAATATGTAGAGGATGGCGCGCAGAAAGGCGCGGTCTTCGAGGAGCAAATCGAGCGGGCTCATGTCACCAAACAGCACGCCGGCGAAATCGGTGTTGTACAGCTGGGTGAACATCGCCGGCACGGAAACCAGCAAAACGATCAGCACGAACACCGACATCAGTTGATGCATGAACGTGTAGCGCCCGGCCTGCAACTGCGTGCGCAGCGGCACCGGTGGTTCGCGCATGAACAGCGTGGTCAGCAGCGCGGGCACCATCAATGCGCCAAACAGTACATAGGTGCCGGTCCATGCCGCGTGCTTATAGTTGAAGCCGGTTGAGCCGAAACCTTCGGCGAAGAACAGCGCGCCGGCGGTGGCGAGCAGGGCGGCAACGCGGTAGCCGGACATATAGCTGGCGGCGAGCGCGGCCTGGCGGCTGTCATCGGCGATTTCCAGGCGATAGGCGTCGACCGCGATATCTTGGGTGGCCGAGGCGAAGGCGACTACGACGGCAATGGCGATCAGCCAGGACAAATGCTTTTGCGGATCACAGAAGCCCATGCCGATCAGCCCGAGAATCACCAGTGCCTGGGAGAGCACCAGCCAGGAACGGCGGCGGCCGAGCTTGCCCAGCAAGGGCAGGCGCCATTGGTCGAGCAGGGGCGACCAGACCCATTTGAACGCGTACGCCAGGCCGATCAGGCTTGCATAGCCAATGGTTTCACGGGCCACGCCTGCTTCACGCAGCCATACGGAGAGCGTCGAGAACACCAGCATGTACGGCAGGCCGGCGGCAAAACCGAGCAACAACAGCACGAGCGTCGAAGGACTGGCATAGGCGGCGAGCGCGGCGCGCCAGGTTTTACGGGGCATGGGCTGAAGTCTGCCTCAAAATTGCGAAAACAAAGCGCGCACTCTAACCGCTGTGCTCTACCGGACGCCAGCCATGGCGCCGAATATCCACACGATTGTTCTGGACGGTGATGCCTTCCATGCGCAATCGCGCACGTTGTTCATCACCGGAGGGGCTGCCGACCGGCAGACTGATGCGCCCGCCGGCGCCGAGCACGCGGTGCCAGGGCAGCTTGGTGTCGCCGGGCAACTGGCTCAAAGTCCGCCCGACCCAGCGCGCGGCGCGGCCCAGCCCGGCAAGTTCGGCCAACTGGCCATAACTGACGACTTTGCCTTCAGGCACTTGCGCGAGCGTCGAGTAGAGTGCCGTGCGTCGGATTTGCGCATCGTTTTCGACGCTGTCGAGCGGGTCTTTCACGTACGCGGCTCCTGAGCATTGGCGTGACGATGGCGACAAGGGTAATCGCTCGTGGCGCAGTTGAGAAATGAACTCAATTGAAATAGTCCGGTCAGTCCTTGTCATGGGCAAAATCCTACGGATAATGCCGACCCTTTTCGCCAACTCTGAGCCCCCGATCTGCTTATGTTCCCCAGAACCCTGTTGTGCCTTGCTGTTTTCAGCGCGTCCACGCCCCTGCTTGCCGACACCGTCTGGTTGAAAAACGGCGACAAGCTGAGCGGGACCATCACGGTATTCGATGGCGGCAAGCTGTTGATCCAGACCAAATATGCCGGCGCAGTGGCGATTGACTGGAAAGAGGTCAAGACCCTCGACAGCGATCAGCACCTGTTGGTGAAGCAGGACGCCTATGCCGGTGAAGTATCGAAGTCGCTGACGGCGGCCGACGATGGCAAGGTCACCCTGGCCAACGGCGAGGCGCCGAAGACGGTCGAGCTGGCGAGCATTCAGCAGATCCTCAAGCCCAAGCCGATCGTCACCGACCTGGTCTGGAAGGGCAACGTCGATCTGGCGCTGGACTATCAGCGCGCCGAAAAGGACACCGACGATTACGACGTTGCCTTCAAGACTTCGGCTCGCCATGGCCGCTGGCGGCATACCGGCGAGGGCGAGTACAACCGCGAAGTCCAGGATGCGGAAACCACCACCAACAACTGGCGCGCCGAATACTCCCTCGACCGCTTCCTCACCGATCAGTGGTTCTGGCAGGGGCGCATCAACTACAAGCGTGATCACATCGAAGAGCTGGCGCGTCAGCGCGTGGTCGGTACCGGTCCGGGCTACCAGTTCTGGGACGACGAACTCGGCGCGTTCTCGCTGGGCTCGTTGCTCAACCGCACCGATTACGAGTATCGCGATGGCAGCAAGGACAACTTCTATTCCGTCGCGATGAAGTGGGACTACAACCGCTACCTGATCGGCAAGAAGGTCGAGTTCTTCACCAATGGCGAAGTCGGCAAGCCGCTGTCGGGCGTTGCCGATTACGCGCTGGATGCCGAACTGGGCCTGCGCTACAAGGTCACCGACTGGGCCTCGCTCAACCTCAAGGCCGAGCGCGACATCATCAGCGGCACCAACGATGCGGATCTGAACAAGACCCGTTATACCGCAGGGTTTGGTGTGGCCTGGTAAGCACCTGCGCTAGAAAGGAGAAAGCCCCGTGATTGCGGGGCTTTTCATTGTCAGCTTTCTTCTTTGGTCTTGCTGACGGGAATCGAAACACATTCTCCCTGCCTGACGCCCATCTGGTATTGGCATTGGTAGCTCAGGCTGCCGTCTTTCCTGAAGAAGCGCATCGGTCCATGCTCGGCGCCATCGATATAATCGGTAAATGAAGCCATCTCACCGTTTTCGTGCCATGTCGTGGATGATCCGTGAAGGTTGCCGTCTTTGTATTTTCGATGTTCTTTAAGCTGGCCGGTCGCGTACCACTGTTTGAAGTCGCCCTGTTGGCGATGTTTTTCATCCCACTGCCACTGCAAGGTTTGCCTGCCTTGCTCATTCCATTGCTCATAGCTTCGTTGCACACCGTCCCTGTAAAACTGTTTCTCTTTGACTGTCCCGTCGATGAAGTAAGTGGTTAGCCAGCCATCTGGCTTGCCGTCGACATTGGTGCGGGAGGTCTCAACGGCTCCATTATCAAAATAATGATTATTTGGCCCTTGGGATTTGCCGTTGATGAAAACGGTTTCGTACCTGATCTGTCCATTCGAGTGGTATCCAAGGGCAGGGCCGTGGAGAACGTCATTTCGATAACTGCTGCGCCCGATCAGCGTCCCGTCCTCGTCATATTCCAAATACTCGCCATCTACATGCTTGCCCAGATGCCAATTGTAGGACTCAGCGATTTTGCCATTTTCGTGATAGATAAATTGCCAACCCTCGAGATGGTTGTTGAGGTAGTTTTCACGCTTGATGACGACCCCTTGTTCGGAATATGTCAGCGCCTCGCCCTGACGCAGGCCGTTAGCATCATTCTGGTAGGTCCGGCGGGGTTTTCCGTTTCGATAGTAAGCTTTGTATGTCAGAACGGGTTTCGCTGAAGCGAAGTCTTCTCTGTCGACGTAATGCTCGCTGCGTAGACTTCGCGTGTCCCGGTAAAAAATTTGTGCTTGCCACGCCTGTTTTTCTTCGTCATAGGACATTGGCATTTTCAGGTAGTACAACGCCAGGCCTTCGCCGATCGGCTTGAGGTGCTCGTCCAGATAAAGCTTGTCGTCTGCCAGAGGGTTCGTCAGGTCTGCGCACTCCTCAGGAGTGCAGGGGCGTACCTTTTCGAAGAAGGCGCGTTTTCGCTCGCAAGCGGAGAGCGTCAGAATCAGGGGGATTTTTTGGTCGATCAAGTCTTGGACTTCGCCGAGCGCTCGTCGAAATGATTCGTTCGGAATGCCCAATGATTCTGGCGTCAAATAGACCTCGTTGCTCCCGCAGGCGTGAGGAGTCGAGAGCGTCAGGAGCGCTGCGCCTCTGAGTTGCATCGAAGAGTGGCCATTGACTTCTGGTCCTTTCGCCAGATATGTCGCACGAGGGTTCATGCCGAGAATCACCGTCGGATGATCAGATTTGGTCTCTGCATTCAGAGGGGGGGCGAACGCCAACAGCAACGCGTTGAATGTGTTCCAAGAGATGAATTGCATCCTGCTTCTTCCATGTGATTCCAGGGCGCGGATCATATAGAGCGGAGGCAAAAAGAGGGGCAAACAAAATATACAGACACAAAAAAGCCCCGCTTTTAAGGGCGGGGCTCTTTTCTAAAGAAGCTACAAGTTAGATAACTTGTACTTCTTCAGCTTGCATGCCTTTCTGACCGCGGGTAGCGATGAAAGAAACCTGTTGGCCTTCTTTCAGGCTTTTGAAGCCGTCGGATTGGATAGCTTTGAAGTGAACGAACAGGTCGTCACCGGATTGTGGAGTGATGAAGCCGAAGCCTTTTTCATCGTTGAACCACTTAACGGTACCGGTTTGGCGATTAGACATGGTGTAACTCCTTGAACAAAGATAACTGCGACTCAGGAAGAACCCTGGCCGAGACTGAGTGCAAAGAGCAGGAAAAATTCTTGTAGATGGTTGGATCGAAATTCAACATATCGTGTAGAGATTCTCAGTGACACAAGCAACACAGTGACGCCACCTTAACCCTTTTTCCGGAACGTGCCAATGTTTCTTGCAAAGGATTCTCTGTTTTAGGGATCGGCGGTGCGACGGTTCGTCGCCACAGCGCGTAAATACGGGGTGTTCGCCGAGAATTGCGTTGCGCACTTTGATCGCGGCGACGCGCCCGGTAAGATGCCGGACAGAATTTTTCCACCTCGCTATTCAGGACAAACCCGCCATGAGCATCAAATCGGACAAGTGGATTCGCCGCATGGCGCAGGAACACGGCATGATCGAACCGTTCGTCGAGCGCCAGATGCGCGGCAGCGACGACAGCCGGGTGATTTCCTACGGCGTGTCGAGCTACGGCTACGATGTGCGTTGCACCAACCACTTCAAGGTGTTCACCAACATCAACTCGGCCATTGTCGACCCGAAGAACTTCGACGCCGGCAGCTTCGTCGACATCCACAGCGACGTCTGCATCATTCCGCCGAACTCCTTCGCCCTGGCCAGCACCGTCGAGTACTTCCGCATTCCGCGCAACGTGCTGACCATCTGCCTGGGTAAAAGCACCTACGCGCGCTGCGGCATCATCGTCAACGTCACTCCGCTCGAGCCTGAGTGGGAAGGTCATGTGACGCTGGAGTTCTCGAACACCACCAATCTGCCGGCGAAAATCTACGCCAACGAAGGCGTGGCGCAGATGCTCTTCCTCGAATCCGATGAAGAATGTGAAGTTTCCTACAAGGATCGTGGCGGCAAATATCAGGGCCAGCGTGGCGTAACCTTGCCGCGTACCTGATCGACCATCCGACGGATGTCGGGAATTCTTTGGCGGGCAGACACTCTATGGGGTGTACTGCCCGTTTTTGTTACACACAAATTCGGGCCTTCACTGAGGAGTGCCCTATGAAGATCGACCCGCGAATCAGCGCTGAACTGGCAAGGCTTGAGCCCAATCAGATAGGCGTTCTGGCCTGGTCGTTACTGGCGAATCCGTCTTTGAGCCTGTCCGGCGGCGTGCCCGGCCAGCCCGATCCCGATACTCCCAACGAACAACCGACCGAACCAGGCGAACCGACCCTGCCGGACGAACCGCCTCCGGCGCCTGTCGCCTGACCCACTGTCATGAATATGGCCCGTCAGCCTGATCGATTTGCGATCTAGCTGACGGGCCATATTTCGTTGTCGCCGATCACGAAGACCTTGCAACTGTCGTCGCGCTCGACCTGATAGCCGCCAGTAAACGCACCGAATGCCGGCATCAGGCTGATGCGCTCACCGAGTCTGAAACAAGCCAGGCGCAGACTCTGCCGACCTTTGCCATGCAGCCGATAGACCGGGTGAACGTGGCCGGCGAGCACGTGCCGTTCCGGATGCGCATCGGGCTCATGCTGCAAGGCAAACGGCCCCAATAACAGCGGCTCTGGCACCACGCGGATATTCAGCGATGCCGGTGGGTCGCCCGCGCGTTTGTCGTGGTTGCCGCGAATCAGCGTCATCGGCAGGTCAGCGTGGCGCGCTCGCCACTCTGCCAGCGCATTCAGTGTGGTCGGGACATGTGAGCCAGGCCCATGCAGGAAATCCCCGAGAAAAATCAACTGGCGACACGGCAGCCGCGCCAGCAACGTGTCGATTACCTCGATGTTGCTCGCCGTCGTGCCATGCGGCACCGGCTGGCCGAGGCTGCGATAGGCCGCTGCTTTACCGAAATGCACGTCTGCGATCAGCAATGCTTCCTGCGCTGGCCAGTACAGGGCTTTCTCCGGCAGCAGCCATAACTCCTCACCGGCCAAACGCACCGGGTACGCACTCACGACGATTTTCCGTTATCAGCGGTTTTTTCCAGGTCACCGACCATTCTTCTAATCCTGTCAGCCAGTTTTTCCGAACTCATGCTCTCGCGCATCCGCTCCACCAGCAGCGGAAAGCCCAACGGTGTAGGACGTTTAACCTGATGCAAGTCGAGTTTCATCCGATTGATCCGCTCCAGTGTCTGCTCCAAACGACGAATATCCAGTTCCTCGCGCAGGACTTCTTCCCCGGCCTGGGCCAGCAGCAGATTGTCGGCGTCGTATTGTTTGAACACCTGGAAAAACAAGCCACTCGACGCCTGCACCTGGCGGGTACTCTTTGGTGCGCCCGGATACCCGGCGAACACCAGCCCGGCGATCCGCGCGATTTCGCGGAAGCGGCGCAACGCCAGTTCACCGGCATTGAGGCTGGCCAGCACGTCCAGCAACAGGTCATCGGCATTGAACAGTCGCGCATCGAGATGCGTAGCCCAATCCACCGGCGTGGCGCTGAGCAGTTCCAGGCCGTAATCGTTCACGGCAATTGAGAAGGTCACCGGTTGCCGCTGACTGACGCGCCATGCCAGCAGGCTCGCCAGTCCCAGATGCACTTGGCGCCCGGCGAACGGATAGAGGAAAAGGTGCCAGCCCTCGCGGGATTTCAATACCTCGGCCAGCAGATTTTCCGTGGTGGGCAAGCCGGACCAGCGTATCTGCGTCTCCAGCAGCGGCCGCAGCGCGTGCATTTCCGGGCCGTTGAACTGACCTTGAGCAGCGGCGCTGAAGCGCGTCACCACTGCTTCGGCCAGTTCGTTGGATAACGGCATGCGTCCGCCATTCCAGCGCGGCACGGCGGCTTTTTTTGCGGTGCTGCGTTTGACGTAGGCGGTCATGTTCTCGACCCGCACCAGTTCCAGCAGGCGCCCGGCGAAGAGGAAACCATCGCCGGGTTTCAGCCGGGCGATAAAGCCTTCCTCGACGCTGCCCAGCTGTTTGCCGCCGCCGCCCTTGCTCCAGAATTTCAGGTTGATGCTCGCGTCGCTGACGATGGTGCCGATGCTCATGCGATGGCGCCGCGCCAGGCGCGCATCCGGCACACGCCAGACGCCGTGTTCGTCCGGCTCGACCCGGCGGTAATCCGGATACGCTGTAAGAGACATCCCGCCATGGCGTACGAACGCCAGCGCCCAGGCCCAGTCTGCCGCTGTCAGGTCACGATAAGCCCAGGCACCACGGACTTCTTCGTACAAGTCTTCAGGAATAAACCCACCGCCAAGGGCCATGCTGACCAAATGTTGGACCAGCACATCCAGCGGCTTGTGCGGTGACAGACGCGGCTCGATGCGCCGCTGTTCGACGGCATCGCGTGCGGCGACCGCTTCGATCAACTCCAGGCTGTGGGTCGGCACCAGCGTCACCCGCGAGGTGCGCCCCGGTGCGTGACCGGAACGCCCGGCACGTTGCATCAACCGCGCAACGCCTTTGGCCGAGCCGATCTGCAATACACGCTCGACCGGGAGGAAATCCACACCCAAGTCCAGGCTCGAAGTGCAGACCACCGCTTTCAACTGGCCATTCTTTAATGCCTGCTCGACCCAATCGCGGGTATCGCGGGACAGTGAGCTGTGGTGCAGCGCGATCAACCCGGCCCAGTCCGGCCGCGCTTCCAGCAGCGCCTGATACCAGATCTCCGATTGTGCGCGGGTGTTGGTGAACACCAGGCTGCTGGCGCAGGCGTCGAGTTCGGCCACCACCTGCGGCAGCATCTTCAGACCAATGTGGCCGGCCCAGGGAAAACGCTCGATGGCCGGTGGCAGCAGGGTGTCGACTTGCAGGGTTTTTTCGCTTTTGCCTTGAACACTGACGCCGCCGCCCTGTGGGATCAGCACTTGCTCCGCGTGGGATTGATTACCGAGGGTGGCGGACACGCCCCAGACGATCAATTCCGGCTGCCAATGACGCAGGCGGGCGAGGGCCAGTTGCAGTTGCACGCCGCGCTTGTTGCCAAGCAATTCGTGCCATTCATCGACGACGATCATGCGCAGGGTCGACAACGCGGTGCGCGCATCGGCGCGGGCGAGCAACAGAGTCAGGCTTTCCGGGGTGGTAATCAGCGTCGTCGGCAAACGCCGGCCCTGACGGGCGCGTTCGCTGCTGCTGGTGTCGCCGGTGCGTAGGCCGATGCTCCACGGAATCTGTAAATCATCCACCGGGCTTTGCAGCGCGCGGGCGGTATCGGCGGCAAGAGCGCGCATCGGCGTGATCCACAGCACCGTCAACGGCTCGGCCGGCGGTTTGCGTTTGCGCGGCGTGGCCACGGGCGGTTGCAGGCGGGCGAAGCGGTTGAGCGCAGCAAACCACACCGCATAGGTTTTACCGGCGCCGGTGCTGGCGTGGAGCAACCCGGATTCGCCGTTTTTCACCGCCGCCCACACCTGTTTCTGAAAGGCGAACGGCTTCCAGTCGCGGGCGCTGAACCAGGTTTTTGCAAAGTCGGGGGATTTCGCCATGCCGGCTGCGTGCGCTCTGGAGGTGTTGTTTCAGAGACAGCGAAGCGGGGGGACAAGTTTAACTTTGTCGGTCGGTGGATTCCCCCGTGGGAGCGAGCCTGCTCGCGAATGCGATGTCACATTCAACATTGATGTTGACTGATAAACCGCTTTCGCGAGCAGGCTCGCTCCCACACAGGGTTGGGTGCCAACCTTATTTAAGATTGCCGCTGAGGAATTGCTTAAGGCGTTCACTCTTGGGGTTGCCCAGCACGTCTTCCGGCGCGCCTTCTTCTTCCACCAGACCCTGATGCAGAAACAGCACCTGATTCGACACCTTGCGCGCGAAACTCATTTCGTGGGTGACCATGATCATCGTCCGGCCTTCCTCGGCCAGGCCCTGAATCACTTTCAGCACTTCGCCGACCAGTTCCGGGTCGAGTGCCGAGGTCGGTTCGTCGAACAGCATCACTTCCGGTTCCATCGCCAGTGCCCGGGCGATCGCCACGCGCTGTTGCTGACCGCCGGACAGAAACGCCGGGTATTGATCGGCGACCCGCGCCGGCAAGCCGACTTTGTCCAGATAACGACGGGCGCGATCCTCGGCTTCCTGTTTGCTGCAACCGAGCACCCGGCGCGGGGCCATGGTGATGTTTTCCAGCACGGTCATGTGACTCCACAGGTTGAAATGCTGGAACACCATCGCCAGCCGCGTGCGCAGGCGTTGCAGTTCATCGGCGTCGGCAACGTGCATGCCGTGCCGGTCGGTGACCATGCGGATCGCCTGGCCATCGAGGCTCATGGCGCCGTCATTGGGTTGTTCAAGGAAATTGATGCAGCGCAAAAAGGTGCTTTTGCCCGAGCCGCTGGCGCCGATCAGGCTGATCACGTCGCCGGTTTTGGCCTTGAGCGAAACGCCTTTGAGCACCTGATGATCGCCATAGCTTTTGTGCAGGCCTTCAACGGTCAGTTTGTACATGGACGAGCATCCTCAAGGCGAAAGTAGGTAGCCGCTGCGATAGGCTTCGGCGCCCGCGACGTGGGCGATGACCATGCCGGCAGTGGCCATGCGCCGCAGCGAGCGCGCATACAGCAGGCCGGCGGCGGTGCAATGAATGGGGGTGACCTTGTCGTGGACCGGGTCGATGATTTCGGCGATCTGCTGGCCGGCTTCCAGGTATTGGCCGGGTGTCGCGCAGTACACCAGCAGGCCGCCGACTGGCGTGGTCACCGGTTCGACACCGGCCAGTGGCGTGGCCGGGTACGGCAGTGGCGGTTGCGGCTTGGTCTCGCCGACGATGGCATCGAACTGGATCAGATAGTCGATCAGCGCCTGACAATCGCGGCTGGCCAGCGGGTGATTGACGTCGCCCTGACCGCGCAATTCGACGGTCACCGAGAAGCTGCCCAGCGGAATATCGAACTGCTCGCCGAAGCGCTCGCGCAGTTGCCACCAGAGCAGGGTGAAGCACTCGTCGAACGACTGCCCGCCGGAATCGGTAGCAAGCAGGCTAGCCTGCGCTTCCATGTAGCGCGCCAAGGGCTCGACCTGTGGCCACGCCTCGGGCGTGGTGTACAGGTGCACCACCGATTCGAAGTCGCAGTGCAAGTCCAGCACCATGTCGGCATCGCAGGCCAGGCGTTGCAGGGTCAAACGCTGGGATTGCAGTTGTGTGGCCGGCGTCTGGCGGGCGAGGGCGTCGCGCAGGCTGGCACGGATCAGTTCGAGGTTGTGCTGCGCATCGTCGTCCAACTGGCCTTCGATGGCGTTGCCGATTTCTTCGCTGAGGTCGACGAACCAGCGATTGAAGTTCTGCCCACTCTCGAGGTCGTAACGGCCCAGCGGCACGTCCATCAGCACTTGTTCGAGGCCGACCGGGTTGGCCACCGGCACGAGGACGATTTCACTGCGCAGGCGGCCGGCGGCTTCCAGCTCGGCCAGACGCTGTTTCAGGTGCCAGGCGACCAGCATGCCGGGCAGTTCGTCGGCATGCAGCGAGGCCTGAATGTACACCTTGCCCTTGGCCTGCTGTGGGCCGAAGTGGAAACTGTGAATCTGCCGTGCGGTCCCCGGCAGCGGGGCCAGCAAGTCATGAATCTGGTGGCGCATTGTTATCTCTTTATTTTCAAACCGGTGCTAGTGAGTCGGCCCGAGGAAGGCCAGCCAGCGGCGTTCGGCAAGGCGGAACAGACCGACCAGCGTAAAAGTAATGGTCAGGTAGATCAGCGCGGCGATGCCGAATGACTGGAAGGTCAGGAAGGTCGCCGAGTTGGCATCCCGCGCGACTTTAAGAATATCGGGAATGGTCGCGGTGAACGCCACGGTGGTCGAGTGCAGCATCAGGATCACTTCGTTGCTGTAGTAAGGCAACGAGCGGCGCAATGCCGACGGCATGATCACGTAGGCGTACAGCTTCCAGCCGGTCAGGCCATAAGCCTTGGCCGCTTCGACTTCGCCGTGGTTCATGCTGCGAATCGCCCCGGCAAAAATCTCCGTGGTGTACGCGCAGGTATTGAGCGCGAAAGCGAGGATCGTGCAGTTCATCGCGTCGCGAAAGAAACTGTCGAGGATCGGCTGTTCGCGCACGGCGGCGAGGCTGTAGATGCCGGTGTAGCAGATCAGCAACTGGATATACAGCGGCGTGCCACGGAACAGGTAGGTGTAGAACTGCACCGGCCAGCGAATGTAGAAGTGCGGCGAGACGCGGGCGATCGACAATGGGATCGAGACGATGAAGCCGATGCAGATCGAGGCGGTCAGCAGCCACATCGTCATCGCCAGCCCGGTGATGTTCTGGCCGTCGGTATAAAGGAAGGCGCGCCAATATTCCTGGAGAAGTTCGATCATCGTACGGCCTCCCGGGCACCGGCGGCGTAGCGGCGTTCGAGCCAGCGCAGGATAAAGTTCGAAGCACTGGTGATCAGCAGATAGATCAAGGCGGCAAGGACCAGAAAGTAGAACAGTTGATAGGTACTTTTACCGGCGTCCTGCGCTGCCTTGACCAGATCGGCGAGGCCAATGATCGACACCAGCGCGGTGGCCTTGAGCATGACCATCCAGTTGTTGCCGATGCCCGGCAGGGCGAAGCGCATCATTTGCGGAAACACCACAAAGCGAAAACGCTGGCCACGTTTGAGGCCATACGCGGTGGCGGCTTCGACCTGACCACGCGGCACCGCGAGGATGGCGCCACGGAAGGTCTCGGTGAAATACGCGCCATAAATGAAGCCCAGCGTCAGCACGCCGGCGCTGAACGGGTCGATTTCGATGTATTCCCATTCCATGTAGTCGGTCAGTGACGTCAGCCAGGTTTGCAGGCTGTAGAAGATCAACAGCATCAGCACCAGATCCGGCACGCCGCGAATCAGCGTGGTGTAGAGCTGCGCGGGCAGGCGCACCAGTTTGACTTTCGACAGTTTGGCACTGGCGCCGAGCAGGCCGAGCAACACGGCCACCAGCAGCGACATCGCCGATAATTTGATGGTCATCCAGGTGCCTTGCAGCAGCAACGGGCCGAAGCCCTGCAGACTGAACGAGGCCAGCCCCAGATTTTGCAGGAGGGTTTCAAACATAAATCAGCAACCTGAGCGGATGGAAAAGGCGCCCATCGAGGATGGGCGCCGGGGCATTATTTGCCGCTGTACAGATTCAGGTCGCCAAAGTGTTTCTTTTGAATCTCGGCGTATTTGCCGTCGTCGTGTAACGCTTTGATACCTTTATCCAAAAGTGCTTTCAGCTCAGTGTTACCTTTCTTGATACCGATAGCGGTTTTCGACGGCAGCAATTCGCTGTCGACCGGCTGGCTGACTTCGTAACCTTCGCCTTTCGGCGACTTGAGGAAGCCCAGTTCGGCTTGCAGCATGTCCTGGATGGCTGCGTCGAGGCGGCCGGAGGTCAGGTCGGAATACACCTGATCCTGGTTCTGATAGGCCTGGGTTTTCACACCGGCCTTGTCCAGCACGGCTTTGGCGTAGGCTTCCTGAATCGTGCCTTGCTCATAGCCAACGGTCTTGCCCTTGAGCGACGCGACGTCTGCGCTGAGGCCGGAGCCTTTCTTGAACACGTAAGCGGTCGGGCCGGAAAACAGTTCGCTGGAGAAGTCGATGACCTTCTCGCGCGCTGGGGTCACGGTCATCGACGAGATCACACCGTCGAACTTGTTGGCTTTGAGGCCCGGAATCATGCCGTCGAAATCGCTTTCGACCCATTTGCACTTGACCTTCAGTTCGGCGCAGATGGCGTTACCCAGATCGATATCGAACCCGACCAGGCTGCCATCGGCCGCTTTCGACTCGAACGGTGCGTACGAAGGGTCAACGCCGAAGCGCAGCTCTTTGTATTCCTTGGCCAGCGCGGAGCCGGCGGCCATGCACAACGCCAGTGCAGAAAGGGTCAGCAATGCTTTTTTCATTATTCAATCCCTAAGAACCAATATGAGCGCTTGTGGCGCAGAATTATTGTTACTGCAACGCTTACGACCTGTAGAAAGTAGCAATTTCCGAACCAGAGTGCCGAACAGGTGTTTTAAAAGGTCGAGTGCAGAGAGGCAAGGGTAGTTGAATGCCCGGAAACGGGCATTGCTGTTTGCATGCACTGTTTCGGATCACGCGGGTAGCTCAGAGCAGGGAAAAACTGTGGCGAGGGGATTTATCCCCGATCGGCTGCGCAGCAGGCGCAAAAACCTGAGTGCACGATTTCAGGGGGAAATTGCTGGGGGCCGCTGCGCAGCCCAGCGGGGATAAATCCCCTCGCCACAGGATTCTGCGATGTGTCGAGAATGAATCAGGCCAACAAGTCTTGCAGGGTAGCGAGGCTGTCGGCTTCTTCGACGGTCTTGTCCTTGCGCCAGCGCAGCATGCGCGGGAAGCGCACGGCGATGCCGCTCTTGTGTCGGCGCGACAGGGCGATGCCTTCGAAGCCGAGCTCGAACACCAGGCTCGGTTTCACGCTGCTCACCGGGCCGAATTTTTCCACCGTAGTCTTGCGCACGATGCTGTCGACCTGACGCATTTCTTCATCGGTCAGCCCCGAATACGCCTTGGCAAACGGCACCAGCGAGCGTTGACTGGATTCCGGCGGGCCGTCCCACACGGCGAAGGTGTAATCGCTGTACAGACTGGCGCGGCGGCCGTGTCCACGCTGGGCATAAATCAGTACCGCGTCGACGCTGAACGGGTCGACCTTCCACTTCCACCACACGCCCATGTCCTTGGTCCGGCCGACGCCATACAGCGAATCGCGCGCCTTGAGCATCATGCCCTCGACGCCGAGTTTGCGTGACGCTTCGCGCTGGCGGCCGAGGTCGAGCCAGTCTTCGCCGTTCAATACCGGGGAGGGCAGCAGTACCGGGCTGTTGCAGCGCGCGATCACCTCTTCGAGTTGCGCCCGGCGCTTGACCTGCGGCTGGTTGCGCCAGTCTTCGCCCTGCCATTCCAGCAGGTCGTAGGCCAGCACTACCACCGGCACTTCTTCGAGAATCTTCTTGTCGAGGGTCTTGCGACCGATGCGTTGCTGCAGCAGGGCGAACGGTTGCACGGCCGGCGGCTCATCGGATTGCGGATCGAAGGCATCTTCGGTGGTCGGATGGGTGCTCTTCCACACGACGATTTCGCCGTCGATCACCGTGCCGTCGGGCAGGCCGTGGACCAGCACATCGAACTCGGGGAAGCGCTCGGTCACCAGTTCCTCGCCGCGCGACCACACCCACAGCTTGCCGTCGCGCTTGACCACTTGCGCGCGGATACCGTCCCACTTCCATTCCACCTGCCAGTCGCTGGCGGGGCCGAGCAGAGCTTCGAATTCCTCGACCGGTTGCGCCAAGGCGTGGGCAAGAAAGAACGGGTAGGGCTGGCCGCCGCGCTGGGCATGTTCGTCGGCGGATTCCGGGGCGATCAGTTTCAGATAGCTGGCGGCGTTCGGCCGGTTCGACAGGTCCGTGTAACCGACCAGGCGCTGGGCCACGCGTTTGCTGTCGAGCCCGGCCATTGAGGCGAGGGCGCGGGTGACCAGCAACTTCGAAACGCCGACGCGGAAACTGCCGGTGATCAGCTTGATGCACAGCATCAGGCTCGGCCGGTCCAGTTGCGCCCACAACATTGGCAATTGGCGCGCCAGGTACTCCGGCGTTTCTCCGCGCAGTGGCAGCAGCTTGTCTTCGATCCATTCGGCAAGACCGGCCTCGGAGCTGTGGGAATTTTCCGGCAGTACCAGAGAAATGGTCTCGGCCAGATCGCCGACGGCCTGATAGCTTTCTTCGAACAGCCATGGCTCCAGTCCCGAAACTGCGACCGCCAGCTCACGTAGGATGCGCACCGGTACCAGTTGTCGCGGCCTGCCACCGGAGAGGAAATACACCGCCCATGCGGCATCTTCCGGCGCGGCCTGCGCGAAGTAAGCCTGCATCGCCGCCAGCTTGGCGTTGCTCGACGTGGTGGCGTCGAGTTCGGCATATAACTCGGCGAAGGCTTTCATGGCGATGTCTCGGCAACGGTGGGTTCGCTGGCGATGTTGTCGTCTTCGTCATCGCCGTATTCGGTGGTGAAGCCTTGTGCATCGAGGCCCTGTTCGCGCAAATGGCGCACGAGCACGCCGATCGAGCCGTGGGTGACCATCACCCGTTCCGCGCCGGTCTGGTTGATCGCCCACAGCAGGCCGGGCCAGTCGGCGTGATCGGAAAGGATGAAACCGCGATCGACGCCGCGCCGCCGCCGGGTCCCGCGCAAGCGCATCCAGCCGCTGGCGAAGGCATCGCTGAAGTCGCCAAAACGGCGCATCCACGTGCTGCCGCCCGCCGATGGCGGAGCAATGACCAGCGCCTGGCGCATGATTGGATCGCTTTTTTTCACGTCGCCTGCGTAAATCGTCGGCGGCAGGTATACGCCGGCATCGCGGTAGACGCGGTTCAACGGTTCGACTGCGCCGTGGCTGAGAATCGGCCCGAGGGTTTCGTCGATGCCGTGGAGAATCCGCTGCGCCTTGCCGAAGGAGTAGCAGAACAGCACGCTGGCCTTGCCGGCGGCGATATTGGCCGCCCACCACTGATTGATCTCGGCGAAGATCTGCGCCTGCGGCTGCCAGCGATAGATCGGCAGGCCGAAGGTCGATTCGGTGATAAACGTGTGGCAGCGCACCGGTTCGAATGGGGTGCAGGTGCCATCCGGCTCGACCTTGTAATCGCCCGATGCGACCCAGACTTCGCCGCCGTATTCCAGGCGCACTTGCGCTGAACCGAGGACATGCCCGGCGGGGTGAAAGCTCAGGGTCACGCCGTGGTGGGTCAGGCGCTGGCCGTAGTCGAGGGTTTGCAACTGGATGTCCTGACCCAGACGCGCGCGCAGAATCCCGGCGCTGGCGCTGCTCGACAAGTAGTGCTGATTTCCGGTGCGCGCGTGATCGCCATGGGCATGGGTAATCACCGAACGCTCGACCGGCCGCCACGGATCGATATAGAAATCCCCGGCGGGGCAGTAGAGACCTTCAGGTCGGGCAATAACAAGATCCATGTCGTGACCGGAATGGGGGGCTTGTTAGCTATGAGGCGGGCGTGAGGCTGGAAGTTCGATCGGCTTTTAAGGGTGATGCAAAGCCAATGTGGGAGCGAGCCTGCTCGCGAAAGCGGTTTACCAGACACATCAATTTTGACTGTGCCTCCGTCTTCGCGAGCAGGCTCGCTTCCACAGGGAACTGCGCTTACTTGCCCGGGGTGAGGGTCAAACGGGTCTTGCCATACACCCGATCAAAGTTCTGCGGCTGCATCGGCAGGCCGATGTACTGACCTTTCAGCCACGCATCGATCCCGTTCAGGTAATTCGGACTCAGTGGATTGCCCGACTGCCCCGTACCGTTCTGCGCCATCAATGGCTCGCTCTGGCCGAAGTCGACGATAAAGCGCATCGACGGCGCGCGTGTGGTGGCGAAGTCCTGGCCCCAGGCAAACGCCGAGCTGTTCAGCGTGGTGTGATCGCCTCCAGCCGCCAGCGGCCCGCGTACAGTCTGACCGTTGCTGTTTTTCCACGAATAGGTGTGCAATTTGCCCCACTGCCAGGCGCGATGATCGCCGCCCAACTGACTGTCGCCGGCCGTAATCGCCGCAGCGAGGCTGCGGGCGAGAATCACGGATTTGTCTTCCTTCTGCGGCGTGCGCAGATCATCCCAGAACGGACTGTCCTCACGTCCCAAGAGATGATCGGCCTGCGCCGCGTAGGACAGATCGCCATTGGCGACAAAGGCCTTCCACGCCGGGCTCGACTCAGGACCCAGTTCATCGAGGAAGATCTGCTTCATGCTTTCCTGCAGAAACAGTTCGTAGATCGCCGCATCCGCCGAGGTCGGGCTGAGCTTGCCGTCGAACGCCATCAATCGGGTGAAGGCTTCGCGCGCCTTGCTGCGTTCGGCGTCCGGCAGGGCGTCGATCGCCTGTTTCAGCGGTTGCTTCATCCCCGGTGCTTCGAAGACTTTTTTCAGCTTGGCGGCGAAAGTGGTGGTCTGGTCGTACTGCATGGCGATCACGCTGCGGCTGTCCTGCTTGCCGCTGCCAGCCATTTCCGCCAAGCGTTCGCCACGCTCCGGTGCCGCCCAGGATTTCGACAACTGCATGCCGTAGCCGTCGGGAATCACACGCTGGTTGGCCGTGCCGAGCCAGCCTTGTGCCGGGTCCTGATCGTAGGGGTGCAGCATCGGGTCGGCGTAACCGTCCCAGTCGTAGCGACCGTCCCAGCCCGGCGAGGGCAGCAGACCTTCGCCTTCGCGACGGTTGGGGAAGCGCCCGGTGACTTGCCAGCCGATATTGCTTGCATCGGCAAAGACCAGATTGAGGGTGATGGCGCGGATTTCGCGGCTGGCGTCCGAGGCGCGCTCGACGTTCTGCGCGCGGGTCAGGTCGAAGAAGGCATCCAGCGTTTTGTCGTCGGTGAAGCTTGGCGTCTGTAAAGCGAGACCGAAACCGCTGCCCTGCGCCGCTGCCTGGGCACTGTTGAGCAACGCGCCGTGGCGGGTTTCGTAAACGGCCTCGCGAATCGGCCGCTGGCCTTTGACGAAATAGGTTTCGTTGCGCACGCCCAACGGCTGCCATTTGCCGTTGACTTCATAAGTGAGGCTGTTGCCCTGACGGCGGATTTTCTCGAGGAACAGGTCCTGGTTATCGCCGAGCACGCTGGTCATGCTCCACGCCACTTTGCCGTTGAACCCACCGAGCACCATCGGCAGACCGGCAACCGTGACGCCGGCGGCCTGATATTTCGGCGCGCGGATCTGCACGAAACTCCACAGCGACGGCGCGGCCAGCGGCCCGTGCGCATCGCTGGCCAGCAGGCTCTTGCCGCTGCGGCTGCGTTGCGGGGCAATCGCCCAATTGTTCGCAGTCGGCGTGGCGAGCAGGTTCAGCGCCGACAGTTGCTGGCTGGCGCTGCTCAGTTCCGTCAGCCCCGGAATCTGCCCGTTGAGCTTGAGGCCTTGCAGTTTGTCGGCTTCAGCCACTGGCAGGTTTTCATCAGGCGCCGACGGGCTCAGCCAGGCGAGTTTGTCAGTGGTCACGGTTTGCGCGAGCACCAGCGACTGGATTTCCTCCGGCAGGTTGGCCGACTGGCTGAAATTCAGCAGGGCAAAAATCAGCGCCGAATCTTCCGGTTTCCAGTATTCCGGCTTGTAACCGCTGGCGGCGAGGTCGCCCGGCAATTTGTCGGCGTAGCGGAACAGGTAGGCGTTGACGCCCCGTGCATACACCTCGAAGAAGCGCTTGAGCCGTGGCGACGAGGCCTTGTACAGCTCGCCGGCGCTCTTCTTCAGATTGACCGCGCGCATGTAACGGTCGGCATCGAGCATCGACGCGCCGGACATTTCCGCCAGCCGGCCCTGGGCCAACAGGCGCAGGGTGACCATCTGGTTGATACGGTCGCTGGCGTGGACGTAACCGAGGCTGAACAGCGCGTCATGGAAGCTGTTGCTTTCGATCAGCGGCATGCCCATCGCATTGCGCCGCACCGAAACGTTCTGCGCCAGGCCCTTGAGCGGTTGCACGCCGGAGGTCGGCGGCAGGCTGTCCTGGGCGTTCCAGGTCTGGCAACCGGACAGGCCGAGAACACCGGCCACTGCTGCGGCAACGCCGAACCGGGGAAGAAAATGTGTAAGGGCTGGCGAGGCCATGGCGAAGCTCCTGCGGGGGTATAAGGCTGGGGGCGCAATAAAGCCGCTACGTTAGTGACGGCGCGAGGGCCGCGCAAGCAGGGCGAGTGGTTATTTATGCAGTTGTCGGCTGATCGGTCAGAGGCGTGACAGTTGCTTGTGGGAAAGCGCTGATGTTGAACTACGGAACAAGTCCCGTGCCCTGTCAGGAGAAAGATCGCTATGGAGCTTCAGAGCAACGCTGCGCTGATCATCATCGACCAGCAGAAAGGCATTCTGCATCCGCGGCTGGGACGGCGGAATAATCCTCAGGCCGAAGAGCGAATGCTTGAGTTATTGGCGCTGTGGCGCCTGCGCGGGGGCCCGGTGATTCACGTGCAGCACTTGTCGCGCTCACCTGATTCGGTGTTCTGGCCGGAGCAGGACGGAGTCGAGTTTCAAGAGCGTTTTGTCCCTCAGGGCGGGGAATGGCTGATCCAGAAACAGGTGCCGGATGCGTTTTGTGCGACGGGGCTGGAACGGCAGTTGCGCGAGGCAGGGATTGGTCAGGTGCTCATTGTCGGCGTGGCAACAAACAACTCGGTGGAATCAACGGCGCGCACGGCGGGTAATCTGGGTTTCGACACATGGGTGGCGGAAAATGCGTGTTTTACCTTCGACAAGGCCGATTATTTCGGCACACCGCGTACCGCTGAAGAGGTGCACGGGATGTCGCTGGGGAATCTGCATGGGGAGTATGCGACGGTGGTCGGCTCTTCACAGATTCTGGCGGCGGGCTGAAGTTTTGTAGTGTATGCGCCGCCGCCTTCGCGAGCAGGCTCGCTCCCACAGTGACCATATTTCTTCAGATGAAACGCGATCCCTGTGGGAGCGAGCCTGCTCGCGAAAGCAGTGTGTCAGGCGAAGAAGACCTTCGCCAGTGACATCAAGCGCCGTGGCACTTCTTGAATTTCTTGCCGTTGCCGCATGGGCAAGGGTCGTTGCGGCCGACGTCTTTCAGGGCGTTGCGCACCGGTTCCTGGTGGGCGTGGCCGCAGTTCGGGCCGTGGACATGGCCATGGTCGTGATCATGATGGTGGTCATGATCGTGGTTGCAGTCAGGGCCATGGACATGGGGTTGCTGGGTCATCGAGGTCACTCCGGAGTTAGATCGGCGGGGATTATCACGCCATTGCGCTCAAGGTGCACGTAGTGGGCGATGAATAAACCGGTTTCCATTTCCCCCTGCAATCGATAGGGAATCTGCTGGTTCGGATTTTTCAGCAGTTTCACCACGTGTTTGACCTTCGGCCACAGGTTGGTGCGGATCGGCACTTTGAAGTAAGCGCTGCGCTTTGGCCCGACGGTAAACCAGTGCTCATGCTCGCCTTCGGTGAGCAGCATGTCGGCCAGGTGAATCCGGTATTCGAGGCCACGCACGGTCAGGTCGCTGTCGTTGGGATTGTCGACGCGAAAGTGCAGGATGAATTTCTGTTCGAGCAGTTTGGCCCGCACCACCTCGACTTTCACCAGATGCACGGCGGGCTCGACGCTGTCGTCGCTGAACCACGAGGCACAGCCGCCGAGGTTTACGATTAGCATCAACAGCAGAAAATGTAGTGCGCGCCGACGACCGAGCATGAAATTGACTCCCTTTGTGCCCAGTCTAGACCTTAAAAGATTTCAGCCTTCGGCTAATCCCGTGTAGGAGCGGCCGAAGGCTCGGGCCGCGATCGGACGATCTTTTGATCTTCAGCTCAAGCGCCGAAATAACCCGAACAACACTTCTTGAACTTCTGCCCGCTGCCACACGGGCAGCCGTCATTGCGCCCCAGCTTCATCTGCACCGTCGGATCGATGAAGTACCAGCGCCCGCCGTTCTGCACGAACGAGGAGCGCTCGCGATGGCTGTGCTCGCCCTGGCTGTCATGCCAGCGTGCGGTGAAGGTCACAAAAGCGTGTTCCGGCTGGCCGCCGAACACCTCCGAGCTTTCCACCTCAAGGCCGAGCCAGGTGCTTTGCGCACTCCAGTCGCTGATCGATTGTCGGTTCAGTCCCGCCTGCTGCGCGGGCAGGGTAGTCGCTACCAGATAATCGACCAGCCCCAGCACATAAGCGCTGTAGCGCGAGCGCATCAGGGCTTCGGCGCAAGGCGCCGGGTGGCCGTCGTGATAAGGACCGCAGCAGGCATCCAGCAGATTGCCGCTGCCGCATGGGCAAATGGCTGTACTCATTGCATTACCACCAGTATTTCCCGAAGTTTTCCGGATTGGCCCAGAAGCGTGAATTGAGCCAGTCGGGGACTTGTTTGTAGTCAAGCAGATCGTAGGTGAACAGGGTCAGCACCTGCGCGTCGCGCTGAAAACGCTCGCTGGCCTGCAGGGCCAGCGAATAGAAATCGGTTTCCTGCCAGCCACTGGCGGCCAGATCCGCCAGCACCGCGATGCGACTGGCGTTGAGATTGCGGATGCCGCCCAACAGGTTCAGGCCATCGCGTTTGGGCAAATGTTCCAGGCAATCGACTACCAGCGCCAGATCGAAGCGTTGCGCGGCCAGCTCAGCCGGCAGTGCGCCGGGCGCGGCATGGGCGACAGCGGTACCTGGATGCGCATCCTTGAAAGCGCTCAAGGCGGGAAATTCGCTGGCGCCGATCAGCAGCAGACGGGCCGGGGCGTAGCGATCCAGCAAAGCGGCCAACGCCTGTTGTGGCGTGCGCGAAGAAATGGCGGCGTTCATCGAAGCTCCTCAGTCAGACCGCCAAGACTAGCCTGCCAGACCGCGTCGGCAAAGCGCCCGGTGGCGGCGGTTTTCGCCAAAAGAGGCAAACCCCTGTGAACACGGTCGCAAACAGCGGTGGCCTATTGCTGGCGGAGATTAAAACTCCGGTCTTTACTCCCTGAATCGGTTTTAAGCCGATCCCTCAGGAGAAAACTAGATGAGCATAGTTCGGACAGCATTACCCTTGGTTCTGCTAACCAGTGTGTTGACTGGTTGTGCAGGTTTGCAGAAAACCGACTGGCCGACCTGTGCGGCGGTCGGTGGTGTGGTCGGTGCCGGTCTCGGCGCGACGGAAAGCGCTTCGTGGGCCGGTTACGGTGCACTGATTGTCGGCGGTACGGCAGCGGCCTATTGCTGGGTGCACGGTGATGGTGATGAAGACGGCGATGGTGTGCCGGACAGTCGCGACAAGTGCCCGGGTACGCCTAAAGGCGTGCAGGTCGATGCTGACGGTTGCCCGCCACCGACGCCTGCGCCAGTGGTCGAAGAAGCGGTTGTGGTCAAGGAAGAAACCATCGTCATTCGTGATGTGCATTTCGAGTTCGACAAAGCCACGCTGACCGGCCCTGACAAGCAAGTGCTGGACAAGGTCGCCGATCGCCTGAAACAGGAATCCTCTACCGCGCAACTGACCGTGACCGGTCACACCGACAGTGTCGGCAGCGATGCCTACAACAAGAAACTGTCGGATCGTCGTGCGCACTCGGTGGTGGAATACCTGATCCAGCAGGGCGTTCCACGTGCCAGCTTTGTTTCGGTGTCGGGCCTTGGTGAAAGCCAGCCTGTGGCTGACAACAAGTCGGCTGATGGTCGTGCGCAGAACCGTCGCACCGAAATCAAAATCGTCCGCTAGCCCCTCTCGCATCCGCGGCTTGTGCAGTCGCGGATGCGGGTCTTTACTCCTGTGTAACCGGTATGGGCCGGTACACAGGAGCGTTCACAAATGCGTCTTTTCTCAAGGTCCGTCTTGCCGGTGCTGCTGCTAGGCAGCTTGCTCACCGGTTGTGCCACTCACAGCGATGGCACCGCCCCCCTCAATCAACGTACGTGGCCGATCTGCAGCCTGCTTGGCGGTCTGGTCGGCGGCGGTCTTGGCGCCATTGAAAGCGCCGGCTGGGCCGGTGGCGGCGCGGCATTGGGCATTCTTACCGGTGGGCTGATCTGTTACGCCCAGGATGGCGACGAGGACAGCGACGGCGTATTCGATCGCCGCGACCGCTGCCCGGACACACCGGAAAATACCGAAGTCGATCACCGTGGCTGCCCGCTGCCGCAATATCCGGTGGCAGTCAAACCGGTCGAACCGGCGCCGCAAACCGAAGTGATCACCTTGAGCGATGCCGGCAACGTGCTGTTCGATTTCGACAAGTCCGATCTGACCCCGGCGGCCAAAGCCCAGCTCGACACCTTGATGGACAAACTGCGCAATGCCGACGTGGTCAGCATCAAAGTCATCGGGCACACCGACAGCAAAGGCTCCGATGCCTATAACCAGGCTTTGTCCGAGCGGCGCGCGAGCAGTGTCGCAGCGTACTTGCTCAGTCAGGGCCTGGCGCCGAACAAGCTCACCAGCGAGGGCCGAGGCGAAAGTGAGCCGGTCGCCGATAACGCCACCGATGAAGGTCGCGCGGAAAATCGCCGGGTCGAGCTGCATATCAATCGTTAGGAAAGGTCTGTAGTCCGCCGACTAGAGCTGCCGGGTCGAAATCATCGGCCCGGCAGCCATTTACCCGGCGTTTGTAGAAATTTCATTTTTCCCTCTGGCTTATCCCCCGCAGAAGCCGGTACTGTGCGTGCAAAGAATAATTCGCAACACGGGGGAGCGTATGAAGGTGTTCTGGGGGCTGGGGCGTTTGCTGACCCTGCTGTTCTGCTGCGTGGTACTGGCCAATCAACTGGTGCCGTTTGTTCATCCGCTGCATCTGCTGGTCAATCTGGCCGGCGCTCTGTTGTTGCTGATTCATCTACTCGAAGTGCTGCTGTGCAACCGCAGCCTCAAGGGCCGTCCGCACCCTTGGCGTGATCGTGGCCGCATCCTGTTGTTCGGCGTTTTCCACCTGCAAACCATCCCGGCCCCGGCCGCTCCGGAGGCTTCTTCCCATGCGTAAACTCTGCCTGCTCGCTGCATTCATCAGTCCACTGGCCTGCGCGCAGGTGGTCAACGTGCAAAGCAATTCTTTGATGCGCTTGCCCAACACCACCAGCACGCTGCAACTGGAGAAACTGGAAGTCGCCGATTACGGCACCTTGCTGATCCCGTCGAATGTGACCGAATTGAACATCGATGAACTGCGTCTTGGCCACGAAGCACGTATTGCTATCGTTCCGGCTGAACAAGCGCTGGAAGTAAAGGTCAAGCGCGCTGAATTGAGCGAGGGCAGCCAGATCACCGCGCGCGGCGCCCCCGGCACTTATGAAAAAGCGGCCCGGGCCGGGCGCAATCTGAATCTGCAATTTCAGGCCCTGAGCGCGCCGCAACTGACGGTCGATGCCCGTGGCGGCAGGGGCGCGCCGGGTTTCGTCGGCCTAGATGGCGGCAACGGTGAAGATCCGGGCTGCACCTATGGCTCGGCCGGCCACGGTGCCGATGGCAGTGACGGCAGCGATGGCCAGCCAGGCGCGCCGGGTGCGCTGGTGCGCCTCGCCGTACCACGGGATTTCCCGGCCGAGCTGATCAAAGTCAACGTGGCTGGCGGTGCCGGCGGCCCGGCGGGTGTCGGTGGTAAAGCAGGGAAGGGCGGCAAATCCAAGGGCTGCCTGGTCTACCGCGCTGACGGCGGCAAGAACGGCAAGGCCGGCGCGGATGGCCAGCCTGGGTCGGAGGGAGCGGCGGGTTCGGTTACCGTGCAACGGCTCTAAAACTGCGACCCACTCTCTGATCAATAAAATGCTTTGGTGAGTGAAGATCTTTGGTGAGTGAAATTATGTGGCGAGGGGATTTATCCCCGCTGGGTCGCGAAGCGGCCCCGCTCTAAAAATCAAAAGCGGGACTGCTACGCAGCCCAGCGGGGATAAATCCCCTCGCCACAACTGTGTTCACAGTAGAACAAGAGTGCGATTCAGAGCATCGGTCTCGCCGCCGCCACAGCCACCAGCACCAACCCGACCAGCAGATTGAGCCCCACCACCCGCCGAATCCGCCCCAGCACTGCCGCACCCGCCGGCCAATCCTTCGCCTCAACCGCCTTGCGCAATTCCGGCAGCATCAACCCCTGAATGCGGATGAACAGCGCCGTCATCACCACATACAAACCGATCATCACCTGCACATACTTCGGCGCGGTCTCGAAGCCGACCTGCTGCAGATGCAGCATGCCCACGCCGCTGATCGGCAACAGGATCACCGCGACCCAGACCCAACGGAAAAAACCTTGAAACACTTCCACCCACAGGGTCAGGCGAGCGGGGCCGTCCAGAACCTTCACAGCCGCAGGGCGCAAGACCATCCAGGCGAAAAACATGCCGCCAACCCACATCAATGCAGCAAGGACATGCAGGGGGTAAACGAGGCTAAAAGGTGTCATTGGGTCACTCCGTTCTGCGCGGGATCAATTAGCGGGGTATGATAGCCGCCGAATCAAACCACTGAAAATTTATCCAGCGTTTTGCGCCCGACACTCAATGATCAGCACTGAACTCAAAACCACGATCCAGGGCGCCTATTCGCGTTTTCTAGAGGCCAAGAGCCTCAAGCCGCGTTACGGCCAGCGCCTGATGATCGCCGAAATCGCCAAGGTCCTCGGGGATATCGACACCGACGATGAAGGCCGGCGCAGTGGCGACCCCGCGATTGTCGCGGTGGAAGCCGGCACCGGTACCGGCAAGACGGTGGCCTACAGCCTGGCGGCGATCCCTACGGCGAAACTGGCCGGCAAGCGTCTGGTCATTGCCACCGCGACCGTCGCCCTGCAAGAGCAGATCGTCTACAAGGACTTGCCTGACCTGATGCGCAACAGCGGGCTGAATTTCAGTTTCGCCCTGGCCAAGGGCCGTGGCCGCTACATGTGTCTGTCCAAGCTCGACATGCTCTTGCAGGAAGGCCACGCGCAAACCGCCACCGCGCAGTTGTTCGAGGAAGAAGGCTTCAAGATCGAAGTCGACGAGGCCAGTCAGAAGCTGTTCACCAGCATGATCGAAAAGCTCGCCGGCAATAAATGGGACGGCGACCGCGACAGTTGGCCTAACGCGCTGGAAGACGCCGACTGGGCGCGCCTGACCACCGACCACAGCCAGTGCACCAACCGTCATTGCCCGAACTTCGGCCAGTGCGCCTTCTACAAGGCCCGCGAAGGCATGGGCAAGGTTGACGTGATCGTCACCAACCACGACATGGTCCTGGCGGATCTGGCGTTGGGCGGCGGCGCCGTGTTGCCCGATCCGCGCGACACCATTTACGTGTTCGACGAAGGTCACCATTTGCCGGACAAGGCCATCGGCCACTTCGCTCATTACACGCGCCTGCGCTCCACCGCCGACTGGCTGGAAACCACTGCCAAGAACCTGACCAAATTGCTCGCGCAGCATCCGTTGCCGGGTGATCTCGGCAAGCTGATCGAGCAGGTGCCCGAGCTGGCGCGGGAGATCAAGACCCAGCAGCAGTTCATGTTCACCGCGTGTGAGCAGATCGCCGATTTCAAACCCGGCGAAGACGTCGAAGGCCGCGAACGTCCGCGACATCGCTTTGTCGGCGGGGTGATTCCCGAGGACATGCGCGAGATGGGCATCGAGCTGAAAAAAGGCTATTCGCGCCTTAACGATCTGTTCCAGCGCCTGACTGATCTGCTCAAGGAAGGCATGGATGGCGAGGTCAATATCGGCATCGCCAGCAATCAGGCCGAAGAGTGGTATCCGCTGTTCGGCAGCCTGTTGTCCCGCGCTTCCGGCAACTGGGAGTTGTGGACCGCGTTCACCGCCGAAGACCCGGAAGACAGCCCGCCCATGGCCCGCTGGCTGACCCTGGCCGAAAGCGGTTCGCTGTTCGACATCGAGGTCAACGCCAGCCCGATTCTGGCGGCGGAAACCTTGCGTCGCAGTTTGTGGAATGTCGCTTACGGCTGCCTGGTGACGTCGGCGACGCTGACGGCGCTGGGCACTTTCGACCGTTTCCGCATGCGCGCCGGTCTGCCGAAAAAAGCTGTCACAGCGGTGGTGCCGAGCCCGTTCCATCATGCCGATGCTGGCGTATTGCGCGTGCCGGACCTGAAGGCCGACCCGCGCGATGCCGCTGCCCACACGGCGGCGATCATCCGTGAACTGCCCGATCTGGTCGAAGGGTCGCGTGGCACGCTGGTGCTGTTCTCCTCGCGCAAGCAAATGCAGGACGTGTTCGACGGCCTCGACCGCGACTGGCGCAAGCAAGTGTTCATTCAGGGCAACCTGTCGAAACAGGAAACCCTCAACAAGCACAAGGCGCGAGTCGATGGCGGTGATTCCAGCGTGCTGTTCGGCCTTGCCAGTTTTGCCGAGGGTGTCGATTTGCCGGGTGCCTACTGCGAGCACGTGGTGATCGCCAAGATTCCGTTCTCGGTGCCCGATGATCCGGTTGAGGCCGCGTTGTCGGAGTGGATCGAGGCGCGTGGCGGCAATCCGTTCATGGAAATCTCCGTGCCCGATGCCTCGCTGAAACTGGTTCAGGCCTGCGGGCGTCTGCTGCGCACCGAAGAAGACCGCGGCACCATCACCTTGCTCGACCGGCGTCTGGTCACCCAGCGCTACGGCAAGGCGATCCTCAATGCGTTGCCTCCTTTCCGACGTGAAATATCCTGAGACGCGGGTGGGCCGATTGGCCCGCCGCGTTGTCTATCTCTCTGCCACCGCTTTTCCACTGGCCTTGACTGGTCGTTAGGGAGAACTCCGTTCTTATGATCTGCCGTTCGTTGCCCGCTGTTTTCGCCATGATCTTTGCCGCGCCGTTGCTGGCCGCGCCCGCCGGTCAGCAGACGCTGTTCAACTTCGTACGCCCGGCCGACGTGGTCAAGGTCGCCACGGAAAACGCCGATCTGCCGCAGGCCAATGCCGAACAGACCGCGGAAGGCGAAGTGCTGCGCCGGGTGACGTTCAACCCGGTCGCCCGCCCGACCTTGCGCCTGACTCCGCAGACCGGCGCTTGGGACTGGTCGCAGTCCGGCATGATGACCTTGCGTTTGCAGAGTGCGATGAACTGGGCGGTGACGGTTTATGTGCAGATCCAGAGCAACGATGGCCGCACACTGGTCACCCGCGTCGATCTGCCCGCCGGCCCCGCGCAAACCTTGCTGGTGCCGCTGGTGGCGTCGACGCCGCTGAGCCAGGGCATGAAAGCCGGGCCGCCGATGCCGATGACCGTTGATGGCCAACGCATCCTGCTGGCCAGCAGCACCGGCGAGATCGACCGCAGCCAAGTGGTTTCGGTGAGTCTGTCGATGGATCAGCCGAAAGTTGCGCAGAGCCTGTTGCTCGAGCGTTTCGGCGTGCAGGACGGCGAGTCGGTGACGCGCGCGGTGTACGGTAATCTGGTCGACGCATACGGTCAGTCAACCCGCAGTAAATGGCCGGAAAAAGTCAGCAGCGACGAGCAACTGAAAAGCGCCGCCAGCAAAGAGCAGCAACAGCTGAATACATGGCTGGCCGAGCGTGAAAAGGCTTCGCTGGACAAGTTCGGCGGCTGGAACAAGGGCCCGGCGTTCAAGGCCAGCGGTTTCTTTCGCACGGAAAAACGCGATGGCCGCTGGTATCTGGTGACGCCTGCAGGCCACCCGTTCTATTCGCTGGGCGTCAACACCGTCAGCCCGCAGGTCTACCAGACCTACGTGGCTGGTCGTGAGTACATGTTCGAATCGTTGCCGAAGAACGACGACCCGCTGGCCGCGCATTTCGGCGAGGGCGACAACCGTGGCGGCAACGGTGCCGATCAGGGCCGTGGCTACGGCAACGGCCGCTGGTACGACTTCTATGGCGCCAATCTGCAACGCCTGTACGGCGAACCGTGCAAGGCCGACAGCGACAACAAGGCCGGGATTGCCGAAGCGGCGAAGGCGGGCGCGGCTGAGGCCGGCTCGGTGCAGGCTGCTGAAACTGCAGCGGTGCCTGCCGAGCCAAAATCCGGTATTGCCGAAGCGGCGCAGACCGATGCGGTGCAAGCGTCCAGCGAGGAAACCGCCCCGTGCAAAGCCACAATTGATGAAGAACGCTGGACCCGGCATACCCTCGATCGGCTGCAAGCCTGGGGCTTCAACACGGTAGGCAACTGGAGCGCGCCGTCGCTGGCTGACGCTGAGCGCGTGCCGTACACCTTGCCGCTGTCGATTGTCGGCGATTACACCAGCATCAGCACCGGCAGCGATTGGTGGGGCGGCATGCCGGATCCGTTCGATCCGCGTTTCGCCATGGCCACCGAGCGCGCCGTGGCCATTGCCGCCCGCGATCACCGTGACGATCCGTGGCTGATCGGTTATTACGCCGACAACGAACTGGCCTGGGCTGGCCCTGGCGACGATCCGAAGGCTCGCTACGCGCTGGCCTACGGCACGTTGAAAATGACCACCGACGTGCCGGCCAAACGCGCCTTTCTCAAGCAATTGCGCGACAAGTACCGCAATCAGGCCGGACTGTCCAAGGCCTGGGGTATCGAGCTACCGGCGTGGGAGTTGATGGAAGATCCGGGCTTCGTGCCGCCATTGCCGAACCCTGAGCATCCGGAGATCGAAGCGGATTTCAAATACTTCCAGAAGGTCTTCGCCGATACCTATTTCAAGACCATTTCCGATTCGCTGAAATGGCACGCGCCGAACCAGATGCTCCTTGGCGGTCGCTTCGCCACCAGTACGCCTGAAGCCGTGGCCTCCTGCGCGCAGTACTGCGATGTGTTGAGCTTCAACATGTACACGCTCAAGCCGCAGGACGGTTACGACTTCGCCGCGTTGGCGGGGTTGGACAAGCCGGTGCTGATCACCGAATTCAACTTCGGCTCGGCCGACCGAGGGCCGTTCTGGGGCGGCGTGACGCAGTTGGCCAAGGAGGAAGATCGCGGCCCGGCCTATGCCAACTTCCTCAATCAGGCACTGAGCGAGCCATCGATTGTCGGCGTGCACTGGTTCCAGTATCTCGACCAACCGGTGACCGGGCGCTTGCTCGACGGCGAGAACGGCCATTTCGGTCTGGTCGGGGTCACTGACCTGCCGTATCAGGGCTTTGTCGAGGCGGTGCGTAAAAGCAATCTGCAGGCGCTGGAGCAGTTGGGCAAGGAGGCGCAGAAAACCCCGGCGGCGGAAGTGGAAGGCGGGCGCAAGGCCGAGGCTGGCAAAGCGCCGGGGGCCGCGCAGGCGGGTGGGCATTCGGGGAATGGTCACTAGGTTTCAGACCGCGTTATCGTTCTTCGCGAGCAGGCTCGCTCCCACAGGGGATCTGCGCTGCTGTTGAGATCCAGTGTGGGAGCGAGCCTGCTCGCGAAGGGATCAACACAAATTGCCGATCAACCGTCTGGCCCGCGCCTGTTCCCAAATCCCTCAAGGGCTGGAACAATGCGGGCCACTTTGTAGAGCGTTTTCGCGGGGGAGTTGCGGGTGCAGATTCAGGGACATTACGAGCTTCAATTCGAAGCGGTGCGCGAGGCTTTCGCCGCACTGTTCGACGATCCCCAGGAACGCGGTGCAGCCCTGTGCATCAAGGTCGGTGGAGAAACCGTCCTCGACCTCTGGTCCGGTACTGCCGACAAGGACGGCGCCGAAGCCTGGCACAGCGACACCATCGCCAACCTGTTCTCCTGCACCAAGACATTCACCGCCGTCACCGCGCTGCAACTGGTCGCTGAAGGCAAGTTGCAACTCGACGCCCCGGTTGCCCGCTACTGGCCGGAATTCGCCGCCGCCGGCAAAGAATCCGTCACCCTGCGCCAATTGCTCTGCCATCAGGCCGGCTTGCCGGCGCTGCGCGAACTGCTCGCCCCTGAAGCCCTTTACGACTGGCAAACGATGGTCGACGCCCTCGCGGCCGAAGCGCCATGGTGGACTCCGGGCACCGGTCACGGTTATGCCGCGATCACCTACGGCTGGCTGGTCGGCGAATTGCTGCGCCGCGCCGACGGTCGTGGGCCGGGCGAGTCGATCGTCGCTCGGATCGCCAAACCGTTGGGCCTGGATTTCCACGTGGGCCTGGCCGACGAAGAGTTTCAGCGCGTTGCGCACATCGCCCGTGGCAAGGGCAACGCCGGCGACGCTGCGGCGCAGCGCCTGCTGCAAGTGACCATGCGCGAACCGACTGCCATGACTACTCGCGCCTTCACCAATCCGCCGTCAGTGCTGACCAGCACCAACAAGCCGGAATGGCGACGCATGCAGCAACCGGCGGCTAACGGCCACGGCAACGCGCGCAGTCTCGCCGGGTTTTATGCCGGCCTGCTCGACGGCAGCCTGCTCGAGAGCGAGATGCTCGAAGAGCTGACCCGCGAGCACAGCCTTGGCGATGACAAGACTTTGCTCACCCGCACCCGTTTCGGCCTCGGCTGCATGCTCGATCAACCGGACGTGCCCAACGCCACCTACGGCCTCGGCCCACGCGCGTTCGGCCATCCGGGAGCGGGCGGCTCGATCGGTTTTGCTGATCCTGAGCACGATGTGGCTTTCGGTTTCGTGACAAATACCCTGGGGCCTTACGTTTTGATGGATCCGCGCGCGCAAAAGCTGGCGCGGGTGCTTGCCACTTGTCTGTAAAGCTTCAACAGAGGTTCCAGGGTCGGAACCTCGAAGGGATTTTCGTTTCAAAACGGCTGTTTATCCGGGCGAAAGTGCTCTGATTTTTCATTACTTCATTTTGTGGATTTTCAATGTCATCTAAAAAGACCCTCGCCCTGGCCCTGTGTGTAGCGATCACCGGTTGCGCACAGACTCCGAAAAACGATGCAGATGGCGGCAGTTGGTGGCCGTTCGGTTCTTCCGACAAAGTTGCGTCTAAAGATCCGGCTCCGGCCCCGGCTCCGCTGAAACCTGCGGCGACTGCGCCAGTGGCCAAGGCTGAGAGCAGCAACCCGTGGTACTGGCCGTTCGGTTCCAGCGACGAAGCGGTCAAGGCTGATCTGAAAGCCGAGGTCAAACCTGAAGCCAAACCGGTCGAGGTGGCCAAAGCCGAGGCGCAGTCCAATGGCAAATGGTGGTGGCCGTTCGGCGGCAAGGATCAGCCAACCGTCAAAGCCGTGCCGATGCCGGATCCGAAGGTGACTCAGGCCTGGCTGGATGACTACGAACCGCGTCTGCGTGAAGCGGTGAAAGACAGCAATCTGCAACTCGAGCGTCGCGACAACGTACTGGTGGTGACGGCGCCGGTCGAAGGCTCGTTCAATCCAGACCGCCCGGCGATGCTGCTGCCGGTCACCCTTGGCCCGTTCACTCGCGTGGCAAAAATCCTTGAAGCCGATCCGAAAACCGCGGTGCTGGTGCTCGGTCACAGCGATACCAGCGGTGCTGCGCCGGCCAACGTCAAGCTGAGTCAGGAACGTGCGCAATCGGTGGCAGCGATCTTCCGCCTCAGCGGCTTGCAGCGTGATCGCCTGATGCTGCGCGGCATGGGTTCCGAAGCGCCGCGTGCGGCCAACGACAGCGTTGAAGGCCGCGCCTTGAACCGTCGTGTCGAGCTGCTGGTGACTCCGCAAAACACCATGGTTGCGCTGCTGAGCAAATACAACATGCCAGCGCCGAAGCCGGTGACGATGGTTGCTGCGCAAGACGTCAAGCCAGTGGCCAAACCGGTTACCCCGGCGCCTGCGGCGAAAAAAGCCGCTGTGCCGGCGGCGAAAAAGGCGCCAGCCAAGAAAACCGCTGCCAAGGCTCCGGCGAAGAAGGCCCCGGCCAAGGCTCCGGCGAAAAAGACCGCACCAGCCAAAGCCGCCGCGACCGACAAGAAAGTCGCCGCAGCCGACGCTGCCAAGAAGTGATCCGCTAACGAAAAGGAATCCGCCATGACCCAGGCTCTGGCCGATATGCGTCGCGACTACACCCGTGACGGTTTGACCGAGGCGCAAGCCCCGGTCGAGCCGTTTGCGCTGTTTCACCAGTGGTTCGCCGATGCGGTCAAAACCGAGCAGGCGCCGGTGGAAGCCAATGCCATGACCCTGGCCACGGTCGATGCCGTCGGTCGTCCGCATTGCCGCATTCTGTTGCTCAAGGGCCTGGACGAGCAGGGCTTCACCTTCTTCACCAACTACGACAGCGCCAAGGGCCAGCATCTGGCGGCCAACCCGTTTGCCGCCATGACCTTCTTCTGGCCAACCCTGGAGCGCCAGGTGCGCATCGAGGGGCGGGTGGTCAAGGTCACGGCGCAAGAGTCCGACGCGTATTATCAGGTGCGTCCGCTGGGCAGCCGCCTCGGCGCCTGGGCCTCGCCGCAGAGCCGGGTCATCAACGGTCGTGGCGAACTGGAAGATTTGCTCAAGGCCACCGAGCAACGCTTCAGCGACAGCCAGCCGCACTGCCCGGAACATTGGGGTGGTTACCGCTTGTTGCCCGAGCGCATCGAGTTCTGGCAGGGCAGGCCGAGCCGCCTGCACGATCGCCTCAACTACCGCCTCCAGGGCGCCGAGTGGATTCTGGAACGACTGGCACCCTGAGCAGTCTACCGAGCGAGATAAACGCGGATGGCGCAGGATCGCTGATTTGACGCTACCTTGAGTGGACGCTCGCGGGCATCTGTACCAGGCCTGAATGGAAGCCAATTTTATCCGGATGGTGTCGTGACAGGCGCCAGGCCACGGGGTTTAATGAACACATGTTCTTTTGGAGTTGATGCTATGCGTAAGTCTGTTCTGCTGGTTGCTTCTTTTTCGACGATGGCGATGTTGCTGACCGGCTGCCAATCGAGCCTCACCGGCGACTCCTACTCCCGTGACGAAGCGCGTCGTGTACAGACGATTCGCATGGGCACCATCGAATCCCTGCGCCCGGTAAAAATCGAAGGCACCAAGACCCCGATCGGCGGCGCAGCAGGCGCAGTGGTCGGCGGCGTCGGCGGTAGCGCCATCGGCGGCGGCAAGGGCAGCATCGTTGCTGCGGTCATCGGCGCAGTGGCCGGCGGCCTGCTTGGCTCGGCCACCGAAGAAGGCCTGACCCGCACCCAGGGCGTAGAAATCACCGTCCGCGAAGACGACGGCAGCATGCGCGCCTATGTGCAGCAGGTTCAGGAGAATGAAGTATTCCGCGTTGGCGAGCGGGTACGGATCTCCACCGTTGGCGGAACCAGCCGCGTTTCGCACTAAGCGGGAAACCGGGTAAAAGATAACCCCGATCAGGTGACTGGTCGGGGTTTTTCTTTGCTTGAATTGCTCATTCAGTAGATGGCGCAGGTGCCCATGAAGTATTCGAGGCCCTTTGGAAAACTGACGTTGAGCAGGGTTTCCAATGCGGTTACCTGATCCTGAGTCAACAACAGCTCGCCGGGTTCCACCTCATCCAAGGGCTTGGATTCAATGAGCTGAGCCACTTTTTCATTCATCTCGCTGCCTGTGATGTCCAGCTCGAATTGCAATGAGTCATCTTGGGCTTCGTCAGGGAAAAAACCGGTAATTAAAAGAAAGTGCATGGAGCTAATACTTCCGGGGCTGTTAACCGTAGTCAAACGAAATTTGATAGTCGTGAACTCTCAAATCGATTTGATGTTGAAAATACGGCTGCATGGTGGCGAGCCAATTTTGAGCGACGTTGAAACTGCCATTGTTGATGTTGTCCGCGGCGGGAGTCCCCAAGGCGTTTAACACTGACTCGTCACCACCCAGGTCTTTTGACGACTCTTCCCCCTGAAACTCCAAGGTTGCTGTGTCGTACCATTCCAATCTCAGTTCCAGTCCCATCTACCATTGATCACGGTAAACAAACGATACCTGATAGTCGTAGGACGAAAATTGGATTGAATGCTTGAAGTGGGGCTGGAGAGTCTTGATCCAATCGGCTTTTACATCAAATCCGCCGTTATTGAAGCTTTTCGACGGTAGGCCTAATGCTTCCATTAATGAGCCGTCCTCGCCTAGGTCTTTCGACAGTTCCTCCCCTTCACCCAGTTCGGTTTGTTGGTCGTACCATTCGAGTCTGGCTTTGAGTCCCATGTAATCCTCATAAATATTTTTTGATACTACGGTTCTTTTTGGGTGGATCTATCTGTTCACCAGTTCTGTGGTCGTAAGAGCCTAAATGGCTACCATCGCTTGCGCGGTAGGCTTCAAGCTCGCCATGTAGATAGTCCCATTCATAGATTATTCGGCCTTTTGCGTTGATCCAGCGATCCCTAAGCCCACCGTTGAACGGTGTTTTCTTTTTCGCTCTTCTTAAATCGGGAAAGGCTGTGATATCCGACGTATCGGGGGCGGGGTGATAGGTATTGTCCGTCGCCCTGCGGTGGGTTTTGCACCCGGGGAATGTCCTTGTTCCGCGCCACTGATCGTCCCTTTGTTCATCATCGACAGCCCCTCGGAAAGGGGCTGCACGACGTTATCGAGGCGGGGAAAGTGTGGCTGTAGGACGGGTCGCTAATGACGTGGGGATTGTTCGACTTGAACGAGGTCTGCCGCAGAGACGTGGAGCAGTCTGCTACGCAAGCTCATCGTTACCAATTGGCAATGTGAATTTCGAAATGAATCTAAAGCAATTTATCCAGCACGAACTGCTTGAACCACGGCGGTTGAGTGTCTGATTTGATTTCGATCAGTTCTCCATCCGTAATTTCAGCTATCTGCGTCAGGCCTTCACTGCCTTCATCTGAGTTATCGAAAATATACGCCCGGTTGGAGGCCAGGATAGCTTCGGATAAAAGCTCCAGGGATCGCCAGTATCGAGCTTCAATTTTTTCAGCAGGAACGTTATGTCCTCCTCGGGAAACGCGGTATGCAACTCTCGCAATATTTATCTGCGGGTCCGCTGTCGCCACGTAATAGACGTAGACCCTGTAGCCGGATTTACTCGCTTCAGCGAGGAGGCTGACTTTGTCCGCGGACGACATGACGGTTTCGAACGTAAAGCTGATGCGCTCTTTTATCAACGATCTACGGATGAAGTCGCAGAGTGCCGACGCAACGTACGAGTCGATTTCAGTATTCGAAAAGTTGAGCCGGATTCCATCAATTGCGAGGTCATCAAGCTTTGCCTGCGAACGAGGCGATTTTTTCAGCAGGGGGTGAGCACGGAGAAAGTCGAAAAGCTCCGCCTTATGTGCTTCGATGCGATAAGAACCGAAATCAAAGTAACCGGTATCTTTGATTGAGCGTTCGATGTCGTCAGGATTTATGTAGTTGCCCAGCAGGTGCGCAGGGACAAGTCGATTGAATGTGCTTTTCCCGGATCCGTTCGGTCCCGCAAATATCCGTATTCTCGGTGTGCTCAAGAAGTAACCTGTTTTGAAGATTTATTGATGTGCAGACGCGTTCCGCTTTTCAGATTGCCGTAGGCGCCAATCGACCGCAAAACGATGGAAGTCTTCTCGGTCACTTCAAGCAGTTGACCATCTTTAGCGACAAGCACCGCTGCGCCGTTTGCAAGTGCCATTTTGTAGGCGTTGCTGAAGGCCTTTAGAGCGATGTAAGGAATTCGCGACTCCTGAACGGCAATCTGATCGTCAGTCATTGGGCGTTTTTCGGCTTTGCGCGACATGAATGACTCCAAGCTGTGCTGAGTAGATGGCTGTTTGATGCGCAAGATATAGCACATTTGCAAGGCTTAGAGCCAAGCCCCTCGTTTGGGGAGGGGCTACGGCATTGGCCGCAATAAACCTCAGGAAGTTTGTATCGTGCCCCTGCGACTCGCCGCCGCAGTCACCGCATAACCAATCACCGCCGCTAGGATCGAGCCGGTGAGGATGCCCATGCGATCCATGCCGGCGTAGTCACTCACGCCCGGTTCGAAGGCCAGCGAGCCGACGAACAGGCTCATCGTGAAGCCGATGCCGCAGAGGATCGCGACGCCGAGGACCTGGCCCCAGTTGGCGCCTTGGGGCAGGGCGGCGATGCCGATCTTGACCGCCAGCCAGGTCAGGCCGAACACGCCGATCGTCTTGCCCAACAGCAGGCCGATAGCAATGCCCATCGGTACGTCGTGGGTGAAGCTTTCGACGGTGACGCCGCTCAGCGACAGGCCAGCGTTGGCGAAGGCGAACAGCGGGAGGATGCCGTAGGCGACCCAGGGGTGCAGCGCGTGTTCGAGGGTCAGCAGCGGCGACGGCTCGGCGTTTTTCGTGCGCAGGGGAATGCAGAAAGCCAAGGTCACGCCGGCCAGTGTCGCGTGGACACCGCTCTTGAGCACGCAGACCCAGAGGATCAGGCCGATGATCATGTACGGCCCGAGCTTGACCACGCCGAGCCGGTTCATCGCCACCAGCGCGGCAATGCACGCAGCCGCCAGGCCAAGGGACAGGGTCGAGAGTTCGCCGGAATAGAAGATTGCGATGATGACGATGGCGCCGAGGTCATCGATGATCGCCAGGGTCATCAGGAACAGTTTCAGCGACACCGGCACGCGCTTGCCGAGCAGCGCCAGTACGCCGAGGGCGAAGGCGATATCGGTGGCGGTCGGAATGGCCCAGCCACTTAGGGCCGCGGGGTTGTCGCGGTTAAGGAACCAGTAGATCAGCGCCGGCACCAGCATGCCGCCGATCGCCGCTGCGCCAGGGAGGACGATTTGCGAAGGCTTGGACAATTGGCCGTCGAGCACTTCGCGTTTGACTTCCAGACCGATCAGCAGGAAGAACATCGCCATCAGGCCGTCGTTGATCCACAGCAGCAGGGGTTTGGCGATTTTCAACGCGCCGATCTGCGCCACCACCGGGGTGTCGAGCAGGCCGGTGTACAGCCACGACAGCGGTGAGTTGTTGATGATCAGCGCGAGAACGGCTGCGGCGATCAATAGCAGACCGCTGGCGGCTTCCAACTGAAAGAAACGCGTGAAAGTGCTACGCAGAGGCAAGGTCGCTCTCCATCGAATCGAGAAAAAGGTGAAACACCCTAACCCGTACCGTTAGTTGTTAAAACAAAAGTTATATTCTTTTTTGTTATATGTCGTTACAGACTGTCTGGTTCGGGCAGCACTGAGCCTAGCAGTTGCCTGACACATTGAGACTCAGCTGTATCTTTGCCGCCTGCAGGATTTTTCCTAAGCTTTCGGCAGACCTTTTTCAGAAGACCGATCTTCTGGCTGATTCAACGAGAACCGAAACCATGAGCGACAACCGACAGTGGGCCCGCGAAGCCATCCGCATCATCGAGGCGGACTTCCAGCGCAGCGCCGACACCCACCTGATCCCTTTGCCGCTGCCCGGTTTTGCCGGCATCGAGTTGTATTTCAAGGACGAATCCAGCCATCCGACCGGCAGCCTCAAGCACCGCTTGGCCCGCTCGCTGTTCCTTTACGCGCTGTGTAACGGCTGGCTGAAACCCGGCGCGCCGGTGATCGAAGCGTCCAGCGGCTCGACGGCGATTTCCGAAGCGTATTTCGCGCGCATGCTCGGTTTGCCGTTTATCGCGGTGATGCCGGCGACCACTTCGAAAGAGAAGATTGCCCAGATTGCCTTCTACGGCGGCCAGAGCCATCTGGTGCAGGATCCGACGCAGATCTACGCCGAATCCGAGCGCCTGGCCCGCGAGCATGGCGGTCATTTCATCGATCAGTTCACCTACGCCGAACGTGCCACCGACTGGCGGGCGAACAACAACATCGCCGAGTCGATCTTCCAGCAGATGCGCTACGAAAAGCACCCTGAGCCGACGTGGCTGATTTCCAGCCCCGGCACTGGCGGGACTACAGCGACCCTTGGCCGTTACGTGCGCTATCGCCAGCACTGTACCCGCGTGTTGTGTGCCGATGCCGAGCGTTCGGTGTTCTTCGATTTCTATCAGAGCGGTGATGCCAGCCTGCGTCTGGACTGCGGCTCGCGCATCGAGGGCATTGGTCGACCTAGGGTGGAAGCGTCGTTTCTGCCCAAGGTGATCGATGCGATGGTCAAGGTGCCGGACGCCCTGTCGCTGGCGGCCATGCATTACCTGGCGCAGCGTTTGGGGCGGCATGTCGGCGGGTCGAGCGGGACCAATCTGATCGGTGCGCTGATGACGGCGCAGCAGATGAAAGCGGCGGGGCAGTCGGGGTCGATCGTGGCGATCCTGTGCGATGGCGGGGAGCGTTATGCCGACACTTATTACGACCAGGAATGGTTGAAAGCGCAGGGTTACGAACTGGGTGAGTTGATTGCAGCAGTGGCGGCGAGTGCCGAGCGCGGGGAGGCGCTGCCGACCTCGGTGCTGCGCGCCAACATCTGAAGAAACGCAAAAACCAATGTGGGAGCGAGCCTGCTCGCGAAGGCGTCATCTCATTCAACATCATCATTGACTGAAATAGCGACTTCGCGAGCAGGCTCGCTCCCACAGGGTTTTGTGTTGGGTCAGCTGATGCTGATCAGGCTTCCAGGCCGAGGATATCGCGAGCCACTGCTTCGGCAATGCGAATCCCGTCGACACCCGCCGAGAGAATTCCGCCGGCATAGCCCGCGCCTTCACCGGCCGGGAACAGGCCTTTGACGTTCATGCTCTGCAGCGACTCGTTGCGGGTGATGCGCAGCGGCGATGAAGTGCGGGTCTCGATTCCGGTCAGCACGGCGTCGTGCAGCGAATAACCGCGAATCTGCTTCTCGAACGCCGGCAAGGCTTCACGGATCGCCTCAATGGCAAAGTCCGGCAGCGCCAAGGCCAGATCGCCCAGCGCCACGCCCGGCTTGTACGACGGCTCGACTTCGCCCAATTCGGTCGATGGAATGTCGTTGATAAAGTCGCCAACCAGTTGCGCCGGAGCCTTGTAGTCGCTGCCGCCAAGGATGAACGCGTGGGATTCCAGGCGCTCCTGCAACTCGATACCGGCGAGCGGGCCGCCCGGATAATCGACTTCCGGGGTGATGCCGACGACGATGCCGGAGTTGGCATTACGCTCGTTACGCGAGTACTGGCTCATGCCGTTGGTGACCACGCGATTGGGTTCGGACGTCGCCGCCACCACCGTGCCGCCCGGGCACATGCAGAAGCTATAGA